>NZ_DATMGG010000001.1:0-4839 GCF_035555815.1 Sphingomonas sp.
CGGCAGCAACGGGCCATCGACGCCGAGCGCCGCCTGCACCACCGCCGGCAGGATGATCGGCCCGCCGCCGAGCAGGCCGCCGGCCTGCATCGGATTGATCGTCTGGAAAGTGAGCGGCGCGGGCGTCATCTGGTCGAGGAAGAAACCGCCCGCCTGTACGCGCAGCCGCCCCGATTCATAGCGGAGCTGAAGCTCCTCGGTGATGGTGCGCAGGTTGTTGTTGTAGCTGCCGGGATAGGCGCCGAGCAGGTCGGCGATCGGCAGCGGCGTCGAATCGCGATCGGTGGCGCTGGTCGACCGCGACCGGCCATAGCTGAACACGTTCTTGATCGTCAGCGAATCGCTGGCCCGCCACTCGGTGTTGTTGAGGATCAGCAGGTTCTTCGCCACTTCGCGCGTCGGCACGCTCAGCGCGGTCTCGCGCACGCCGCGCGCCTGCTGGGCCAGCAGATACGGCTGGAGCAGCGCGCCATAGGGCCGCGCCGGGTTGACGGCGAGCAGGATGCTGCCGCCGCCGTGTTCCTTGACGTCGAGATAGCTGACCGCGGTGTAGCTGCTGATCGTGTCGGTCGGGTTGAACTGGATGCCCAGGCGCAGGCTGTAGTTGTTGCGGTTGAGATAGTCGCGGCCGGTCACCGCATCGCGGACATAGCCGTCGCGCTTGTCGAACTGGCCGGCCACGCGGATCGCCAGCACGTCGTCGACGATCGGGACGTTGAGCGCGCCCTGGCCGCTGCGGCGGTTCAGATTGCCGACCGTGCCGTCGATATAGCCCTCGACCACGTTCATCTTTGGCCGCGCCGGCTCCAGCAGAACCGCGCCGCCGGTGGTGTTGCGGCCGAACAGCGTACCCTGTGGCCCCTTCAGCACCTGAAGCGAGGCGAGATCGTAGAAATTGCCCGGACCGCTGACGCTCGACGGCACCTCGGCGAAATAGCCGACCACGCCGGGGCCGCTGCCCGTGCCGGGGCCGCCGTTGCCGCCCATGCCGCGGATCGAATAGGTTTCCTGGTTGCGCGCGACATCGCCCAGCACCGACAGCGACGGCGTGAAATTCTGCAGGTCGGTGCCGTTGTTGATACCCTTTTCGCGCAGATTGTCCTGGCTGAAGGCGGTGAGCGACACCGGCACGCTCTGGCCACGCTCCTCGGTGCGGCGGGCGGTGACGATGATATCCTGGAGGCCGCTGTCGTCGACGACTTCGGCCGCCTGCGGCGCGTTCTGGGCATGAGCCCCCGTCGATCCGAGCAGCAGGGCCGCCGGCGCGGCACCCCGCACGAGCAATGCCATCATCTTCCGCTGAGCCATCCGCGTCCTCCCCAATCACCCCGGCTGTTTCGCCCGGTCCAGCCACGGCTATCGGTTTATGAAATGCATTTCAATAGATGTTTCACAAGATTTCGTCCGGTACCCAGAGCTTGCCTAGATGCATTTCAGCGGCATAGTCGGCCGATGAGCGATGAGGAATCGAGCCGCCGCCGGCCGCCGCGCCTGACCGGCGCGATCACGATGGACGATATCGCCCGGCTCGCGAACGTCTCCAAGCCGACCGTGTCGAGGGTGCTGGGCGGCAGCAGCCTGGTGTCAGCCAAGACGCGCGACCGCGTGCTCGCGGTCGCGCGGGAACACGGCTATGCGGTCAATCGCAACGCCCAGAAATTGCGGCAGGCGCGGACCAATACCGTCGCGGTGGTGCTCGATTTCGGATCGCACCGGCACGGCGCGATCGGCGATCCGTTCATCTTCGAGCTGCTGGCCGGCGTGTCCGAGGCGCTGTCGGTCCGCGACGTCGACCTGCTGCTGTCGCCGTCGGGACTCGACAGCGCCGCCGGCTTCATCGATCTCTATCGCTCGCGCGGCACCGATGGCTTCATCGTGCTGGGTCAGGGCGCGCGCGACGGGATGCTGCGCGATCTGGCGCGCAAGGACGTGCCGATGGTGGTGTGGGGCGCGGTGCGTGAGGACGCCGGCTATTGCGCGGTCGGCAGCGACAACCTGGCCGGTGGCCGGCTGGCCGGGGAGCGCTTTCTGGCGCAGGGCCGCCGCAACTGGCTGTTCGTCGGCAATGTCGATCATGAGGAGATCCGCCTGCGCCACGATGGCCTGTGCGCTGCCGCCGCCGGCCGCGACGACATCGCGATCGACCAGTTGCCGACCGGATCGATGACGTTCGCCGCGACCTATCAGTCCGTCACCGACCATCTGCGCGCCGGCGCGGCGCCCGACGCGGTGTTCGCTTTTTCAGACACCGCGGCGATGGCGGTGATCAGCGCGTTTCGCGAACAGGGCCGGGTGGCGCCGCGCGACTATTCGCTGGTCGGCTACAACAACATCCCCCCCAGCGCGCATTTCAATCCGGCGATCACCACGATCGAGCAGGAAACCGGCGTCGCCGGCGCGATCCTGGTCGAAAAGCTGATGCAACGCATCGACGGCGGCCGGCCCAGATCGGTGATGCTGCCGACCAAGATCATCCTGCGCGAAACCTGACCGCGCCGGGACCGGGACGGCGCCGGCCGCCCGATTGCGCCGCGGCGCACCCAGGCCCTTTCCCTCTCCCCACCCCGCTGCTATCGCGCGGCGACTCTCGCATTCGCCCGTCCGGGCGCGCTTCGTGCGATGGGCCGCGACCGACTTCGGCCGCCGCGCCCGTCGCCTCCCCGCCGCGCTCCCCATGGCTGGCCGCACAACAGGGAAGGACCCCCCATGACCGCCATCGGCCAGGATACGCTCTCCACCCGCTCGACGCTCACCGCGGCGGGCAAGAGCTACGACTATTACTCGCTGGCCAAGGCGGCCGCGAAACTGGGCGACATCAGCCGCCTGCCCTTCTCGATGAAGGTGCTGCTGGAGAACATGCTGCGGTTCGAGGACGGCGTGACCGTCACGCCGGAGGATGCCCAGGCGATCGTCGACTGGCAGAACAACCCGGTCGCCCCCGATCGCGAGATCCAGTACCGCCCGGCGCGCGTGCTGATGCAGGATTTCACCGGCGTGCCCTGCGTCGTCGACCTGGCGGCGATGCGCGACGCGATCACCAAGCTGGGCGGCGACGCGGCCAAGATCAATCCGCAGGTGCCGGTCCACCTCGTCATCGACCACTCGGTGATGGTCGACGAGTTCGGCACGCCCAAGGCGTTCGAGGACAACGTCGCGCTCGAATATCAGCGCAACATCGAACGCTATGAATTCCTGAAGTGGGGATCGAAGGCGCTCGACAATTTCCAGGTCGTCCCCCCCGGCACCGGCATCTGTCACCAGGTCAACCTTGAGTATATCGGCCGCGGCGTGTGGTCGACCGACAACAACGGCACCGCGATCGCCTATCCCGACACGCTGGTCGGCACCGACAGCCACACGACGATGATCAACGGCCTGGGCGTGCTCGGCTGGGGCGTCGGCGGGATCGAGGCCGAGGCGGCGATGCTCGGCCAGCCGGTGTCGATGCTGATCCCCGAGGTGGTCGGTTTCAAGCTGACCGGCAAGCTGAAGGAGGGCATCACCGCCACCGATCTGGTGCTGACCGTCACCCAGATGCTGCGCGCCAAGGGCGTGGTCGGCCGCTTCGTCGAATTCTATGGCCCGGGCCTCGCCACCATGACGCTGGCTGACCGCGCGACCATCGCCAACATGGCGCCCGAATATGGCGCGACCTGCGGTTTCTTCCCGATCGACGACAAGACGCTCGATTACATGCGCCTGACCGGCCGGCCCGACGACGAGATCGCGCTGGTCGAGACCTATTGCAAGGCGCAGGGCATGTGGCGCGAGGACAATGCCCCCGACCCGATCTTCACCGACACGCTGGAGCTAGACATGGGTGAGGTCGGCGCGTCGCTGGCCGGTCCGAAGCGTCCGCAGGACCGCGTGTCGCTCAACAAGGTCGACGAGGTGTTCAACGGCGACCTGTTCAAGGTCTACAAGAAGGAACAGCCGGTCCGCGTGCCGGTGACCGGCGCCGCGCACGACATCGGGGACGGCGACGTCGTCATCGCCGCGATCACCAGCTGCACCAACACGTCGAACCCGTCGGTGCTGGTCGCCGCCGGCCTGGTCGCCCGCAAGGCGCGCGCGAAGGGGCTGAAGCCCAAGCCGTGGGTCAAGACGTCGCTCGCCCCCGGTTCGCAGGTCGTCACCGACTATCTCGACAAGGCCGGGCTGACCGAGGATCTCGATGCGCTGGGCTTCAACCTGGTCGGCTATGGCTGCACCACCTGCATCGGCAACTCCGGCCCGCTCGCGCAGCCGATCTCCGACGCGATCAACGGCAACGACATCGTCGCCGCGTCGGTGCTGTCGGGCAACCGCAACTTCGAGGGCCGCGTGTCGGCCGACGTGCGCGCCAATTTCCTCGCCTCGCCGCCGCTGGTCGTCGCCTATGCGCTGAAGGGCACGGTGACCGAGGACATGGCCGAAACCCCGCTGGGTCAGGGGTCGGACGGCGCCGACGTGTTCCTGCGCGACGTGTGGCCGACCAATGACGAGATCGCATCGGTGATGGCCGCCAACATCGACGACGACATGTTCCGTTCGCGCTATGGCAACGTCTATCGCGGCGATGCCCACTGGCAGAAGATCGCGGTGGAGGGGTCGGACACCTACAATTGGCCGCCCGCGTCGACCTATATCGCCAATCCGCCCTATTTCGCCGGGATGACGATGGATCCGGCGCCGGTCACCGACATCATTGACGCGCGGCCGCTGGCGATCCTGGGCGATTCGATCACCACCGACCACATCTCCCCCGCCGGATCGATCAAGGCCGACAGCCCCGCCGGCCACTGGCTGATGGAGCGCCAGGTCAGCAAGGCCGACTTCAACAGCTACGGCTCGCGCCGC
>NZ_DATMGG010000002.1:0-4311 GCF_035555815.1 Sphingomonas sp.
CTGCCGGCCCGGTGCCGTCAACTCGTCCGCCGAGACGATCAGCAGCACCTGCGCCCCGCTCAACATCTTCGGCGTCGGGCAGGCCAGCCAGGCGGCGCGCGACTATATCTTCGCGATCGCGCGGCCGATCTCGATCAACGACCAGCTGGTGTTCAACGCCAACGTCACTGGCCCGGTGGCGACGCTGTTCGGCAACGACGTGAAGGTCTCGGCGGGCTTCGAGCATCGCCGCGAAAAGACCAGCTTCGATCCGGGCAGCTATTACCGCGGCGAGGACAATGGCGACGGCACTTATTCCCAATATGGCCGGATCATCCCGATCGATCCGATCTCGGGCCAGTTCCACACCAACGAGGTGTTCGGCGAGCTGGTGGTGCCGCTGGTCAGCGAAGCGAACGGACTGCGCTGGCTGCGCACGCTCGAGCTGGACGGCGCGGCGCGTTACGTCGACAACTCGCTGTCGGGCGGCGACCTGACGTGGACCGCCGGCGGGCGGCTGGGCTTCTTCCCCGGCATGACCTTCCGCGGCAACTTCACCCGGTCGATCCGTTCGCCGGCGATCACCGAGGCGTTCAACCCGACCTCGCGGGCGTTCGACCTGGGCAGCGATCCGTGCGACACCCGCTACGTCGACAGCGGGCCGAACCCGTCCGTGCGGCAGGCGAACTGCGCGGCGGCGGGGATCAACACGGCCGATTTCACGTCGGACTACAGCGATTTCACCGTGCCGGTCACCGTGTCGGGCAACCCGAACCTGAGCAACGAGAAGGCGAACAGCTGGACCGCGGGCGTGATCCTGCAACCCCGCTTCATTCCGGGCTTCTCGCTGTCGGCGGACTGGATCAACATCAAGCTGACCGGGGCGATCACCTCGCTGGCTGGGGACGACATCCTCAACGCCTGCTATGACTCGCCGGGCTATCCCAACTCGTTCTGCGGGCTGGTCGATCGCGATGCGGACGGCCAGATCACGATGATCCGCGAGGGCTATTACAACGCCGCATCCTACGAGACGGCGGGCCTGAGCGTGGTGGCGGCCTATCGGTTGCCGCTCAACCGGATCGGGGTGAACAACGGCGGCGTCGCCGGGCTGTCGATCAACTATTTCTACCGCGACAAGCTCGAGCAGCAGGTCGGCGAGGGGGACATCAACCACCTCGCGGGCGAGATCGGTTATCCCCGTCATGCCGCCACCGCCAACCTGACCTATGAGAGCAACGGGTTCAACCTGCTGTTCCAGGCGCGGTATACCGGCAAGGGCGCGTATGACGTCGATGAGGCGCCGAACGCGCGCGACATCATGGGGGTCGGCGACTGGTGGCTGTACAACGCCACCGTCGGGTTCGACGTGAACAAGCAGTTCGGGCTGAAGTTCATCGTCGACAACCTGCTCGATTCGAAGCCGCCCTATCCGGCGCCGGCCGGCGGTGGCACCACCACCTACTTCTCCGGCATCCTGGGGCGGTATTTCAAGGTGGCCGCGAACGTGAAGTTCTAGGCCATCCGGTCCTGAGCCGTTCACGCGGCGGGACGAAGGGCGGGGCGCCGGTGCGCTCCGCCCTTTTCCTTTGGCGGGCTTAGCGGCTAGGGAAACCCGGATGAGCGCAGGCCCGATCCAGCCGACATGTTGACCCTATCGACCACGACCGTCGCCATCGCGGGAGCGGTGATGGCGGTGCTGATCGGCGCCGCCGGCTGGGCGCTGTTCACCGGGCTGTCGATCCGCCGCAGCGGGGCGACCGTGCGCGACGTCGCGAGGCGTGACGCCACGTTGCTGGCCAGCGCGCCCGCGCAGGCGGCGCTGGTGCGCGCCGACGGGCGGATCGAACTGCCGCAGCGAGTCGCCGACTGGCTGGGGCTGGAGGAGCCGCCCCGATATCTGACCGACCTGACCAGCTTTGGCGCCGGGCTGGACCCCGCCGACGCTGAATTGCTGGCCTCCGAAGTCACCGCGGCCGCACGGGCCGGGCGCAGTTTCCGCATCTCCGCCGCGACGCGCGGATCGGCGCGCAAGCTGATCATCAGCGGGGCCCGCGCGCCAGAGGCGGCACTGGCGCCTGGCGGCGTCGTGCTGTGGTTCTTCGACGCGACCGAGAGCGAGGACGAGATCGCGCGGCTGGCGACCGAGAGCGACCGCATCCACGCCGCGTTCGACGCGCTGGCCGGGCTGATCGAGGCGGCGCCGATGCCGATGTGGTATCGCGACCGCGACCTGGCGTTGACGATGGTCAATTCCGCCTATGTCCGCGCGGTCGAGGGCGCGGACGCGCGCGACGTGATCGATCGCGGGCTGGAACTGGTGGAGGGTGACGGCATCGGCGGGCCGCTGGCCAATGCCGCGATCGCGCGCGACACCCGCGAATCCCAGGCGGCGGCGGTGCCGGCGACGATCGGCGGGGCGCGGCGGATGCTGCGAATCCACGACGTGCCGCTGCCGTCGGGCGGGATCGCGGGCTATGCGGTCGATATCGAGGAGCTGGAGCAGGCGCGTAGCGGCATCAAGCGGTTCGGCGAGGCCCAGCGCGCGATGCTCGACCGGCTGTCCGCCGGGGTGGCGCAGTTCGGGCCGGATCGCGCGCTGGCGTTCTGCAACCAGCCGTTCCGGCGCATCTTCGCCATGCGCGAGGAGTGGCTGCGCGACCGCCCCGAGTTCGACCGGGTGATCGAGCGGATGCGCGAGGCCGGGCGCGTGCCCGAGGTGCGCGACTTCCCCGGATGGAAGGCCGAGCGGCGCGGCTGGTTCCTGAGCGCGAACCAGGAAGCGATCGAGGAGGCGTGGCACCTGCCGGGCGGCATCCATCTGCGCGTGGTCGCGCAGCCGCTGCCCGACGGCGGATTGCTGGCGATTTTCGAGGACCGCACCGAGCAGATCCAGCTTGCCAGCGCGCGCGACACGCTGCTGCGCGTGCGCACCGCGACGTTCGACAATCTGTTCGAGGCGCTGGGCGTGTTCGCGGCGGACGGGCGGTTGCAGATCTGGAACCAGAAGTTCCGGCTGTTGTGGGGGTTCGAGGAAGCGTTCCTCGATCGCCATCCGCGCGTCGACGAACTGGCGCGGCGGGCCAGCGAGCGGCTGGAGAACCCCGCGCGTGCGTCGCTGATCGGCGAGCTGGTGCGATCGGCCACCGCCGACCGCCAGCAGCGCGGCGGCCGGGTCGGCTTTGCCGACGGGCGCCATTTCGAGTTCGCGGCGGTGCCGCTGCCCGACGGCAACGCGCTGCTGACGATGCTCGACATCACCGACAGCCGCCGCATCGAACGCGCGCTGACCGACCGCAACGAGGCGCTGGAGGCGGCCGACCGGGTCAAGACCCAGTTCGTCGCCAGCATGAGCTATGAGCTGCGCACCCCGCTGACGTCGATCAAGGGTTTCGCGGAGATGCTGCACGGTGGCTATGCCGGGCCGCTCAACCCCGACGGGGTCGGCTATGCGCAGGCGATCCTCGAATCGGTCGAGCGGCTGTCGGCGCTGATCGACGACGTGCTCGACCTGACGCAGGATGCCAAGGCCGGCGAGCGGGTCACCGTCGACCTGGAGCTGATCGCGGGGAGTGCGGCCGAGACCGTCGCCGCGCTCGCCGGCAACAAGCAGATCGGGCTGGCGCTGGAAGTGCAAGGATCGGCCGGCAGCGTGAAGGGCGATCCGGCGCGGCTGCGCCAGACGATCGAGCATCTGCTGCGCCACGCGATCGGCACCACGCCCGAGCGCGGCCGGGTGCTGCTCCACCTCGATGGCGACGCGGCGAAAGCGCGGATCGTGGTGTCGGACGACGGGCCGGGGATGGACAAGGCGGCGGCGGCGCGCGCGTTCGATCGTTTCGCGCAGACCGGCATCACGCGCGGCGCCGAGCGCGCGCTTGGGCTGGGCCTGCCGCTGGCCAAGCAGTTCGTCGAGGCGCACGGCGGCACCATCGCGCTGGTCAGCGAGCCGGGGCACGGCACGCTGATCACGGTCGAGTTGCCGCGCGGGTGATTCTGGAGTCGCCCGAGGCCAGCGAAGCGATGGGCCGCGCGCTGGCCGGCGTCGCGCGCCCCGGCGACGTGATCGCACTGTCCGGCCCGCTGGGCGCGGGCAAGACCAGCATCGCGCGCGGACTGTTGGCGGCGCTGGGGCTGGAGGGGGAGGCGCCGAGCCCGAGCTTCGCGATCGTCCAGCCCTATGATCCGCCCGAGGTGGCGTTCCCGGTGCTGCACGTCGACCTGTACCGCATCGAGGATGCGCGCGAGGCGGAGGAGCTGGGGCTGGACGAGGCGCGTGCCGACGCGCTGCTGGTGGTCGAATGGCCGGAGCGGTTGCCAGCCGCGCATTGG
>NZ_DATMGG010000003.1:0-26406 GCF_035555815.1 Sphingomonas sp.
ATGCTGCGCGGCGGACAGGGGCCGGCGCCGATCGCCGCCGATCCGCAGATCGAGGCGGCGGTGCGTGGTCGGCTGGCGGCGATCGCGCGGGAGAATCCGGCCAGCCTCGACGACGGCAGCCTCTATGACCGGATCATCGCCGAGGTCGAGCGCCCGCTGATCGCGGCGATGCTCGAACGGCACGGCGGCAACCAGCTGCGCGCGGCGCGGGCGCTGGGGATCAACCGCAACACGCTGCGCAAGCGGCTGACCGATCTGGGTCTGGCCGGCGATATGCGACCGGGCGCGGCGATCGAGTGATGATTTCCGCGATTCTGTGTTTTGCGGGCAACAGTGATTGTGTAAACATGCAACGATGACGTCCGTCGCCGACCCGGTTACCGAAACGCCCGCTGTGCCCCGGCGGATCGGCATCACACCGGCGGTCGAATTTCTCGTGCTGGGCATCGCCGTGGCGGTGGCGCTGGCGAGCTGGCTGATCATCACCGGCAACGACGGCGCGCCGCGCCTGCTCAGCCCGCCGCTGGTCGCGCTGCTGCTCGTCGCCAACATGGTCCCCGACGTCGCGCTGCTGGTGCTGATCGGACGGCGGAGCGCGCTGCGCCGCGCGGCGCAATCGCCGCTGGCGGGGGAGGGGCGGCTCCACGTCCGGCTGGTCGCGCTGTTCTCCGTGCTGGCCAGCGTGCCGATGATCCTGGTGACGGTGTTCGCGTCGCTGCTGTTCCAGTACGGCGTCGAATTCTGGTCGTCCGACCGCGCGCGCGGGATGCTGGAGAACGCGCAGAGCCTGGCGCAACAATCCTATCAGGAGATGCTGAGCTACGTCGACAACGAGAATGTCGCGCTGGCGGAGGACATCCACACGATGCTGGTCGTCAAGCGCTGGCCGATCGACAGCCGCGAATTCGTCGCCACCTTTGGCCAGGACGTCTATCAACGAAGCCTGTCGGAGGCGGTGGTGTTCTCCGTCGCGCCGGATGGGCGGATCAATGCGCTGGCGCTGGTCAACCCCTATGAGCGCAGCCTGGAGACCGACATCGGCTCTGACGCAATCGCTCGACTGAAACGCGGCGAGCGCAGCGTCGTGTCGACCAGCCGCAAGCGCACGCAGTCGATCGCGCGGGTCGAGGGCACCGACCTCTACGTCTATTCCGCCCGTGTTTCCGGCGCGCAGGAGATGGCCGCGCGGATGAACCGCGCGCAGACGGTGCTGGCCGATTACCAGACGCTGCTGCAACGATCGCGCAGCCTTCAGCTTCGTTTCAACATCGCGCTGCTGTTCGTGTCGCTGCTGATCGTCGGCGCGGCGGTGTTCGTCGCGCTGGCGGTGGCGGATCGGCTGGTGCGACCGATCGGCGCGCTGGTCGACGCGGCGCAGCGCATCGCCGGCGGCGATCTCGCCGCGCGGGTGCCGGAGCCGAAGACCGACGACGAAATCGGCGTGCTCGCCAGCGCCTTCAACCGGATGACCGGACGATTGCAGCAGCAGACCGGTGCGCTGGTCGAGGCGACGTCGGCCGCCGACAGCCGCCGCGCGCTGATCGAGGCGGTGCTGTCCGGCGTCACCGCCGGGGTGATCGCGATCGGCGACGGGGGGACGATCCGGCTGATCAACAGCTCCGCGCTCGATCTGCTCCGGCCCGCCGACAGCCCGCTCGGCCGCCCGCTGGGGGAGGTCGCGCCCGAACTCGCCGCGCTGCTCGCCGGTGAGGCGCGCGAGGGCATCGTCCAGCTCACCGCCGGGGGAGAGGCGCGGACGCTGGCGGTGAAGATCACCCGCGACGAGGACGGCCACGTCCTGACCTTCGACGATATCACCCAGCAACTGCTCGACCAGCGCCGCGCGGCGTGGTCCGACGTCGCGCGGCGGATCGCGCACGAGATCAAGAATCCGCTGACCCCGATCCAGCTTGCCGCCGAACGGCTCCAGCGGCGCTACGGCAAGCTGGCGCCGGAGGCCGACACCACCTTTGCCCGGCTGACCGACACCATCGTCCGCCAGGTCGGCGATCTGCGCCGGATGGTCGACGAATTCTCGTCGTTCGCGCGGATGCCGAAGCCGGTGTTCCGCAGCGAATCGCTGCTCGATCTGGCGCGGCAGGCGGTGTTCCTGCACGAAGTCGCGCACCCCGCGATCCGCTTCGCGCTGTCGTACAAGGATCCGCCGCCGACGTTGATCTGCGACCGGCGGCAGATCGGGCAGGCGCTGACCAACATCGTCAAGAACGCGGTCGAGGCGATCGAGGGGCGTGAAGGCGAGGGGCTGCCCGTCGGCGAGATCGCCGTGGCGCTGGAGGCGGACGAGCGCAGCGTGACGGTGCGCATCGCCGACAATGGCGTCGGCCTGCCCGCCGAACGCGACCGCATCGTCGAACCCTATATGACCACGCGCAGCCGCGGCACCGGCCTGGGCCTCGCCATCGTCAAGAAGATCGTCGAGGAGCATTTCGGCACCATCGCCTTTGCCGACGGCCCCGATGAGCGCGGCACCGTGGTCACGCTCATCTTCGATTCGCTGATGCTGGCCGACGTGGCGAACGGCCAGCCCGACGATGCCGAAACCACCGATCCCAGCCCCGCCAATTTGACTCGACATCGGACCACCGCATGACCCTGGATATCCTCGTCGTCGACGACGAACTCGACATTCGCGAACTCGTCTCCGGGGTGCTTGAGGACGAAGGCTATGAGACGCGCACCGCCGCCGACAGCGATGCCGCGCTCGAGGCGATCGCGGCGCGGCGCCCCAGCCTGGTGCTGCTCGACGTGTGGTTGCAGGGATCGCGGCTCGACGGGCTCGACCTGCTCGACGAGATCAAGCGGCGCGATCCGTCGATCCCGGTGCTGGTGATTTCCGGCCACGGCAACCTCGACACCGCCGTCGCGGCGATCCGGCGCGGCGCGTCGGACTTCATCGAGAAACCGTTCGAGGCCGAACGGCTGCTGCTGCTGGTCGAACGCGCGACCGAGACCGAGCGGCTGAAGCGCGAGGTGGCGAGCCTGCGCGCCTCGGTCGGGCGCGAGACCGATCTCAACGGCAGTTCGGCGGCGATCAACACGGTGCGCGCGACGTTGAAGCGCGTCGCCTCGACCGGCAGTCGGGTGCTGATCACCGGCGGCGCCGGCGTCGGCAAGGAAGTGGCGGCACGGTTGCTCCACGGCTGGAGCGGGCGCGCCAACGCGCCGTTCGTGGTGGTCAGCGCGGCGCGCATGACGCCCGAGCGCGTCGACGAGGAGCTGTTCGGCATCGAGGACGGCAGCGGCGATCTGGTCCGGTCCGGCCTGCTCGAACAGGCGCACGGCGGCACGCTGTTCCTCGATGAGATCGCCGACATGCCGATCGCTACCCAGGCGCGCATCCTGCGCGTGCTGACCGACCAGAGCTTCAGCCGGGTCGGCGGGCAGCGCATCGTCAAGGTCGACGTGCGCGTCGTGTCCGCCACCGCGCGCGACCTGAACGATGAGATCGCCGAGGGCCGCTTCCGCGAGGATCTCTATTATCGGCTCAACGTGGTGCCGGTGGCGATCCCGCCACTGTCGGAGCGGCGCGAGGACATCCCCGCGCTGATCGAGCATTTCGTCGCCCATTACGCCAGCGAACGCCGCGTGCCGACGCCCGAGGTCGCCCCCGACGCGATGGTCGCGCTGCAAAGCTATGAATGGCCGGGCAACGTCCGCCAGTTGCGCAACGTCGTCGAACGCACCGTGATCCTGGCGCCGGGCAACCGCATCGGGCGGATCGACCTCGACCTGCTCCCGCCCGAGGTATTGGGGCAGGCGCGCGAAGGGGACGGTGGCATCGGCGCCACCGCGATCATGGGCGCGCCGCTGCGTGAGGCGCGCGAGAGTTTCGAGCGCGAATATCTGCGCGTCCAGATCCGTCGCTTTTCCGGCAATATCTCGCGCACCGCCAGCTTCATCGGCATGGAGCGATCCGCGCTGCACCGCAAACTCAAGCTGTTGGGCATCACCGACACCCGCGACGATTGATCGCAGCCGGGGACGACGCGGGTGCTGGACGGCCCCGGTTCCGATCCCTAGATTGTGCCGAACAAAAACGCGGGGAACGGCCCGCCAAAACCAAGGAGCCGATCATGGCCGACAAGCAGACCTCTCTCCAGGACCTCTTCCTCAACGCGCTGCGCAAGTCCAAGACCCCGGTGACGATGTTCCTCGTCAAGGGCGTCAAGCTGCAGGGCATTGTCACCTGGTTCGACAATTTCTCCGTGCTGTTGCGCCGCGACGGCCAGTCGCAGCTGATCTACAAGCACGCGATCTCGACGATCATGCCGTCCGGCCCGCTGGATGTCGCCGCGATCGTCAGCGCGGTGGGCGAAAGCAACCACAAGCAGCCGGTATTGCAGGAGGTTTTCCTGAACGCCGTGCGCCGGCAACAGGAAAGCGTGACGATGTTCCTGGTCAATGGCGTCATGCTTCAGGGCGGGATCGTCGCGTTCGACCTGTTCTGCATGCTGCTCCAGCGCGAGGGGCTGTCGCAGCTTGTCTACAAGCATGCGGTGTCGACCGTTCAGCCGGCCAATCCGCTCAACCTGGCCGACGAACAGGCCGGCGACGACGAGTAGTTCCATGAGCACCGGCTTCGATCGCGACGCGCAGGATTTCGCGCGTGGCGCGCGCGCGATCGTCGTGCTGCCCGATCAGGGCGGCGCGATGCGCGATGCCGACGCGCGGCTGGAGGAAACCGCCGGGCTGGCGCTGGCGATCGGGGTGGAGGTGCGCGCCAAGATCGCCTTTCGCGTGCGCGCGCCCAAGCCGGCGACGCTGATCGGCAGCGGGCAGGTCGAGCAACTGGCCGAGACGGTCAAGGCGGACGACATCTCGCTTGCGGTGTTCGACGCCAGCCTGACCCCGGTGCAGCAGCGCAACCTGGAAACCGGGCTGGGCTGCAAGGTGATCGACCGTACCGGGCTGATCCTCGAGATCTTCGGGGAACGCGCGCGCACCGCCGAGGGGCGGTTGCAGGTCGAACTGGCCCACCTCGACTATCAGGCCGGGCGGCTGGTGCGCAGCTGGACCCACCTTGAGCGGCAGCGCGGCGGCTTCGGCTTCCTCGGCGGCCCCGGCGAGACGCAGATCGAGGCCGATCGCCGCTTGATCCGCGACCGCATGGCGCGGCTGCGGCGTGAACTCGACAGCGTGACGCGCACGCGCGGGCTGCACCGCGACCGGCGCCAGCGCGCGCCCTGGCCGGTGATCGCGCTTGTCGGTTACACCAACGCGGGAAAATCGACGCTTTTTAACCGGTTTACCGGCGCCGACGTCATGGCGGAGAACCTGCTGTTCGCCACGCTAGACCCGACATTGCGCCAGATCAGCCTGCCGGGGATCGACAAGGCGATCCTGTCCGACACGGTCGGATTCGTCTCCGACCTGCCCACACAGCTGGTCGCCGCGTTCAAGGCGACGCTGGAGGAAGTGGTGTCGGCCGACCTGCTGATCCACGTCCGCGACATCGCTCACCCCGATAGCGACGCCCAGCGCGCCGACGTCGAGAAGGTGCTCAGCGAGATCGGCGTGGCCGAGACGACGCCGCGGATCGAGGCGTGGAACAAGCTCGACCTGCTTTCGCCCGAACGCCGCGACGCGGTGCTGGCCGACGTCGCGCGGCGTGACGAGGTGGTCGCAGTATCGGCGTTGAGCGGGGAAGGGGTCGACGCGCTGATCGCGGCCGTCTCCGAACATCTGACGCAGGGGCACCGGCGCTATACCATCCCGGTGGCGGCGGGCGACGGCGCGGCGGCGGCGTGGCTCCACGCCCATGGCGAGGTGCTGGGGCGCGAGGAGGATGGCGACGCCGCGGTCTACGAGGTGCGCATGGCGCCGCGCGATTATGAGCGGTTCCTGCAACGATAGGAGGTGAGGGGTGGTGGGATGGCCGGCTGCGGCGGGGATGCTGCTGATGACAGCGCAGGCTGCCGCGCCTTCGCCTACACCGTCGCCACTCGCTCCCGCAGGTAAGTGGACTGTGGATTACAGCCCTACCGGTTGCACTTTGTCGCGAGATTTTGCCTACGAGCGCGAGACAATGGTGTTCGGATTTCGGCCGACACCGCTGATGGCCAATGGCGATATCTCTCTGATCTCGACCGGCGGAGAGGTGACGCGCGCGCCCCATGGGACGGGCAAGCTCATTCTGATGCCGATGATGCGGGAAATGGCGACGCGATGGGTCAGTGGACCGCTGACGGACGGTCGAAACGGGGTGTTGTTTCGCGCCGACGATAAAGCGTTCTGGGACGCCTTGCCACAAGCGACGGACATCCGGCTCGAGTTCGAGCGCGGTACGCCGATCACCCTGACGTTGGGGCCGATGGACAAGGCGGTCGCCGGCGTCCGAACCTGTGCGGACTCGTTACTGCGCCATTGGGGCGTCGACCCTTCGGCAATGGTCGGAGGCCATGCGGAGACGCCCTTCGTCGCAAAATGGTTCAATAACAATGATTACCCCGCCGAAGCGAGAAGGCAGGGTAAGCAAGGCCGTGTCCACGCCGTAGCGACGTTCGACCGGACAGGTGCTGTGATCGAATGCCGGGTGGTGGCCAGTTCGGGGGTCGCGGCGCTCGATAACAAGACCTGCGATCTGGTGCGTTTGCGCGGAAGGGTTCCCGCCGCCGGCGCCGGGGAGGCCGACGTCCGCTTCCTGTACATGCCGGTGCGCTGGGCGATCTGATAGCGAGTACCGACCGCACCCTGCGGCTGGCCCGAACGATGCGCGCTAGAGAAGTTCGATTGATGGTCCCAGGATGACCGCAAACCCCGCAAGAACCAACGCGCCGGCACCAAACACCACCCAGTTGCGTGCGATGCGGAAATCCTTGGCCTCGCCGCTATCGCTCACGGCATAGCCGACCGAGATCAGCCCGGCCAATCCGCCGAACGATGACGCCGCCGCCGACAGGATCGTGATCAGCAGGCCGACCGGGTTGAGCAGCCCGACCAGCACCGCCGACGCACCCGCGACCACATAGTATCCGTGGGCGATGCGCCGCCGGGTGCCACGGGTGTCCGGGCCGGTGCCCAGCATCGTGTTCAGCGCGCGGATCGCCGCGAACACCAGCAGGATATAGGCGCCGATCCCAAAGACGATCTCACCCAGCCGGATCGGGATCGCGCCGGGCAGGGTGGCGAGCGATCCGCCGGTCCCGGTGCCAAGGTCGCCAAAGCCCGACACGCCCGAAAAGCAGAAATAGCCGGCGGCGACGAACGCCTGCCCGACCCAGACATACCACAGCACCAGCCGGGCAAGATCACCGCGCGCGCGGCGCCACAAGGCATAGGCGACCAGCGCCGCCACCGTATTGACGCCCACGCCGGCGATGGCGACGACGATGTCCCGCCACCCGGCCAATCCCTCGCAATCGACGTAAAATGCGCCGATCGTCGTCACCCGGCCGCCCTGCACCGCGCAGGCGGCGGCATGTCCGCCGATCTCGTGCCACATCGTCGACAGTGGGATCAGCAGCATCGCCAGGCCGATGATCGTCACCAAGTCGATCCGCTGCTTCATCGCTTATGCCTCCTGACGGAACCGGCGTCGGGGCGGGGATCATGTCATGGACTTGGCGGTCACCCAAAGCGATTCCTTGGCATCGAGGTCGAGCGCGACGAAGGCGTCGCCCGCCGCCGCCTCCATCGCGCGGAAACGCCGCTCGAACTTGGCATTGCCCGCGCGCAGCGCCGCTTCGGGATCGATCCCCAGCTTGCGCGCCCAATTGACCACCGCGAACAGCAGGTCGCCGATTTCCTCGGCGCGCTCGGCATCGGTGGCGGCGGCGGTGACCTCGGCGATTTCCTCGTCGATCTTGGCGCGGGCGCCATCCGCGTCCGGCCAGTCGAACCCGGTACGCGCCGCGCGCTTTTGCAACTTTTCGGCGCGGAGCAGCGCGGGTAGGCCGATCGCCACCCCGGCCAGCGCGCTGCCATCGGGCTTGGCGGCGCGTTCCTCGGCCTTGATCGCTTCCCAGAGGTGATGGCCGCCCTCGGCCGCGTCGCCAAAGATGTGCGGGTGGCGGCGCTCCATCTTGTCGCTGATCGCGGTGACGACATCGTTCAGCGCGAACAGCCCAGCTTCCTCGGCGATGCGGCTGTGAAACACGACCTGGAGCAAGAGGTCGCCCAATTCGTCCTTCAGGTCGGGCATATCGTCGCGCGCGATCGCGTCGGCGACCTCATAGGCCTCCTCGACGGTGTACGGCGCGATCGTCGCAAAGGTCTGGACCGTATCCCATTCGCACCCGTTCTCGGGGTCACGCAACCGCGCCATGATCGCCACCAGCCGCTCGATCATGAGGGGGCTCCTTTCGCCAAATCCATAAGACCGATAATATACATTATGTAAATTATGCGCCGGTATCGCGGGGTGGATGCTGTCCCTCCCGCCGGGGATCGAGCACCAGCGTGCGGCCCTCGACCCGCCACGACCCCAGCCGCGACAGAAAGTTCATGCCCAGCACGTCCATGTCGCCGAACGCCGGTGACACGACCACGCTCAGGTCGCGCGTTTCCAACCCGGCGATGGCCAGCCGCGCGACGCGGCCGCGCTCGGCCTTGACGCTGCCGTTCGCGGTTTCGATCACCACCGGAAAGCCATCCTCGCCAACCTTGATCCCGGCGCGGCGCGCGGTTTCCTGGGACAAGGCAGTCACGGTCGCGCCGCTGTCGATCAGCATCCGCCGGGCATAGCCGTTGAGTTGTACCCGCGCCCAGAAATGGCCGTCCTCGCTCATCGCGATGCGGACGGTTTCGCCTTCGACGGTCTGCCCGCCGAGCCCGAGACGGTCCGCCGTGGTCGTCACCAGCGCTTCGATCTGCTCGCGCTGGGTCATCGCGATGACGATCAGCCCGATGATCGCAGCCCAGGCGATCAGCGAACGCAGGATCGAACCGATCGACGCGCGTTGTGCCACCAGCGCGCTCACCGCGAGGACCAGCGCGCCGATCGCCCAGAGATAATTGGCCGACTGGGCGGTCACAGTCGGATCTCCAGCCCGTCATAGCCCGGCTCGATTCCCCGCGGGAGTTCGGCGACCAGCGTCGCATAGTCCATCGACTGATCCATATGGGTCAGCACGCTACGCCCGGCGCCCAGCGCGGCAGCCCAGCCGACGGCCTGATCGAGCGTCGGATGGGTCGGATGCGGCGCGCGGCGCAGGGCATCGACGATCCACACATCGCTGTCCTTATACAGAGTTTGCATGGATTCAGTTAAGATATTGAAATCCGTAGCGTAAGATATGCTCTTCCCACTGGAGACAAAGCGCAATCCCGCCGATGTGATGCTGCCATGCGGCTGATCCACGACCGCTACCGCGATATCGCCGATGCGCAGCGTGTCGGGGAGTTCCTCAAGGTCGATCGTCGCCGGATAGCCGTCGCCGCCGGTCACCGCATAGGCGAAGCGATCGCGCAGCACCGCCGCCGTCGCCGCGCGCGCATAGCCCGGCACCGGGGCGCGGCGCGCATGGAACAGCCGGCGCACGTCGTCGATGCCGTGGGTGTGGTCGGCATGATCGTGGGTCCAGATGATCGCATCGACCTCCGCGACATTGGCGTCGAGCAGCTGCGCGCGCAGGTCCGGCCCGGTATCGACCAGGATGCGGGTCGTCGCGCTCTCGATCAGGATCGACACCCGCGTGCGCCGGTTCCTCGGCTCGGCAGGGTCGCACGCGCCCCAGTCGTTCCCGATCCGCGGAACCCCCGAGGAGGTTCCGCAACCGAGGATGCGGACTTTCACGCGGCGCCCGTCTTGGCGAACAGGCGGTGGAAATTGACGCGGGTCGCCTCGGCCAGTTCGTCGGCATCCTCGCCGCGCAGCCCGGCCAGGAAGCGACAGGTGTCGGCGACGAACGCCGGCTCGCCCGGCTTGCCGCGATGCGGGACGGGGGCCAGGAACGGCGCGTCGGTCTCGATCAATAGCCTATCGCGCGGCAGCCACGCCGCGGTTTCCTGAAGATCGCGCGCGTTCTTGAACGTCACGATCCCCGAAATCGAGATGTAGAAGCCCAGGTCGAGCGCGGTCCGCGCGAAATCGGCGCTGGCGGTGAAGCAATGGATCACCCCGGGGAACGCCCCCTTCCCCAGCTCGTCGGCGAGGATCGCGGCGGTGTCCGCCTCCGCATCGCGCGTGTGGACGACGATCGGCAACTGGGTGTCGCGGCACGCCGCCAGATGCGCGCGAAAACTGGCCTGCTGGCGTTCGCGATCGCTGTGATCGTAATAATAGTCGAGCCCGCTTTCCCCGATCCCGACGACGCGCGGGTGCTGCGCACGCGCGATCAGCTTTGCGGTGTCGACATGGCTGTGCTGGTCGGCCTCATGCGGGTGAATGCCGACCGTCGCCCACACATCATCCTCGCGCTCGGCGACAGCGAGGACGTCGTCCCACTCGCTCTCGCGCGTGGCGATGTTGAGCATCGCGACCACGCCGGAGGCGCGCGCGCGCGCGATCACCGCATCCTGCTGTTCGGCCAATCCCTTGTAATTCAGGTGGCAATGGCTGTCGGCCAGCCTCATGCCGCCGGCTCGCTCAGTTCCAGGCGGGGGAACACGCCGCTGGGCGCGGGCAACGCGATGCCTGCCGCGATCGGCCGGGCCAGCGCGCCGAAATCGCGCACGTCAGCCTCCTGCCCGAGCAGGTCGAGCAGCTTGTCGGCGCTGGCCGGGATCGCCCAGCGCGCCATGATCGCGATGCGGCGCACCGCCTCCGCCGTGTAATAGAGGATGGTGTCCGCGCGCGCCGGATCGGTCTTGCGCACGCTCCACGGCGCCTGATCGGCGAAATACTGGTTGGCGTCACGTGCCGCCGCCCAGATCGAGTCGAGCGCGGCGTGGATCGCCAGATCGCCCATCGCCGCGTGCAGCCCCGCCTCTGCGGCATCGACACTCTCGACCAGCGCCTCCTCCGCCCCGCTCGGCGCGCCCGCCGCCGGCACCTTACCGTCGCAATTCTTGGCGATGATCGACAGGCAGCGTTGTGCGAGATTGCCAAGGTTGTTGGCGAGATCGGCGTTGCAGCGCGTGACGATCGCGTCCTCGGAATAGCTGCCGTCCTGGCCGAAGCTTACCTCTCGCAGCAGGAAATAGCGCAGTGGGTCGACGCCAAAGCGATCGGCCAGCTCGATCGGGTCGGTGACGTTGCCGACCGATTTCGACATCTTCTCCCCCCGGTTGAGCAGAAAGCCGTGGCCGAACACCTGACGCGGCAACGCGATCTTCGCTGACATCAGGAACGCTGGCCAGTAAACGGCATGAAAACGCACGATATCCTTGCCAATCAAATGCAGGTCGGCGGGCCAGTACTTCGCCAGCGGATCACCGGCGTCGGGATAGCCGGTACCGGTCAGATAGTTGGTCAGCGCGTCGACCCACACGTACATCACGTGGCCCGGACTGCCCGGCACCTTCACCCCCCAGTCGAAGCTGGTGCGCGACACCGACAGGTCGGACAGTCCGCCCTCGACAAAGCGCAGGATCTCGTTGCGGCGCGCCTCCGGCCGGATAAAGTCGGGGTTGGCGGCATAGTGATCGAGCAGCGGCTGCTGATATTTCGACAGGCGGAAGAACCAGGTCTCCTCGGCGGTCCATTCCACCGGCGTGCCCTGCGGCGACAGTTTGACGCCCCCTTCCCCCTCGACCAGTTCCTTCTCGTCGTAGAACGCCTCGTCGCGGACCGAATACCAGCCCTCATAACGATCGAGATACAGGTCGCCGGCGTCGGCCATCGCCTGCCAGATCGCCTGGCTGGCAGTGTGATGATCGGGCTCCACCGTGCGGATGAAACGATCATAAGAGATATTCAGACGATCATCCATCGCCTTGAAATATCCAGACATTTCATCGGCCAGCGCGCGCGTCTCTACGCCGCGGTCGCGCGCGGTCTGCACCATCTTAAGCCCATGTTCGTCCGTGCCGGTCTGGAACCGCACGTCACGCCCCGCCTGTCGCTGATAGCGCGCGATGGCGTCGGCGGCGATCGCTTCATAGGCATGGCCGATGTGGGGCCGTCCGTTGGGATAGCTGATCGCGGTGGTGATGTAATAGGGTTCGGCCATCCTCGCGCTCTAGAACAGCCGCCCGCGCGAGAAAACCCTGCGTCCCGTCCTTAACGACGCGGGGCGAGCCGGGCGACCAGCCCGCCCATCTCGAACGCGGTGGTCGATACGTCGAGCGACTGGGCGACCGATGCCCGTGCCAGGTCGACCGCGGCGTCATAGGCGTCGAGCGCGTCGCGCAACGCCGTGCCCGCCAGATCGCGCGCGCGTTCGGCGATGAAGCCCGGCACGCGCTCCAGAAACGCCTCGTAACGCGGCTGTGCCGATTTGAGCGCCAGCGCGCGCGCCAGCCGGGCGCGGCGGCTGTTGTGCGGATCGCCGTCGCGCGCGATCGCCGCCAGATCCTCATCGAGCCCGCCCAGGTCGAGCCCCGCGAAGCGCAGCGCCCGCCCCGGTGATCCCGCGCCGATCCGCACCAGCGCCGCGCGCTCGCCAGCGCTCGCCTCCGGCAATTCGGCGTCGAGCACCGCCGCGACCTCGGCCTCGTTCAGCGGATCAAAGCGCAACAGCCGGCACCGCGACCGGATCGTCGGCAGCAATCGGCCCGGCGCGTGGCTGACCAGCAGGAAGATCGTACCCGCCGGCGGTTCCTCCAGATTCTTGAGCAGGGCGTTGGATGCGCCGGGGCGTTCGAGATCGTCGATCGAATCGATGACGATCACCCGCCGTTCGGACAGCGCCGGCTTGGTCGCCAGCATCGGTTGCAGCGCGCGTACCTGTGCGATCGGGATCGATCGGGCCAGCTCCGCGACGGGCTTGTCGTCCTTGGGCAGCCGCTTCATCACGCGGTAATCGGGGTGTGCGCCCGATGCGATCAGCGCGGCGGTCTTGTGTTCGGGGGGGATGGCCAGACCCGGCGGCAATGTGCCGGGCGCCGCCGCCTCCGCCAGCATCCGCGCCGCCGCCGCCGCCGCGAATCTGGCTTTCCCGATTCCTTCCGGGCCTGCGATCAACCATGCATGATGCAGCGCGCCGCCCGCCATCGACGCCAGAAAAGCCTCGACCGCCGCCGCGTTGCCGACGAGTGACGTCATGGCAGCAGATCGGCGATATGCTCGATCAGACGCGCGGTGACGTCATCGGCCTCGCCGGTGGCGTCGATCAGCCGCACCCGATCCGGCTCGCGATTGGCGATCCGGCGAAACGCCGCCGCGACGTCCTGATGAAAGGCCGGCCCGCGCGCGGCAAAGCGGTCGAGCGCGCCGGCATCGCGCACCGATGCGCGCGCCGCGCCCTCATCCGGCCCGATCTCCAGCACCAGCGTGCGGTCGGGCAACAGCCCCTTCGAACCAAAGCCGTGCAGCGCCAGGATCGCGGCGTCGTCGATCCCCTGTGCACCCTGATAGGCGCGGGTCGAATCGATGAACCGGTCGCAGATCACCCAGGCGCCAGCCTCGATCGCCGGCCTGATCGTGCGTTCGACATGATCGGCGCGCGCGGCGGCGAACAACAATGTCTCGCTATGCGCGCTCCACCGCGTCACCGCGCCGGCCAGCAGCAGCGCGCGGATCGCTTCCGCCCCCTCGCTGCCCCCCGGCTCGCGCGTCACCCGCGCGTCGATGCCCTGCCGGCCGAGCGCCTCGGCGAGCCTGGTGGCCTGGGTGGACTTGCCGGCGCCCTCGCCGCCTTCAAGGCTGATGAAGCGGCCGGCGGTCACGCGCCGAACAGCGACTTGAACCCCGCCCAGGCACGGCCAAAGAAGCCCGCCTCGCCCACCGCGGTTTCTGCGACCAGCGGCAGCGTCTGCGCCGGGCCGTCGGCGGGCTGGACGATCAGGTCGGCGATGTGCTGGCCCGCGGCGATCGGCGCCTTGATCGGGCCTTGATACACCACCTTCGCGGTGACGTTGGGCGATGTACCCGCCGCGACCGCGATCGCGAGGTCGCGCGGCGCGATCAAACCGACCTCGGCCGCGCTGCCCAACTGGACGGTGGCGGTGGTGACGCGCCTGCCCTTGGCGACCACCGGCTGCGCCTTCCACGCGCGGAAGCCCCAGTTCATGAACTTGACCGATTCCTCGATCCGCTGGTTGAAACCGGTCAGGCCGGCGACGACCATCACCAGCCGGCGGCCGCTCTGTTCGGCCGACCCGGTGAAGCCATAGCCGGCCTCTTCGGTATGCCCGGTCTTGAGCCCATCGGCCCCGGCGACCCTTCCAAGCAGGGGATCGCGGTTGGCCTGGGTGATGTCCGCCCCGGCGCCCAACGTCTTGCCCCAGGTGAAGCTCGGCAGCGAATAATATTTCTTGTAGAGTTGCGGATGCTCCTCGATCGTCGCCTGCGCCACCTTGGCCAGATCGCGCGCGGTGACATAGGTCACGCCGCCGTCGGGCCAGCCGTTCGAATTACCGAAATGACTGTTCTTCAGCCCCAGTTGCGCCGCGCGCTGGTTCATCAGGTTGGAAAAGGCCTGCTCGGTCCCCGATATCCCTTCCGCCAGCACGACGCAGGCATCGTTGCCCGACAGCGTCACGATCCCCTTCAAAAGATTGTCGACGCTGACCTTCTCACCGGTTGAGAGGAACATCGTCGAACCCGCTGACGGGCCGTGCCATTGCTTCCACGTTTCGGGCCGCACCTCGAACTGGGTGTCGAGCTTCAGCTCGCCCTTCTTGATCAGGTCGAACGCCACCAGCACCGTCATCATCTTCGCCATCGATGCTGGCGGCATCCGGCGGTCGGCGTCCTTGGCGTACAGCTCGGCGCCCGACGACAGGTCGATCATATAGGCCACTGGCGCCGGGGTATCGAACGACGGCGCTGCGGCGACCGTGGGATAGGCGATCGCGATCGCAAGGACGGGGGCGATGGCGGCGGCGATATGGTTGCGGGTCATGGTACTCACTAACATTCGGGTGGGCGGGATCAATTCGAGCGGACGACGCGGGCGTCGGGGTAGCCCTTGCGTGCGGCGGTGGCGCGGCCTTGCGCCGCGGCGGCGGCATCGGGGTACGGCCCCAGGCGGACGCGGTAGACGGCGCCGGCGGCCTCCACGTTGCCGCCCAGCGACTTCGCCAGCGCCTGCGCCCGAACGCGGCTGGAGAGCGCGGCGACCTGGACATAATAGCCCCCAGCCGCCGGCCGCGCGACCGCGGGTGTCGGCGGCTGAGGCTGCGCCCGCGGCTGGGGCGGAGGCGCGGCCGGACGGGGAATCGGTTTGGTCAGCGCCGGTTGCGGCGACGTGCGAACCGGCGGCGGCTGGCGATCGGGCTTCGCCACGGCGGCCGGCTTCGCCGCGACCGGCAGCGGCGCGAGGCGTTTGCGTAACGGGACCAGCAGCGCGCTGGGCGCATCGCCGCGTCCCGATGCCGCCTGTCCGGCAGCCAGCAGCGCCGCATCCTGCGGACCGGGGACGACGCGGCGCACCCGCACCGGCGCCGGTTCGCTGGCGATCCCCAACGCGCCGGCCGCGCCCGGCGACAACAGCACCAGTCGCTCGGCGGAGCCATTGCCGGTCACCACCGCCAATATCGTGCGTCCGCTATCCAAGGCGGTCACCTCGACATAGCTGCCCGGTGACAGCGCGGAGCTGGCCACCGAAATTCCGCCCATATCGGCCAGCCCGGCATAACCGACCTCATCGTAGCGCACCTCGCCCGGCGCCGGCTGCGACGATCCGCGCGGCCCCGCCCCCGCCGGCTCCTGAAACGCCGCCTGTGGCGCACCCTGCGCGTTCGCGGCGCCGCCCAGCGCGATCAGGCCGATACCCCATAGGCTAATTTGCGATTTCATCGGCCAGCAGCCCTACCGAAAGCGCGTAGAAATTCGAGCAATTATAATCGAGGATCACCCGATAGTTGCCGGTGAGCAGGTAGGCGGTGCGCCCCGGCCCGTCCGGTTCGAGCAGCGTCGCCAGCACATTGTCCGCCGGCCAGCCGCGCCCCTGCGGCACCATGCCCAGAGCGCGCCATTCGCGCATCGTCTTCCACCGGCTGTGGCGTTCCTGCACGCGCGGGCAGCGCGGGCTGACCGTGGTGGTGCGCATCGCCGCGCGATTGAATCCCGTCGGCACCGTCACCGCGATCCCCCACGGCTGCCCCGGCCGCCAGCCCGCATTGACGAAGTAGTTGGCGATCGACGCCAGCGTATCCGCCTCGCTGGTCCAGATGTCCGCCTTGCCGTCGCCGTCGCCATCGCGCGCCAGCCGCAGATAGACCGATGGCAGGAATTGCGGCCCGCCGAACGCCCCCGCCCAGCTTCCCACCAGCTTTTCGCGCGCGACGCCGCGGTCGATCATCTTGAGTGCCGCGATGAACTCGCCGGTGAACAGCTCGCGCCGCCGCCCTTCATAGGCCAGTGAGGCCAGGCTGCGCGGCAGGTCGAACCCGCCCATCACCCGCCCGTAATTGGTTTCATGCCCCCAGATCGCGACCATGATCTGTTCGGGGACACCGGTTTCCGCCTCGATCCGCGCCAGCTTGCCGCGTGCGCGCTGATAGGCCGCGCGCCCGGCGTTGATCCGCGCCGCGTCGACGTGCTGCGCCTTGTACGGGGCAAAGGGAGAGATCGGCGCATTGGGCGCGGTTTCCGGCTGGCCGCGATCGAGCTGGATGACGCGCGGGTTATAGGTCAGCGTCGGCGCCACCGCGTCGAACGTCGCCGCCGACACGCCCTGCGCCACCGCCTGCCCACGGATCGAGCGGAGAAAGGCCTGAAACCCCTCCTGATCCTGCGCGCAGGCCGATCCGCTGGCGAACAGGGCGCCCGCCAACACTCCGCCCAGCCCCAGACGCTTGCCCAGACCCTGGCCCAAACGACGTCGCACATGACGCCAGCGAACGCTTACCCCCGACATGCGCGCATGTTGCCACAGCGAACGCGCGCCGCGAACCCCCCATGTCTCGCGACTTGCACAAATGGTCGCGTCCCCGGTAAGCGGGCGCACCGCGCACCAGTGCGAACGGGTCGCCCCCGCGCGGGGCTGTGGAAGAGTGTCCGAGTGGTTTAAGGAACCGGTCTTGAAAACCGGCGAGCGGGCAACCGTTCCGTGGGTTCGAATCCCACCTCTTCCGCCAGCCGCCTGCAAGCGGAAGCGAACGGCACCCCAAGCCCAAGAGCGCCGCGTGCTGGCAGCGTCAATACGGAAGGAGTTCTGTCCCCGCTGCTGGCCCCGATGTTCGTTGGCGAGGGGTCGGTGGCCTTAACCATGATCGCGGAGTCAAAATGAAACCTCCCGCAACCTAGTCATGTGGCACGGTCTTCCGCCCCTTCTCAATCTTCGCAACTCGACGCTGGAGGTTGCGCAGGCTCAATTCAGGTCACGCGCCGACCAGCGCCTCGAAGCTGTCGAGCGACAGGGGTGTGCGGAATTCGCAGCCGGCCTCGAAATCATTGGCCCAAGCGACGCGTGCGGCCACCTGCCCCACGCCGCGCAGGGTCAACCAGATATGGCTGTCGGTCTTCAGCGCGGAAAAGGTCTGCAACCGCGCGCCGTGCAGCGACAGGTTGATCACCTTGCACAAGGCGCGATCGAGCCCGCCGCGCCCGACCTTTGCATCGAGCGAAACGGGCGCGCGGGGCGAACGGCGGGGATTGAGCCGGGCCGGCTCATATTCCGCAGCGAAGTGGACTGGTTCGACGGGGCTGTACATGCCCCGAAGCTAGGACTTCAATGGTTAAGGCGGCGTTATCCACGCCGCCCTGTCCACCGCTTTCCCGCTTACTTCTTGGCGAGGCTGAGGCCGCCGAAACGCTTGTTGAAGCGCGCGACCTGGCCGCCCGCGTCGAGCAGCTGCTTGTTGCCGCCGGTCCACGCCGGATGCGCCAGCGGATCGATGTCGAGCTGCATCGTGTCGCCTTCCTTGCCCCAGGTGGAGCGGGTCTCGAACACGGTGCCGTCGGTCATCTGCACCTTGATGGTGTGATAATCGGGATGGGTATCTTTCTTCACGTCTCAAGCTCCTGAAGCGGCTGGTTTCCGACCAGCCAAAAGGAAGGCGCGCGCCTAGCAGCGCTACGCGGCGAACGCAACCGGGGCCGCATGATCGGGTTACCGATCACCGCGTGCGAGGATACCGGCTACCCTCCAACCCCGCGTCATTCCCCGCAGGCGGGAATCCGTTCAGGCTGACGTCGCGTCTCAAGGCATGACCTGCGGCAACCGATTGCCGCCTGCGCGGGAGTGACGCGGGTGATGTGGCGGCCGCCCCGCTACCGCGCGATCAGGCGGCCGGCGGGTCGGCGATCATCGCGGTGAACTCGCACTCGGTGGCGAGCTGGCCGTCGATCAGCGCGCGCCCGGCGAACTTGCACACGCGCGCGCGCTTCTGCACGAACTCGACCTCAAGCCGCAGCAGCACGCCGGGTTCTACCGGCTTGCGGAACTTCACGCCGTCGATCGACATGAAATAGACCAGCTTGCCCGATCCGGCGAGGCCCAGGCTCTCCACCGCGAGCACGCCGGCGGCCTGCGCCAGCGCCTCGACCTGAAGCACGCCGGGCATGATCGGACGTCCGGGGAAGTGCCCCTGGAAAAAGCCTTCGTTGATCGTCACCGCCTTGATCGCGACGATCGACCGGTCGAGGATCAATTCCTCGACGCGGTCGACCAGCAGCATCGGATAACGGTGCGGCAGCGCCGCCATCACCCGGCCGATGTCGAGCGGGCCGACAGCGGTGGCGGGGGACGCGGCGGCCGGCGTTACCGGATCGGTCACCGGCCCTGCGGACGCGCCGGCGCCGGTGCGGCGGGGGCAGGCGCGGCCGGGGCGGCGCCCTGTTCCTGGCCGCCCGGCTGCCAGTTCGCCGGCGGAGTCGTGCTCACCGACGGCACGAGACGGTCGAGTTCGGTGGTGATGTCGGCGGTGATGTCGGCGGTCGGCTGGGCGAACAGCGCGGCGTCCGGACGCAGCAGCAGTTGCACGTTCTTGCGGGTGGTGGCGGCGGTCACCGCCGCGCTCAGCTGTGCCTGGATCTGCTCGAGCGCATAGGCCTGGGCGCGCTGCGCCGGAGCGGTCAGGCGGCCGAGTTCCTGGTTGCCGGCGGTTTCCTTGGTCTGGATCGCCTGGGCCTGGGTGCGCAGCGCCGCCTCGTTGGCGTTCGGCGCGTTCCGCGCGGTCTCAAACGCGGCGTAGAGCGGCTGGAGTTCGGTGGCGATCGCCTTGCGGCGCGCCTCCGCCTGGTCGAGCTGGGTCTTGTAGGTGGTCTGGATCTGCTGCTGTGCGGCGGTCCACGCCTTGCTGCGGCCGACGGCCCCTTCCGGGTTAGCGACGGCGATGCCCGCCACCTGCGCCTGCGCCGGCGCGACCAGGGCGACGGTGCCCGGAATCGCCGCGGCGGCGGCGAGCAGAATCATCTTGAAGGTCTTCATCAGAACTGCGTCCCTACGTTGAAAGTGATAAGCTTCGTGTCGTCGCCGGGCTGGCTGAGCAACGCCTTGGCAAGGTCGATGCGCAGCGGCCCGAACGGCGAATTCCAGTTGACGCCGATACCGATCGACAGGCGCGGCCGCGCGGAATCGCCCAGGAACTGCTCGTAGAACGGCGAGGTATCCTGGGTGTAGGCGACGTTGACGTTGGTGCCGACGCACGGCCCGCCCGCGACGGCGGAGGTGCCAACAGCACAGGTGGTGGTCGCAACCGTCGAATCGGCGTTGGTCACCAGATAGAGCTGCCGGCCCTGATCGTCCTTCATATAGGTGGTGAACGGCAGCAGCGTCGGCGATCCGTCGGCGTTGTAGCGCAGATTGCCGTTGACGTCGCGCGCCTGCGGGAACGCCGTGGTCGGCAGCGGGCGGGTGACGCCGAACAGCGCGCCGGCCTGGATGAAGATCGACGGGCGCAGACCCATCTCACGCGCGCCGGCGCCAAGCGGAATCTCCAGCTCGGCCTTGGTCAGGTAATAGGCCCGGCCGCCCAGCGCGTCGTCGATGATCTGGTCGCGATCGGTGACCAGTGCCTGATCGTTGGTCAGCGCCGACCCGGTATAGGAAATGCGCTGCATCCGCGGACCGACGCCGCGAATGTCGAAACCGCGGAACTGTGGCTCGCCCAGATAGAAGCGATCGGTGATGCGGACCTTGTCGATGCCCACGCCCCGGCTGCTTTCCAGGCTGTGGATATAGCCGCCCTCACCCTGGACGGAGAAGATGAAGCCCTTCCCCACGTTCCAGTATTTGGACGCCTCCAGACGGCCGCGCACGTAGCGGACCTGCCCGCCCAGTCCGGCGAAGTCGGCACCCAGCGACACGCGGTGGCCCGCGCTCGGCCGCAGGCGGCTGTTCAGGCTGTCATAGGACAGCGACAGGCCGACCATCGACGTCAGGCGATTGCCGATCGCCTCGCACAGATAGCGCCCGGCGCGGATCGGATCGCACTGGCCGTTGGTGAAGAACGTCGCTTCGTCCAGCCCAACGTCGTCCTGCGTCAGGCTGTAACGGCCCGACATCGTCCAATATTCGGTCAGCGGTACGCCCGTCGCGATCTGGAACCCGGTCGAAACCTGCGAATAGGTGGTCTGACGATCGTTGCCGATATAGTTGAACGCATTGTAATCGCGGCGGAAGATCGTGCCGCCCAGCGCGATGTTCTTGCCGAACAGATAGGGTTCGGTGAACCCCAGCTCGACCGACTTGGAATAGCTGGAATAATTGACCGACGCGCGCAGATCCTGACCCTTGCCACGGAAATTGCGCTGGCGGATCGACGTTTGCAGGATGAAGCGTTCAAGGCTGGAGAAACCCGCCGACAACGTCAGTTCGCCGGTCGCCTTTTCCTCGACGTTGGCGCCCAGCACGATGCGGTCGGGCGATGAGCCGGGCTTCTGCTCGATCGCGAACTTCTCCTGGAAATAGCCCAGCGAGTTGATGCGGTCGGTCGACCGCTTGACCAGGAACGCGTTGAACGCATCGCCTTCGGACACGCGCATCTCGCGGCGAATGATCTTGTCCTGGGTCTGGGTATTGCCGGTGATGTCGATCTTTTCGATGTAGGTCCGGTTGGCTTCCTTGATGTGGAAGTTCAGGCTCATCGTCAGCGCTTCGCGGTCGCGCTGGAAATCGGGATCGACGTCGGCAAAGGCGTAGCCGAACGCGCCGGCGGTCTCGCTCAGCTGGTCGACGGTGTCCTCGACCTTCTTGGCGTTGTACCAGTCGCCCTTCTTCAGGCTCAGCGATTCCGCCATGCGCTTGTCGTCGAAGTCACGGATGTCGCTGTCGACGGTGACGTCGCCGAATTTGTAGCGCGGCCCCTCCTCCACCACATAGGTGATGATGAAGTCGCGCTTGTCCGGCGTCAGTTCCGCCACGGCGGAGATCACGCGGAAATCGGCGTAGCCTTCGGTCAGGTAGAACTGGCGCAGCTTCTGCTGGTCATAGGCCAGCCGATCTTGGTCGTAGCTGGTGTTCGAGCTGAACACGGTGAGCAGGCGCGCTTCCTTGGTCGCCATCTCCTTGCGCAGCTCGCCGTCCTTGAACACCTCGTTGCCGATGATGTTGATCTGGCGGACCTTGGATTTCGGCCCTTCGCTGATCTCGAAGATCACGTCGACGCGGTTCTGGTCGAGGCTGACCTGCTTCGGCTCGACCACGGCGGCGAACCGGCCCTGTCGGCGATACAGCTCGACGATTCGCGCGACGTCGGCACGCACCGCGGTGCGCGTGAAGATCTGGCGCGGCTTGAGCTTCAGCTCCTTCTCGATCTTGTCGTTCTTCAGCCGCTTGTTGCCCTCCAGCACGACGCGGTTGATGATCGGATTCTCGCGAATCTTGATGATGATGTCGCCGGTCACCGCGCCGTCGATCTGGACGTCCGCCAGCAGGTCCGACGCCAGCAGATCCTTGATCGCCTGGTCGAGCACCTCGTTGGTATACGGCTCGCCGACGCGCAGCCGCGTGTAGCTGAGCACGGTTTCCGGCTCGACGCGCTGCGAGCCCTCCACGCGCAGCGAGCGCACGATCTTCGCGGCGGGCGCGGGCGCGACGGTCGCCGCCACCGGCGGTGGCGGAGTCCGCGCGGCGGGTGCGGATTGCGCGAGGGCGGCACTGGGCACCCCGGCCAGCATCGTGCCGGTCAGGAGTGCCACGGCACGCATGGAAGTCGTCGAAGCCAAGTTCGGTGTCACCTAATCGCACCCCAGATGGAAGTCTCTATCCGCAGGCGCGGCCGCTTTGCCCGCCCCTGCCCCATGCGTATCAGCCAATCAACCCGCGAACCCGACCACGTCGTTGAAGGTGACCAGCAGCATCAACGCCAGGATCATCGCCAGACCGCCCCGAAACGCCCATTCCTGGGCCTGTGGACCGACCGGACGCCGCCGTACCGCCTCGATCGCATAGAGGAGCAGATGGCCCCCGTCGAGCACCGGGACTGGCAACAGGTTGATGAATCCCAGATTAATCGAGATCAGCGCGATCAATCCGACGTACGCTTCCCAGCCGAGCGTAAGCTGCTGTCCGGCGACCTGGGCGATCTTCAGCGGCCCGCCCAGTTCCTTCACCGAACGGCGGCCGGTGATGATCTGGCCGATCGAATCGACCATCATCCGCACGATCGACACTGTCCGCTCGACGCCTACCCCCGGCGCCTCCAGCAGCGACACCGGCACGCGCACCGGCGCGCCCGACATCACGCCGAGTTGGCCAATGCGATAGTCGTTGCGGAAACGGTCGGTCTCATGCCGCACGCCAAAGGTGACGGGCAGGTCCAGCGTGGCGCCGTCGCGCTCGACGGTCAACGTCGCGGTCTCCTCCGGGCGGAGCGAGACGTAGCGGGCGAGATCGTCGAACCGCTCCATCGCCCTGCCATCGACCGCCGCGATCCGGTCGCCCGCGCGCAATCCGGCGGTGGCGGCGGCGCTGCCGGTGGTGACGCCCTGTACCAGCGTCGGCGTGCGGCTGTCGCCATAGGCCACCGCGAACCCGGCCAGGATGACGATCGCCAGCAGGAAATTGATCGCCGGGCCGGCGGCGACCACGATCGCCCGCTGCCAGATCGGCTTGGCCTGGAATGTCCGCGCGCGCTCAGCCGCGGGGAGTTGCAGCCAGTCGGCGGAGGGCTGGCCTGCCGCGGTCATGTCCCCGGCGAACTTGACGTAGCCGCCCAGCGGCAGCCACGCGAATTTCCAGCGGGTGCCGCGCCGATCGGTCACGCCGAATATCTCGCGCCCGAAACCGATCGAGAACACGTCCGCCTTGATCCCGAACAGTCGCCCGGCGAGGTAGTGGCCCATCTCGTGCACGAACACGAGCGGGCCGAGCACCAGCAGGAACGCGACGATCGTCAGGATAAGGCCGGGGTTCTGAGCCAAGCTACGCAGTCCTCTAAACGCCAATCGTCACACGCCCGGCCTTTATACGGGCTTCGGCAATTCTTCGCGCCTCGATATCGACGTTCAGCACGTCGGCGAGGCTGTCCGGCGCATCCGGATCGTAGCTGCCGAGTGTATCGGCAACGATTGCGGCAATTTCGAGGAAGGCGATGCGCCGGTCAAGAAAGGCCGCGACGGCGACCTCGTTCGCCGCGTTGAGGATCGCCGGGCGCGCGCCGCCGGCCTCCAGCGCCTCGCGCGCCAGCCGCAGCGCGGGGAATCGCACCGGATCGGGCGCCTCGAAATCGAGCCGGCCGACCGCGACCAGATCGAGCGGCGCCATCGGCGACTCCAGCCGGTCGGGCCACGCCAGCGTGTGGGCGATCGGCACGCGCATGTCCGACGGGCCAAGCTGCGCCAGCGTCGATCCGTCGACATATTCGACCATCGAATGGATCACCGACTGGCGGTGGACGATGATCTCGATCCGTTCGTGCGCGACCGGGAACAGCCGCGCGGCCTCGATCAGCTCGAGGCCCTTGTTCATCATCGTCGCCGAATCGACCGAGATCTTGGCGCCCATCGACCAATTGGGGTGGGCGATCGCCTGTTCGCGGGTGACGTCGGCCATGCGGTCGAGCGGCCAGTCGCGGAACGGCCCGCCGCTGCCGGTCAGCAGGATGCGGCGCACCCGCTCCGGCCGGGCGAAGTCGAAGCATTGGTAGATGGCGTTGTGTTCGGAATCGGCGGGCAGCAGCCGCGCCCCGCTGCGCGCCGCCGTGGCGAGGATAAGCTCGCCCGCCGATACCAGCGGCTCCTTGTTGGCGATGACGACGGTGCCGCCCGATTCGATCGCCGCCACCACCGATGCCAGACCGGCGCAGCCGACGATCGCCGCCATCGTCCAGTCCGCCCCCGCCGCCGCGTCGACCACCGCATCCGGCCCGCCGTCACACGAGATACCCGAGCCGGCGAGCGCGTCGCGCAGCGCGGGAAGGCAACTGGCATCGGCCACCACCGCCCGTTCCGCGCGGGTGCGGATCGCCGCCGCCGCCAGCCGCTCGACATCGCAATTGGCGGTCAGCGCCTTGATGCGGAATTCGCCGGGCGCGCGCTCGACCAGGTCGAGCGTCGAGGTGCCGACCGATCCGGTCGCGCCCAGGATGGTGACCGTCCTCATCCCGTCCACCTCGGCAGTTCCACCAGCACCGCGGCCAGCGGCGCGACCGCGACCAGCCCGTCGAGCCGATCGAGCAGCCCGCCATGGCCGGGCAGGAGATTGCCCGAATCCTTGACGCCGGCGCACCGCTTGAGCCAGCTTTCATACAGGTCGCCCGCCTGCGCCATCAGCGCCAGCAGCGGCGTCGCGGCGGCGAGGTAGAAGGGCAATCCCGCCCAGACATGCGCGGCAAAGGCGAGCAAAGTCGCTGCGGTGACGCCGCCGATCAGCCCGGCCCACGTCTTGTTGGGGCTGAGCACCGGCGCCAGTTTCGGCCCGCCGATCAGCCGCCCAGCAAAGAAGGCGCCGATATCGGTCGCCCACACCAGCGCCATCGCCCAGAAGGCGAGCAGGATGCCGTTGGGCTGCGCGCGCAACAGCAGCAGCGCGAGCACCGGCACCCCGACATAGAGCACCCCCGCCCCCATCACGCCGCGCCGGGTGACGGCGGCAACGAAGAAGGCGGCGCCGGCGACCAGCCCGAGGGCGAAGAAATCGGGTCCGGCGGCGATCGGCGCCATGATCGCCAGCGGCACCGACAGGGTGAACTGGGCGATCTTGCGGTCGCGCAGCGTCCCGCCCTGCAAAGCCACCCATTCGGCCATCATCAGCAATCCGGCGACGACGATCAGCAGCCAGAAGGCGATTCCGCCGGCCCACAGCGCGGCAGCCGCGAGCGCGATCAGCGCGACGCCGACGACGGAGCGAACCGCGAGATCGGACATCAAAGCCCGCCGAACCGGCGCTGGCGTTGCGCAAAGGCGCCCAGCGCGGCCGCCAGCGCGTCGCCGTCGAAATCGGGCCACAGCGCATCGACGAACAGCAATTCGGCATAGGCCGCCTGCCACAGCAGGAAATTCGACAGCCGCTGTTCGCCCGATGTGCGGATCAGCAGGTCGACCGGGGGCAGCTTGCCGCTGGCCAGCGTTCGCTCGAACAGCGTCTCGTCGATCGTCGCCGGGTCGAGCGTGCCGGCGCTCGCCTGTTCGGCCAGCCGCCGTGCCGCGTCCGCGATCTCGGCCTGCGCACCGTAATTGAGGGCAATTACCACCGTCGGACCGGGATTGGCGGCGGTGCGCGCCATCGCGTCGTCGATCATCGCGACCAGATCGGGCGCCAGCGCGCGATAGTCGCCGACAATCGCCAGCCGAACGCCCTCGCGGATGAACTCCTCGATGTCGGACTGGATGAAGCGGCGCAGCAGCCCCATCAGGTCGCGGACCTCGTCGGGCGGGCGGCGCCAGTTTTCCGACGAAAAGGCGTAGAGCGTCAGATAGTCGATGCCCAGATCGCGGGCGGCGCGCGCGACCTTCTTTACCGCCTCCACGCCCTTGCGGTGCCCGGCGATGCGCGGCAGGTGCCGACGCTTCGCCCAGCGCCCGTTGCCGTCCATGATGATCGCCACATGACGCGGGCCGGCGGCGCTGGCGCCCGATGCTGGCAGGGGAATCGCGCTCATCGCTTGGTCACTCGATGAGTGCCGGGCCGGTCATGCCCCCGGCACGACCTGAACAGCTGGAGCTGTTCGCCCGTCACTTGCCGAGGATTTCCTTTTCCTTGGCAGACGCGGCGGCGTCGATGTCGGCGATGGTCGAATCGGTCAGCTTCTGCACCTCGGCTTCGTGGCGTTTGCGCTCGTCCTCGGAATAGACGCCCTTCTTCTCGTCGGTCTTGAGGCTGTCGTTGCCGTCGCGACGGACGTTGCGGGCGGCGACGCGCGCCTTCTCGGCATATTGGCTGGCCAGCTTGGCGAGCTCCTTGCGGCGCTCCTCGGTCAGGTCGGGGATCGGCAGGCGCAGCGTCTGGCCGTCGACGATCGGGTTGAGGCCGAGACCGGCCGAGCGGATCGCCTTGTCGACCGGGCCGACGTTCG
>NZ_DATMGG010000004.1:0-22088 GCF_035555815.1 Sphingomonas sp.
CGACACGTGGCATCGCCGGCACCGTTCTTCGTCGATGCCGATGCGACGCCCAATCCCGGCGGCTTTCCGATCGGCGGGCTGACCGTGGTGCGCTTTCCCAACAACCACCTGATCTATGCGTTGACGTGGTTCGGCCTGGCCGCGATCTGCGTGGCGGCTCTTCGCCTCCTGTCCCGCAAGCGAGACCCCGCATAATGGATGCCCCGATCCTCGCCCTCACCCGCAAGCGCGCAGGCGCGCCGGGGCTCGACGGGGTGGCGGCGGACAACATGCGCCAGCTCGCGCAGCTGCGCTGGATCGCGGTGGCGGGGCAGACCGCGACGATCCTGGTGGTGCATTTCGGCATGGGCGTGCCGCTACCGATGGGATGGATGCTGGGTGCGGCGTTGCTGCTCGGACTCGCCAATCTCGGCGCGTCGCTCGCCCTTCCCCGCCACCGGGTCCGCACGGTCGAGATCATGCTGGCGCTGCTGCTCGACATGGGCACGCTGACCTTCCAGCTCTATCTGAGCGGTGGCGCGGGCAACCCGTTCGTTTCCCTCTATCTGCTCCAGGTCGTGCTGGGGGCGATCCTGCTGCCGCCGGCGTCGGCGGCGATCCTCGCGACCGTCACGGCGCTCTGCTACGGCCTGCTCACCTGGCACTACGAACCGCTGGTGCTGCCCGATGGCCTGCTGTCCGAAAGCGCCGACCTGTTCGCGATCGGCCGCTGGATCAGTTTCGTGCTGGTCGCGGCGCTGCTGGTGCGCTTCATCACCCGAATCAGCCGCAACCTGCGCGCGCATGAGGCCTATCTGGCCGATCTGCGCCAGCACGCGGCGGAGGAGGAAGGCATCGTCCGCATGGGGCTGTTCGCGTCGGGCGCGGCGCACGAACTCGGCACCCCGCTCGGCTCGCTCGCGGTGATCCTGGCCGACTGGCGCCGGATGCCGGCGATCGCGCACGATCCCGAACTGTCGATCGAGGTCGCCGAGATGCAGGGCGAGGTCCAGCGGTGCAAGGCGATCGTGTCCGACATCCTCCATTCCGCCGGCCAGCCGCGCAGCGAGCCGCTCGAACGGATGGAGGCCGCCGCCTTCCTCGCCGACGCGGCGGAGGACTGGGCGGCGATCCACGCCCAGGTGCCGTTCGCCTATGTCGACGCGACGCTGGGCACCGCCGCGATCGTGGTCGACCCGGCGCTGCGCCAGGCGGTGTGGAACATGCTCGACAATGCCGCGGAGGCATCGCCGGCCGGCGTCGCGCTGGAGGCGATGATCGAGGGCGACATGCTGGCGATCGCGGTCAGCGACCACGGCCCCGGCTTTGCCACCGCCGCGCTGGCGACCGTCGGCAAGCTCTATCAATCGACCAAGGGGCCGGGCCACGGGCTTGGCCTGTTCCTGGCGACCAACGTCGCGCGCCGGCTGGGCGGGCGGCTGGAGGCGCGCAACCTGGCCGGCGGCGGCGCGGAAGTGCGCCTGGTCCTCCCGCTCGCGGCTGGCAACGGATAAGGACTGCCGGATGGACACCCCCCGCGACCTGATCATCCTGGAGGACGACGTCACCTTTGCCCGCACGCTCCAGCGGTCGTTCGAGAGGCGCGGCTATCGCGTGCACGTCGCTGCCAGCCCGGCGGAGCTGGACGCGCTGCTCGCCACCGAACGGCCGGGCTATGCGGTCGTCGACCTGAAGCTGGGCAACGCATCCGGCCTGCCGTGCGTCGCGACGCTGCACGCGCATGATCCGCACATGCTGATCGTCGTGCTGACCGGCTTCGCCAGCATCGCCACCGCCGTCGAGGCGATCAAGCTCGGCGCCTGCCATTATCTGGTCAAGCCGTCGAACACCGACGACATCGAAGCCGCGTTCGGCAAGGCCGAGGGCGATGCCGACACGCTGCTGACCAACCGCCCGACCTCGATCAAAACGCTGGAATGGGAACGGATCAACGAGACGCTGGCCGCGACCGGCTTCAACATCTCCGAAACCGCGCGCCAGTTGGGGATGCATCGGCGCACGCTGGCCAGAAAGCTGGAAAAGCGGCCGGTCAAATAGCGGCGGGTCGACGCCGCCGGCGCGCGCGTTCAATTGATGCGGCGCAAGATCTCGCCGGTCTCGACCAGCTCAAAGGTGGTGGCATCGATATAGCGCACCGCCGCGCCGCTGATCAGGCTCAGGCGACGCGCGCCAAGCTGCCGGCGCGCGCCCTGATCGCCGCGCGTGACGTGGACATGGCGACGGTCGAGCACCACCAGTTCCGTGCCATCGTCGCCGACGCAGCGATAGCGTGCCAGTTCCTCCATCATCCGCCGCTGCCCGGTCGAACGCTCTCGATCCGCAAGACGCGGTCGTGGCCGTCGCGGTCGGGCCAGACGATCGACGCGCCTTCCGACAGGCCGATCAGCCCCGCCCCGATCGGGGTGAGCACCGATATCCGCCCGGCATCGATATCCGCGTCCTGCGGGTAGACCACCTGGACGGTGCGGCGGGTGCCGCTGCTCTCATCTACGTAGGCGACGTGGCTGTTCATCGCGACGGTGTGCGCCGGCAGATCGTCGGCGGTGTGCAGTTCGGCGCGGTCGATCTCCTCGAACAGCAGCCGCGCCAGATCGGGCTGGCGCGATTCGATTCGCACCGCCAGCCCGGCGAGCGTCTCGGCCTCCGAATCGATCAGGTGTAGCACGGGCGCGGAACCGGGCGCCCGGGTGGATAAGCTCGTCATGAAATCGTCCTCAACAGGAATTGCCGCGCCGGCGCGGCAAAGATCGTCAGCCCCGCGCTCGATCGCGGCAGGCGACGGAGCCGGGGCTAACGGCGTGCGGCGAGTTGGCCCGCGTGCTGGCGGTATCGCTCAAAGAGGACGTGCGCGATCATCGGTGGAGAATGGGATCGCCCGGCCCGCATGTCAAATCATCATGCGGCGCACCGGGCGATCAGAACAGCGTCGTCAGCCAGTAGAAGGCGGCGCCGACCACCGCCGACGCCGGGATGGTGATCAGCCACGCCGTCACCACGTCCCCCGCGACGCCCCAGCGCACCGCCGTCGCGCGGCGCGCGGTGCCGGCGCCGATGATGCACCCCGTGATGGTGTGGGTGGTCGAGACCGGAATGCCGAGCGCGGAGGCGACGAACAGGATGATCGATCCGCCCAGCGACGCGCTGAACCCCTGGTGCTGCGACAATTTGGTGATGCGCGAGCCCATCGTCTCGATGATCTTCCACCCGCCGCTCAGCGTGCCGAGCGCGATCGCGACATAACAGCTGATCGCCACCCAGTGCGGGACGTGAAACTCGCCGTTCAGGTAGCCGGTCGAATAGAGCAGGACGGTGATGATCCCCATCGTCTTTTGCGCGTCGTTCAGCCCGTGGCTGAGCGAATAGGCGCCCGAGGAGACCAGGTGAAGCGCACGAAAGCTGCGTTCCGCACCGCGCGCGGTGGCGTTCCTCAACGCCCAGCTGGTCACCAGCATGATCAGCATCGTCAGGATCATGCCCAGCGTCGGCGACAGCACGATCGCGATGAGGGTCTTGTTGAGCCCGCCCCACTGGATCCCGGTGAAGCCGGCATGGGCGACGCCCGAACCGATCATCCCGCCGACCAGCGCGTGGCTGCTCGACGACGGGATGCCCTTCATCCAGGTGACGACGTTCCAGAACATCGCGCCGATCAGCGCGCCGAACACGACCGCCGGCGTCACCAGATCCTTTTCGATCAGCCCCTGGCCGATCGTTTCCGCCACCTTGTGCAGCGCGGGGAACGCGATCGTCAGGAAATAGGCGGCGAAATTGAACGTCGCGGCAAAGATCACCGCGTGGACCGGCCGCAGCAGCCGCGTCGCCACCACGGTGGCGATCGAATTGGCCGCATCGTGCAGGCCGTTGAGGAAATCGAACGCCAGCGCGACCAGGATCAACCCGATCAGCAGAGGCAATGCCAGTTCGTGCATCTCCGGTGTCGATCAGGCGTGATCGATGACGATGCCATCGATCTCGTTCGCGACATCCTCGAACGCATCGACGATCCGCTCGAGATGCTTGTAGATCTCCCGCGAGACGATGAACGCCATCGTATCCGCCCCGTCATTTTCCTTGAACGCGCGCTTGACCCCCGCGGTGTGGATGTCGTCGGCGTGGGCCTCCATCCGCACGATCCGTTCGGTCAGCTCATGCAGGCGAGGGGCGTTGCGCGGGACATCGCGCAGCAGCGGCATCGCCTCTCCGATCAGGCGCGCGGCGTCGACGACGATCGCGGCCATGTCCTTCATATCCTGTTCGAAATGGCGCACCTCGTACAGGTCGATCGCGGCGACAGTCGCCTGCATCTCGTCGATGGTGTCGTCCATCGCGCCGATCAGGCGGGTGATCGCGCCGCGATCGAACGGGGTGAGGAAGGTCTGGCGGACGGTCTGGAGCGTTTCGCGGATGATATCGTCGGCGTCATGCTCGCGCTCGATCACCTCGCGGATATGGTCCTGCACCGCCGAATCGTCCTGCATCGTGCGCGCCAGCGCATCCGCGGCGGCGACGATGGTGACGGCGTGCGCTTCGAACAGCTCGAAGAAATTTCCGGTCTTGGGCAGCAGGCGCTGGAACCAGGCGAACATCGAATCGATCCTTGATTTGGTCGCGGCAATATCGAGCATCCCCACCCGCTTGGTCGCCGCCTGGAACTCGGCGGGACCGAACGACCGGATCAGATCGCGAAGATCATCCTCGTCGACGGCATTGGCGGCATCGGGCAGGTTGAACCAGCGCCGCTCGCGCTGCGACTGTTCCTTCCAGTGATCCAGCTCGTCGGTCACCGCCAGCGGAAACACGTCGACGTCGAGCATCAGCGACGCGCCGTTGCCGCGCCGCTTGCGATAGCGATACGACCCGAGCGGCGTCGGGCACACCAGCCCGAGCACGCCCGCCTCCTCCTCCGCCTCGCGCGCGGCGGCGGCGTGCGCGGACAGGGCCGAGGGGGGATTGCCCTTGGGAATCACCCAACGCTTGTTCTCACGCGAGGTGACCAGCAGGACGCGCACCGGTGCATCGATCGCGTTCCCCTCGGTTCGGTAAGGCAACGCGGCGATCTGGCGGATGACGGTCACTCCGGGTCGGTGGGCTTTGCCGCCGGTTGGCGGAGCGCGGCCCGTTCTGCAACCATTGTGTCACAAAAATCGCGCGGACGCGCGGTCAGCGATCGCTCTCGAGCACGGTTTCCATCGCGACGAAGGTCGACGTGCTGGCGACATGCGGAAGCGCCGAGATCCTTTCCCCCAGCACCGCGCGATAGCGGGTCATGTCGGCGGTGCGCACCTTCAGCAGATAATCGAACCGGCTGGCGATCATGTGGCACTCCTCCACCTCCGGGATGATCCGCACCGCATCGTTGAACGCGCGCAACGCCTGTTCGCGCGTGTCGGACAGCTTCACCTCGACGAAGGCGATGTGATCGAGCCCGAGCTTGGCGAGATCGAGGTTGGCGCGAAAGCCGCGGATATAGCCGGCGTCGATCAGGCGGCGCATCCGCATCTGGCACGGGGTCTTCGACAGGCCGACTCGCCGGGCGAGATCGGTCACCGTCATCCGGCCATCCTCGACCAGCGCGGCGAGGATCAGCTGGTCGAAACGGTCGATCGGGGCATTTTCACCATCATTCGCCATATATCAGTCCAGATATCCGCTTTGACAGCCATATATAAGTCGATACGCTGCCATATTGGCGCATCATCGGTCAAATCGCCTTCACGTTCCATGCTATGCGGCAGCTTCCCGTCGATGAGGCCGTCCGATGTCCGACACCATGCCCCTGCCCTTCGCCCGCTTCGCCCCCGCCATTGGCCGACCGAGCGCACTGCGCGCGGCGATCACCGCCGCGACCCGCCTGCCCGAGCCGCAATGCGTGCCGGTGCTGCTCGACGCCGCCACGCTCCCCCGGCCGGTGCGCGATTCGGCGCGATCGACCGCGCGGTCGCTGATCGAGCGGCTGCGCGCCAAGGGCACCGGCGGCGGCGTGCAGGCGCTGGTCCAGGAATATGCGCTGTCGAGCCAGGAAGGGGTCGCGCTGATGTGTCTGGCCGAGGCGTTGCTGCGCATTCCCGACACCGCCACCCGCGACGCGCTGATCCGCGACAAGATCGCCGATGGCGACTGGGCGTCGCACATGGGCGACGGGCGGCCGCTGTTCGTCAACGCCGCCGCCTGGGGGCTGGCGGTGACCGGCAAGCTGGTCGGCAGCGTCGACGATACCGGGCTGACCGCCACGCTGACCCGGCTGATCGCGCGGCTGGGCGAACCGGCGATCCGCGCCGGGCTGGACCGCGCGATGCGGGTGATGGGCGAACAGTTCGTCACCGGTCAGACGATCGGGCAGGCGCTGAAGCGCGCGCAGAAGCTGGAGGCGCGCGGCTTTTCCTATTCCTACGACATGCTGGGCGAAGCGGCGGTCACCGCCGCCGACGCCGCGCGCTACCAGCGCGACTACGAACAGGCGATCCACGCGATCGGCACCGCCTCCGCCGGGCGCGGCATCTGGGCGGGGCCGGGCATCTCGATCAAGCTGTCCGCGCTCCACCCGCGCTACAGCCGGGCGCAGGCCGACCGGGTGATGGGCGAGCTGCTGCCGCGCGTGCAGGCGCTGGCGGCGCTGGCCAAATCCTATGACATCGGCCTGAACATCGACGCCGAGGAAGCCGACCGGCTCGAAATCTCGCTCGACCTGCTCGAGGCGCTGGCGGGCGATCCGGCGCTGGCCGGGTGGGACGGGCTGGGCTTCGTCGTCCAGGCCTATGGCAAGCGCTGCCCGCTGGTGATCGATTTCGTCATCGACCTGGCGCGGCGCACCGGGCGGCGGATCATGGTGCGGCTGGTCAAGGGCGCCTATTGGGATGCCGAGATCAAGCGCGCGCAGGTCGACGGCCTGTCCGACTATCCGGTCTATACGCGCAAGGTCTATACCGACGTCGCCTATATCGCATGCGCGAAGAAGTTGCTGGGCGCGCGCGACGCGGTGTTTCCGCAATTCGCCACCCACAATGCCCAGACGCTGGCGACGATCTACCACCTCGCCGGCCCGGAATTTCAGCTGGGCGACTACGAGTTCCAGTGCCTGCACGGCATGGGCGAGTCGCTGTACGACGAGGTGGTCGGTGCCGACAAGCTCGACCGCCCATGCCGTATCTACGCTCCCGTAGGCACGCATGAGACTCTGCTGGCCTATCTGGTCCGCCGGCTGCTCGAAAACGGGGCCAATTCCTCGTTCGTCAACCAGATCGGCGATACGTCGGTGCCGGTCGACGCGCTGATCGCCGACCCGGTCGAGACGGTCGCGGCGATGGCGGTGCCGGGCGCGCCGCATGACGGCATCGCACTGCCCGCCGCCATCTATGGCGCGCGACGCAATTCGGCCGGGTTGGACCTGAGCAGCGAGAGCGTGCTCGCGATGCTGCGCGACGCGCTGCCGGCGGATGCCGCGCGGACGTGGTCGGCGGGTGCGGGCGACGTCCCGCGCCCGGTGCTCAACCCATCCGATCATCGCGACCGGGTCGGCATGGTCGCGGAGATGACCGCGGGCGACGCGGCGGCGGCCGCCGTTCGCGCGCTGGCCGCCGCATCGGGCTGGGCCGCCATGCCGGTCGAGGCGCGCGCGGCGATGCTCGATCGCGCCGCCGATCTGCTCCAGGAGGCGATGGCGCCGCTGATCGGGCTGCTGATCCGCGAGGCGGGCAAGTCCGCCGCCAACGCCGTCGGTGAGGTGCGCGAGGCGATCGACTTCCTGCGCTATTACGCGGCCGAGGCGCGCCGCACGCTGACACCGGCGCATCGCCCGCTGGGGCCGGTGGTGTGCATCTCGCCGTGGAATTTCCCGCTGGCGATCTTCACCGGGCAGATCGCCGCGGCGCTGGCGGCGGGCAACACCGTGCTCGCCAAGCCGGCCGAGGAAACCCCGCTGATCGCCGCCGAAGCAGTGCGCATCCTCCACGCGGCCGGCGTGCCCGGTGAAGTGCTCCAGCTGGTGCCCGGCGACGGCGTGATCGGGGCGGCGCTGGTCGGCGCGCCCGAAGCGGCGGGGATCATGTTCACCGGATCGACCGCCGTCGCGCGCGCGATCCAGGCCGAACTCGCCAAGCGCCTGTCCGCCGACGGCCGCCCGATTCCGCTGATCGCCGAGACCGGAGGCCAGAACGCGATGATCGTCGATTCGTCCGCGCTGACCGAACAGGTCGTGCCCGATGTCATCGCCTCCGCGTTCGACAGCGCGGGTCAGCGGTGTTCGGCGCTCAGGCTGCTGTGCCTTCAGGACGAGATCGCCGACCACACGCTGGCGATGCTGAAGGGCGCGCTGCACGAACTGCGGATCGGCAGCCCGACGCGGCTGGCGGTCGATGTCGGCCCGGTCATCACCGAGGAGGCGCAGGGCAACATCCAGCGCCACATCGACGCGATGCGCGCCGCCGGCCACAAGGTGGAGCAGCTCGCGCTGCCGGAGGAGGCGGCGCATGGCACCTTCGTCCCGCCGACGCTGATCGAGATCGGATCGATCACCGAACTGACGCAGGAAGTGTTCGGCCCGGTGCTCCACGTCATCCGCTATCGCCGCACCGAGCGCGACGCGCTGATCGCGGCGATCAACGCGACCGGCTATGGCCTGACCTTTGGCCTGCACACCCGGCTCGACAGCACGATCGAGCAGGTGCGCGATCAGGTCCGCGCCGGCAATCTCTACGTCAATCGCAACATCATCGGCGCGGTGGTCGGCGTCCAGCCGTTCGGCGGGCGCGGCCTGTCGGGCACCGGGCCAAAGGCGGGCGGGCCGCATTATCTGGGCCGGCTGGTGCGCGACGCGGTGGACCTGTACGACACGGGCGCGGGAACGGACCGCTCCGCGCCGGCCTTCGTCGAGTGGCTGGCGGCGCGCGACCCGGCGGCGGCGGATGCCGCGCGGGCGATCGTCGCGCGATCGCCCCTCGGCCGCGAGGTCGAATTGGCCGGGCCGGTCGGCGAGCGCAACCTCTATGCGCTGCACCCGCGCGGGCGCGTGGCGCTGGTCGCGCGGAGCGAGGCCGGGCTGCGGCTCCAATTGGCGGCGGTGCTGGCGACGGGCAACGACGCGGTGATCGACGCCGGCACGGCACGGCGCGGATGGCTGGAGAGCCTGCCCGAAACGGTGGCGCGGCGGATCATATGGTCCAACGAGGCGCTGGCCGCGCCCGACATCGCGGCGGCGCTCGTGGAAGGCGACGGCCCCGACGTCACCGCCGCGCTGCGCGCGCTCGCCGGCCGCGACGGAGCGATCGTCCCGCTCCAGGCGGCGACCCCGGCCGAGATCGCGGGCGGCGGCGGCTATGTGCTGGAATGGCTGCTGGAGGAGGTGTCGACTTCGATCAACACCACCGCCGCCGGCGGCAACGCGACGCTGATGGCGCTGGCATAACAGGCCGGGGCAACCGGCTCGCGCTTATACCATCTCCTTCAGCGGCACGCTCGCGTCCGCCAGCCGCTCCGGCGCGATCGTCGCGCCGGCCTCGACCAGCTTGCGACCCTGCACGTAATCCTTGACCGCGTTGACGCAGTCGAGCGCGATCACCCGGCCGGCGCGCTGATAGACCACGGAGAATGACCGGGTGGCCGGATCGCCGCGCAGCACCGCGCGGTCGTGCCCGCCCGACAGGCCGACGGTCTGAAGCTTGAGATCATATTGGTTCGACCAGAACCACGGCGTCGCCGCATAGCCGCCGTCGTGGCCGGTGATCGCCCGCGCGGCGACGGCGGCCTGATCGTTGGCGTTCTGCACCGATTCGAGCCGTATCTCGGCGTCGTCGGCAAAGCGGTTGGCGTGGAGCGCACAGTCGCCGACCGCGAACACGTCTGGCAGCGAGGTGCGGCACTGGCGGTCGATCGCCACACCATTGCCCCCCGTCGCACCGGCGGCGAGCAGCGGCGCGATCGCGGGCACGATGCCGATGCCGACCACGACCAGATCGGCGTCGATGCGCGATCCGTCGGCCAGCCGCACGCCACTGACGCGTCCGTCACCTTCCAGATGATCAACGGCGGTGGACAGGCGAAGGTCGACGCCGTGGGCGCGATGCTCCTGCTCGTAGAAGCGCGACAGCTCCTCCCCGGCGACGCGGGCGAGCACCCGGTCGAGTGCCTCGATCAGCACCACCGGCTTGCCGGATTTGGCCAGCACCGCCGCCGCCTCCAGCCCGATATAACCGCCGCCGATCACCGCGACGCGGGTCGCGGCAGGCAGTTCGGCGACCAGCCGGTCGACGTCGGCGCGGTTACGGACATAGTGGATGCCGTCGAGGTCGGCACCGGCGCAGCTCAGCCGGCGCGGCGCGCCCCCGGTGGCCCAGATCAGGCTGCCATAACCGAAAGCGCGGCCGTCCTGCGTCGTCACCCGGTGCGCGTCGGGATCGATGGCGGTCACGCGGGTGCTGGTCAGGACATCGATCGCACGCTCGCTCCAGAAGGCGGCGGGGCGGATCAGGATGCGCTCGAACGACTTTTCGCCGGACAGATAATCCTTCGACAGCGGCGGGCGTTCATAGGGCAGTTCGGGCTCGTCGCCGACCATTCCGATGCTGCCGGCATAGCCGAGCTGGCGCAGCGTGATCGCCGCCTGCGCCCCGGCGTGTCCCGCCCCCACGATCAACACATCGAAACCGCTATCGGCCATCCCGCGAAGCCTCCCCTCTGCGAAGATCCGCGCCATCCGCGATCCGCCGCACTTGCGGCATCGCCTAGCCGCGTTGCGCGGCGCGGCGCAAGCGCGGGGGGAACCGCGATCGATGCCAGGGGTTTGAATCGCGTCATCACCGAAAGGGATTATCGCCATGACCGACCAGTTCACCGCCACCGTCCCGGAGCCGCTGACCACCAGCGAGCGCAAGACCTTCCTCGCCCAGGCGCAGGAAACCGCGAGCCAGGCATTCAACACCACCGTCGACGCGGTGCGCGAGCACCCGGTCACCGCGGCCGCTGCCGTCGCCGGGGCCGCTGCGGCGGTCGCAGGCGCCGCCTACGGCGCGTCGAAATTGAAGGCGAACGACAGCGCGCCCAAGACGAAGGCCAAGCCGAAAAAATAACGGGCCGCTAGTTCGTCCGGGCCGGGCGGGCGCGAAGCAGTCGATGACTGTTTCCCGCCTGCCCGGCCCGATGCGTGTTCAGCGCCTGTCCTGTCACATGTCTTGCCAGCGTCATCGTGGTGGCTTAACCGCTGAAGATGACCCAAGCTTCCGACATCGTCGCCGAACTCGATCGCCTCTATACCGGATCGGTCGACCGGCTGAAGGCCGCGCTCACCCGCTATCTGACCGACGGCACGCCGCCCGACCCGGCCACGCGCCTCGACGGTAGTTTCGCCTATCCCGAAATTCATGTGACATATCGCGCAGGCCCCGACCGGCCGACGCCGCTGCGTTCGTTCGGGCGACTGGTCGATCCCGGCGAATATTTCATCAGCGTCACCAAGCCGGCGATGTTCGCCGACTATCTGGAAGAACAGCTGACGCTGCTGATCGAAGATTATGACGTAGAGGTCCGCGCCGTCGCCGGGCGGCAGGAGATCCCCTTCCCCTACGTGCTCGATCCCGGCCACGCGCTGAGCCTCGACGAAGTGTCCGCGCTGGAGCTGGCGCGGCATTTTCCCGCGACCGAACTGGCGCACATCGGCGACGAGATCGCCGACGGCCTGTGGGTCAGCGCCGACCATTCGCGCCCGCTGGCGCTGTTCGACGGGCTCCGCACCGATTTCAGTCTTGCGCGACTGCGCCACTATACCGGCACCCCGCCGGAACATGTGCAGCGCTATATCCTGTTCACCAACTATCACCGCTATGTCGACGAGTTCGTGCGCTGGGGCGCGTCGCAGCTGGGGCCGCGCGCCGACGGCAGCCCGAGCCGCTTCACCGCGCTGTCAGGCGCCGGCGGGGTGATGATCGAGACGCCCGGCGACGTCGACGCGATGATCAGCGACAGCGCGTGGCGGCGACACCAGATGCCCGCCTATCACCTGATCGCGCCCGATCGCACCGGCATCACGCTGGTCAACATCGGCGTCGGCCCGTCGAACGCCAAGACGATCTGCGACCATCTGGCGGTGATGCGGCCGGAGGCGTGGCTGATGATCGGCCATTGCGGCGGATTGCGCCCCAGCCAGCGGATCGGCGACTATGTGCTGGCGCATGCCTATCTGCGCGACGACCACATCCTCGACGACGTGCTGCCGCCCGAAATCCCGGTGCCGGCGATCGCCGAGATCCAGCTCGCGCTGGCGCGCGCCGCCGCCACGGTATCGGGCCAATCGGGCGAGGAACTGAAGCGGCGGCTGCGTACCGGCACGATCGTCACCACCGACGATCGCAACTGGGAATTGCGCTTCTCGCGATCGGCGCTGCGCTTTTCGCTCAGCCGCGCGGTCGGCATCGACATGGAATCGGCGACGATCGCCGCGCAGGGCTATCGCTTCCGCGTGCCCTATGGCACGCTGCTGTGCGTGTCGGACAAGCCGCTGCACGGTGAACTGAAACTGCCGGGACAGGCCAACCGCTTTTATGAGCGGGCGATCAACGAACATATGAGGATCGGAATCGAGGCGTGCGAGGAGCTGCGCCGCGAGGGCGACAGGCTGCATTCGCGCAAGCTGCGCGCGTTCAGCGAACCTCCATTTCGCTGATCGATGGAAACCGACTAGGACTTGGGCGTTAGGCGCGTAACGAATTCTGGGAGCGACATGATGGCGACACCTCCAAAAAAGCCGACCGGCACCTCCACCCCGCCGCGCCGCAAGCCGGCAGCACGCAAGCCGGCCGCCGCGCCGGCGACCCCGCCCGCCACGACGGAGGGGGATGCCGCCACCACCGCCGCGCCGGCGGCGAAGAAGCGCGGCCGCCCGCCGGGTAGCGGCAACAAGGCGGCCGCTCCCCGCGCCGCGCGCCGCGCCACCGCGCCGACCAAGGCGAAGGCACCCGCCGCCGCCAAGGCGACGGCCGCGGCCAGGAAGGCTCCGGCCGCGGTCAAGGCCGCCGCTGCGTCGGCTACCAACCGCGTCGCGACGGCGAGCAAGGCGATCGGCGATTCCGCCCCGGCCAAGCTGGTGTCGGACACCCGCGACAAGGTCGGCGACCGCAATTTCTTCGGCGCGATCGTCGGCGGGCTGTTCGCGATCGGCGCGGCTGTCACCGGGATCGCCTTTGCCGCGCGCGGCAAGGCCAAGGACGCCCCGAAGGACAGCCCCGCGAACAAACCGGCCGGCAAGAAAACGCGCTGATCCGCCAGAGTGCGCCGGCGGAGGCCGGCGTGTGCGGAATCGCCGCTTACCGCTCGCCGAGCAACACCGCGCGGAGCACCACCGCGTCGTTGTGCTGCTCGTCGCGCGCGCCGTAGACGAGCGTGACCACCTGTTCCCCGGCGAGCGCGCGGAGACGGTCGAGCGCCTCCGGCTGATCGCGCAGTTCGGCGCGATAGCGGCGCTGGAACTCGGCCCAGCGCGCGGGATCGTGCGCGAACCAGGTACGCAGCGCGTTACTCGGCGCGAGGTCCTTGATCCAGTCGTCGAGCGCGGCGCGGGCCTTGCTGACTCCGCGCGGCCACAGCCGGTCGATCAGGATGCGGACGCCGTCATCCGCCTCGGCGGGCGCATAGGCACGCTTCAACCGAAGATGCGACGCGGGAACGGTCGAGCCGGTCATGCCGGCAGCAGATCGAGCATGGTTTGCGGCGGCTCCTCCGTCTCCAGGCCCGACAGTGTCACCCCGATCAGGCGGATGCCGGCGCGCAGCGGAAACAACGCGCCGACCAGTCCGCGCGCCGCATCATGCAGCGCCGGAAGATCGGGGACCGGCGCGGGAAACGACCGGCTGCGCGTCACCTTGCGGAAATCGGCCCAGGTCGCCTTGACCGTCACCGTCCGTCCGCGACCGCCGGATCGTTCGCACCAGCGCCATACGTCATCGGCCATGCGGCACGCCGCCGCCTCGATCTCGGCGCGGTCGGTCAGGTCGGTGGAAAAGGTGGTTTCCGATCCCGACGACTTGCGCGGCCGATCGGGGGTGACCGCGCGATGATCCTCGCCGCGCGCGATCGCATGATACCATGCGCCCGACTTGCCGAAATGCGACTGAAGGAACGCCAGATCGCGGTCGCGCAGGTCCGCGCCGGTGAAGATGCCCAGCCGCGCCATCCGCTCCGCCGTGCGCGGCCCGATGCCGTGGAAGCGCCCGACCTCCAGCGCCGCGACGAACGCCGGCCCCGCCGCGGGGGTGATGACGAACTGGCCGTCGGGCTTGTTCCGCTCCGACGCCAGCTTGGCCAGGAACTTGTTGTACGAAATGCCCGCCGACGCGGTCAGCCCGGTATCGCGCAGGATTCGCGCGCGTATCTCGGCGGCGGTGGCGGTGGCGGACGGCAGCCCGCGCCGGTTGTCGGTGACGTCCAGATAGGCCTCGTCGAGCGACAGCGGTTCGACCAGCGGGGTGTAATCGAGGAAGATCGCGCGGATCTGCTGCGACACCGCGCGATAGACGTCGAAGCGGTGGGGCACGAAGATCAGGTCCGGGCAGCGCCGCAGCGCGGTGACCGACGGCATCGCCGATCGCACGCCGAACACGCGCGCTTCATAGCTGGCGGCGGCGACCACGCCGCGCCCCTGCGCGCTGCCCACCGCCACCGGCCGCCCGCGCAGCGCCGGATCGTCGCGCTGTTCGACCGAGGCGAAAAAGGCGTCCATATCGACATGGATGATCTTGCGCGTCATCGCCGGCACATCATGGCGCAGGCGGGCGCGGGTCGCAATGTTCTATTTTTGTACCGGAAGAATCAGGGGGCGGCCGGCGCCTGCGCCAGCATCACCGCCATCTGCACGCGCAGCATCTCCGCGACGCTGCGCAGGACCATCTCGCCGGACACGCGCGTCTCCTCGTACAGCATCTCGTCGGCGGCGAAGCCCATCTCGACCCCCAGCCGCAGCCGCTGCCACAATTCGTCGCGGTCGATATGCGGCAGGTGGCGGGCATAGGCGGCGGTCAATTGATCGGTGACATAGCGATGCGATTCGAGGCGGACGTGGACCAGCCGGGGCGATGCGTGCAGCGCGCGCAGGATCCACACCGCGCCCGGTTCCTCCGCCGTCACCGCCGCATTCTCCAGCAGCAATTCCTCGACATTGCCGCTCAGCGCGTCGAGGCCCTGGTCGGCGTGGCGCGCGATCCACGCCTCCAGCACGACGTTCTGGCGATCCATCAGCCGCCGCCCCAGCGCCTCGATCACATCGTATTTGTCGGCGAAATAGCGATACAGTGCCGGCGGGGTCAGCCCGGCGCGGGCGCAGATCATGTTGGTCGAGATCCGCTCGATTCCCTCTTCCGCCAGCAATTCCCCGGCGACGTCGAGCAAGCGTTCATAGGTCTGGAGCGCCCGCCCCTGCCGGGGGCGCGTGCGGGAGGGGGGCTTGGCGGGCGGGATCACATCAACTCTCGGGCCGGGCGCGGCGAAGGCTGCCGGCGCCGATCAAAATCACCGCTCCCATAGCGGCACAGGCCGCGCCGAACCAGAGCACCGGCCCGACATCGGCATCGCTGACCAGCAACGCGGCGAGGAACGGGCCGAGGCTGGAGCCGATCAGCTGCGCGCCGCCGATCAGCATCGCCGCGCGCCGGCCGCGATCGGCGGCGATGACGATCGGGATCTGGAACGGCATGACGAACAGCCACAGGAAGCCGAAAGCGGCGGTCGCCACGACGAACGCGGCGCCCGACGGCGCCGCCGCCACCACCGCCAACAGCCCGAGATTGACGATGGCGACCATCGCGACCGCCACGCGCGCCGGCATCCGCCCGGCGAGCAGCGTCGCCGCCGCCGCGCCCAGCACCTGCATCGCCAGCGCCAGCGGCACGACCATGCGGACCGTCGCCGGATCGATCCCGCGTTGCAGGCCGAGCGGTTCGAGATAGACCCACACCGCGACGATGAACGCCAGATAGAGCAGCACTCCGCCCAGCGCGGCCAGCCCGCGCGCGGACGGGCGCCCGGTGACCGCTTCGTCATGGGCGGCATAGGCGGCGGGCAGCCACGGCACCGCGACCAGCCCGGCGAGCGTCACCACGCCCAGCAAGGCGAAGGCGGCGGCCGATCCGGCCCCGGTGCCGCCGATCACGATCGCCAGCGCGCATTGCGCCAGCGTCTGGAGCGCGAGATAGGCGCCCGACCATCGCTCCGGCCGGGGGCTGCGGATGATGAAGCCGATCGCGATCCAGATCAGCACCCCCTCCGCCAGCCCGGCGACGATCCGCGCGGGAAAGATCAGGGCGAGGTCGAGGCGCGGGGTCAGCAGGTCGATCGCCCCGGCGACGATCAGCGCGACGGCGGCGATGCGCGGCAGGCGGCTGGGCGCGAACGCGAAGCCGGCGCCCCCGGCGGCGATGCCCATCGCCAACAACTCGACCGTCGCCAGTTCGCCCAGCGCGGTCGCCGACAGCCGCCCCTCCACCGCCAGCGCGCCGAGCAATTGCGGCTGAAGGCCGGGGATCAGCACACCGATGATCCCGACGATCAGGATCGCGACGATCCGCCGGCTGTCGAATCCGGCGGACGGCCGGGTCACCGTGCGCGGCCGCGCGCGCTGACCGGCCACATCTCGATCAGCGTGTCGCCGCGCACGACATGGTAGAAATCATAGAGGTTCACCGTCGGATCGCAGTGCGGCACGGTCAGGCTGACCGGATCGCCGGGGCGCAGCCGCGTGCCGATGTCGGGGGCGATCAGCGCGGCGTGTTCGTCGCCCATGAACGCGAACATCGTATCGGGCGCCGCGCCACGCTGGACCGCCGCCGATCCGCCGTCGGTCGACAGCGACTTGTAGCCCGAATCGATCGTCACCAGCGCGGCGTGATTGGCGCTGACCACCCGCGCATCGACCGACAGCGACACCTCGAACGGCGGTTCGGGCGCGTCGGCCAGGTCGCAGTCGAGATATTGTTTGTCCATGAACACATAGGATCCGGCCTGAAGCTCGGTGAACACCCCCAGATCGATGTCGATGCGGTGGGTACCGGTGCCGGCGCCGGTCACGATCTCCGCCACAAAACCCGCTTCGGCCAGCGCGGCGATCACCTGCTTCAGATAGTCGGTGAGGCCGGTCATCGCCGCCTTGCGATCGGCATAGCTGGCGATGTGCTGCTGCGATCCGCAATAGAACTGGACGCCGCGCCAGCGCAGGTTAGGCAGCGCGGCGATCGCCCGGGCCAGCGCCACCGCGTCGTCGGGCGAGGCGACGCCGGTGCGACGGATGCCGGGATCGACGTCGATGATGACGTCCAGCCGCGCGCCGGCGTCGGCCAGCGCATGATCGGTGCGCGCGGCAACCTCGGGATCGTCGACCACCGCCATCAGCCCGTCGGCGCGCCCGGCCAGCGCCGCCAGCCGCGCGACCGCGCCCGGCGCGGCAACCGGGGAGGTGATCAGCACACCGCCGATGCCGCCATCGACCATCACCTCCGCCTCGCCGATCTTGGCGCAGCACAGGCCGACCGCGCCCGCGGCGATCTGGCGGCGGCCGATATCCACGCTCTTGTGCGTCTTGGCATGGGGGCGCAGGCCGATGCCGGCCGCGCGCGTCAATTCCGCCATGCGCGCGATATTGCGGTCGAGCGCGTCGATATCGAGTACCAGCGCCGGTGTATTCAGGGCGGCGCGCGATCCCTGCTGACCAATCAAACTGCTATGCAACGCACGATCGTCCATCAGGAAAACAGCGCCTCCAGGTGCGGGTTCAGAAATTTGCCGTCGGGATCGGCGGCGCGACGCACCATGCGATAGCGTTCGGCCATCGGATAGAGCGCATCGACGTCGCCGCGTGACAGCGTGTGCCGCTTGGCCCAGTGCGGGCGGCCGCCATGGGCGCGAAAGATCGCTTCGGCATCGGCGAACAGCGACCGCCACGGCATCTTGGCATATTGGTGCATCGAGATCGCCGCGACCGGACCGCGATTCATCGGGCTCATCCAGATATCGTCGCCGGCGACCACGCGAAATTCGAAGGGGAAGGTCACCGGCAGCCGCTTGCGCCGGATCCAGCGCACCACCTCACCCAATGCATCGAGACCGGCGGCGCGCGGCAGTTCATATTCCATCTCCTCGAACCGGATGGTGCGGTCGGAGGGAAAGATCGCGTGCGCCGGCCCGCGCCGCCGGCCGTTCATGTTGGTCCGCATCATCCCGCGCTGGAGCGTCGGCGTCAGGAACGGCGCGACCGCCGCGATGCTCAGCACGCGGCGGAACGCCGTCTCCTCCATGTCGGTGGTCGATGGCGGGGGCGCGCACGGATCGGTCGGCTCGAGCGTCTTGAGGATCACGCTGTCGGCATGGGGGAAGAACCAGAATTCGACGTGGCGATGCCGCTCGACCAGGGTGTCGAACGTCTCGCGCACCTCGTCCCAGCGGCGCTTCTCGATCCGTTCGGCAAGGTGGAAGGCGGGCACCACATCCGCCTCGATCTCCGTCGCGACGCCGAACAGGCCGAGCGACAGCCGCTGCGCCTGAAACAGATCGGCGTTGGCGGCGGCATCGCACCAGCGCGCCTCGCCATCCGCCCCGATCACGCGGAAACCGCGCGCGAAGGTCGACAGCGAGCCGAGGTCGCGGCCGGTGCCATGGGTGCCGGTCGCCATCGCCCCGGCCAGCGACTGCGGATTGACATCGCCCTGATTGGCCAGCGCCAGCCCGTGCTCCCACAGCGCCGCCGTCAGCCGCTTGATGCTCCAGCCCGCCGGGATGCGCGCGGTGCGGCGGTCGGCGGCGACGGTCATCTCCCCGGCCAGATCGTCGAGACTGACGATCAGCCCGTCCGATTCGCACAGCGGCATGAACGAATGGCCCGCCCCGGTCGCGCGGACGCGGCCCGCGCCACGGATCGCGGCCGCGAGTTCATCCTCACTGCGGGGACGCAGCACCGGCGCGGAGGCGGTGACGCTGCCCGACCAGTTCGACCAGCTCATCGTCGCGGCCCCTTTTCCGCGACGCACGCGCCCTTCAGCGTGTGGATGTAGCGGATCACCAGCGCCACGCCCTCGTCATGCGCGATGTCGCGGCCGAGTTCGGGCATCATCTCGCCCGGATCGGTGCTGGCGAGGCGGTAAGGCAAGATCGACTGGTCGGGATCGCCGGGCACCAGATCGAACGGGCGGTCGCCGGTCCCCCTGCCCGCCGCGACCGGCGGCTTGCATTGCCCGAGCAGGCGCGGGTCCACCGTCGCCGCGTCGAGCCACAGCCCCGACGTCCGCGCCGCGCCGACGCGATTGTGGCAATGGCTGCAATTGATATCGAGATAGGCGCGCGCCTGTGCGGCGGTATCGGCGCGCGGATCCTGCCAGTCGGCGTTGCGCGGCACGCCGTTCGCGGGCGCGCCGGCCAGATAGCCGGCCGCCGCCAGCCGCCGGAGCTGGTTGACCTCCCCGCCCTCGCCCGGAAAATCGCGGTTGAGGTGGCGCGCCTTCAGCCCGATCGGCTCGATCGCGCGGGTGCGGTAATCCTGCGCGTGGCAGCCGGCGCACTGGTTCTGGTTGGGCACCGCATAGTTGAACGCGACCTTGCGTCCGCCGCCCTCATCCAGCGTCAGCGCGACGTCGGCGCCGGTGCGGGCCAGCGTCGCGTCGCGGCCGTCGGCGTCCCAGACATAGGGCAGCGCCACCCAGCCCGATTGCCGGCGGATCAGCAGCCGCGTCTCGATCAACCGGACGTGCTTGAGGTCGAGCCCCTCGACCCCGTCCTGATAGGTCGCCGGGGTCATCTTCACCACGTTGGCGCTGGTCTGCGGCGTCGCGGCGTCAGCGGGGGTCGTGTAGTAAAAGGTCTTGGTGACGATCGTCCCGACCGGGAAATCGAACGCATCGGTGGGGCGATAGGTGGCGTGGACGCCCCTCGGCATCCAAACGGTCCGCCATTTCTGCGCATAGTCGCTGAACAGCGGCGTGTTCAGTTCATAGGTGATCATCCCCTCATGTGGCGCGATCCGGCCGTCGGCGACGGTGAACAGCCCCCACGCCGACAGCTTTTCGGGATTGCCGTCGGTGTGAAAGGTCACGGTGCGCGGCGCCTGGCTGCACCCCGCGACGAGCAGCACCGCGAACAGCGCGGCGACCAGGCGAGCGATCATGATTTCTTGCCGCTGTCCCTGGTCATCGCCTCGGGCAGGGTGATCGCCGGCAGGCGCGCGGGCGGGGCGCAATTGCGGCCGGCATCGATCCGCGCCTTGGCGAATTTCGAAGGTCCGTCGGCGTTGAGCACCTTGGCCTCGCCGTTCTGCACACAGATCTGCGGGTCCTTGACCTTGGGATTGGTGAAGCCGTCCCACAGCACGTCGGGCAGGCGGCCGCCGTTCAGCGCCGCCAGCGGCTTGAACGCCGCCGAGCCGGGATCGTCGCCGCCGCCGGAGAAGCGGTTGCCGGTGACGTAGATCTTTTCCGGGAACGGATCATAGGCGGCGGCGATGCCGTCCTTGGTATCGAACCCGGTCGAATAATAGCTGGAGATGATGACGTTGGCGGTCTTGTTGTCCTTGATATCGTTGTCGAAAATCTCGACCTCGTCGTTCGAGTTGACGATCACCCCCGACCCCGCCGGGACCGAGCTGACCGCGCTGCCCTTTGCGCCGAAATTGGCGTGATTGTTGGCGACCACCGTGTTCCTGAACACGCGCGTCTTTGCCCCGGGCACCGGCAAATTGGGCATGTTGAACACCAGGATGCCGCCGGCGTTGCCGGTCGCGGTGTTGCCATAGACGTCGGCGTTGTTCGAATTCTCGATCTCGATTCCGGCGACATTGCCCTCGGCCCGGCTGTCGCGGACGATGATGTTGTTCGACTGGCCGACATAGATGCCGGCATCCGACGCGCCCTTTACCACCGCGCCCTCGACCAGCACGTTGTCGACCTGGACGGGATAGAGGCCATAGGCGCCGTTCGACGTCTTTGGCCCGCCGGTCCACTCGGCGCGGACGCGGCGGATCACGGTGTTCTTGACCCCGTTGACCTTCAGCGCATCGCCCTTGCTGTCCTCGAACGCCAGATCCTCGATGGTGAAGTCGTTGCCGGTGACCAGCATCCCCTCCGCGCCCGACGTCTGCTTGGCGAAGGACAGGATGGTCTTGTCCATCCCCGCCCCGCGCACGGTGACGCCGTCGGCGGTCAGGCTGAGACTGCGGCTGAGCGCATATTTGCCCGCCGGAATCTCGATCACCGCGCCGGGCTTGGCGTCGAGCAGCTTGGCCTGAAGGTTCTTCTCGAAATCGGGGTCGATGGTGAAGCCCTCGGCATCGGTCTTTGGCCCGGTGTCGCAGCCCGCGACCAGCGCGAGCGCGGCGGCGCATCCGATGAGTGCGATCCTCTTGGTCATGGTGTCCTACTCCTCCCCGCGTGTCAGAATTTGAAGCCGAGTTCGGCGCCGTAGAAGCCCGGCCGGTCGCGCCGGACGTAGGGCGTCTGGAAGATGTCGGCCGAGATGGTGTTGAGCGTGCGCAGATACTTCTGGTTGAGCAGGTTCTCCGCGTAGAGCGCGATCGAATAGCGATCACCCGGACTGCGCCAGCCGATCCGCGCGTTGACGATGTTGCGCGGTGACCGCAGCCGATCAAGCTGCGCCCAGTCGATGAACGGCGCGATCGCGGCATCGGTGGCGCGGGTGGCGTCGTTGATCCGCGCGCGCGAGGTGTAGCTGTAGCTGCCGTCGCCGAAGATCGTGCCGCGGCCGGTATCATGCGCATAGTGCAGGCCGAGCACGCCGCGGAACGCCGGTTCGCCGGTCGGCTGGCCGCCGATGTCGACGCCCTGTTCAATCCGCGTCACCCATTTCGATTCGATCAGCCCGGCGGTCGCGCTGATCGCGAAATCGCGCGACACCGCGAACCGGGTGTCGAGATCGAGGCCGTACGCCTCAGAATCGCCGGAGCGGGTGATATATTGCGGCAGCGTGCCGCCGGTATCCTCCAGGCTGATCGACTGGCGGTTCTTGTACTTGAAATAATAGCCCGACAGGTTGAGCCGCACCCGCCGGTCGAACAGTTCGGATTTCACCCCGCCCTCGAAATTCCACACATTTTCCGGCGCGAAGAACGAGTTGATCTC
>NZ_DATMGG010000005.1:0-16277 GCF_035555815.1 Sphingomonas sp.
GTCCATGTGGCCGACGCCGCCGCCGCGCGCGACCGCCTGATCGCGGAATTGACGCCGGGCGACGCGGTTCTCGTCAAGGGTTCCAACGGGATCGGGCTGGCCGCGGTGGTCGCGGCGCTGGCCAAACACGCAATCGGGGCAGGGGGCTGATGTTATACTGGATCGCCGAGATGCTCGGCTTCCCGGGGGCGCTGAACCTCCTGCGCTATCTGAGCTTCCGGTCGGGCGCGGCGGTGGCTACCGCGCTGGTGCTGGGGCTGATTATCGGCCCGCGCTTCATCGGCTGGCTGCGCGTCCGCCAGGGCAAGGGACAGCCGATCCGCACCGACGGCCCGCAGAGCCACCTGTCGAAGCGCGGCACGCCGACGATGGGCGGGCTGATGATCCTGACCGCGATGACGATGTCGATCCTGCTGTGGATGGACCTGTCGAGCGCCTATGTCTGGGCGTGCCTGTTCGTCACGCTCGGATTTGGCCTGATCGGATTCCTCGACGATTATGACAAGGTGCGCAAGGCGAGCACCGCAGGGGTTTCCGGCCGGGTGCGGCTGATCGGCGAATTCGTCATTGCCGGGGCGGCGGCGTACCTGATCACGCGCGGCAACGGCACGCACCTGTACGTGCCGTTCGTGTCTAATTTCTCGATCGATCTCGGCTATTTCTACATCCTGTTCGCGGCGTTCACGATCGTCGCGTTCGGCAACGCGGTGAACCTGACCGACGGGCTGGACGGCCTCGCGACGATGCCGGTGATCATCGCCTGCGTCGCGTTCATGATCATCGCCTATCTCGCCGGCAACGCCAAATATGCGGTGTACCTGGGCATTCCGCACGTGCCGGGGGCGGGCGACCTCGCCATCTTCTGCGGCGCTATCGTCGGCGCGGGGCTGGCGTTCCTGTGGTTCAACGCGCCGCCGGCGGCGGTGTTCATGGGCGACACCGGCAGCCTGGCGCTGGGCGGCGCGCTCGGCACGATTGCGGTGGTCGCGCATCATGAGATCGTGCTGGGGATCATCGGCGGGCTGTTCGTGGTCGAGGCGATGAGCGTCATCATCCAGGTGTTCTTCTACAAGCGCACCGGCAAGCGCGTGTTCAAGATGGCGCCGATCCACCATCATTTCGAGCAACTGGGCTGGAGCGAGCCGACCGTGGTGATCCGGTTCTGGATCATCGCGCTGGTACTGGCGCTGGCCGGTCTGTCGACGCTGAAGCTGCGGTGATCACCAGCCCGTCCTGGCGCGGCAAACGCTATGCGGTGCTCGGGCTGGCGCGCTCGGGCGCGGCGACGGTCGAGGCGCTGCTGGCGAGCGGGGCGGAGGTGACGGCGTGGGATGCGAACGAAGCGACGCGTGAAGATCTTGTCGATGTCGTTCAGGAACTCTCGGCAGGACTGGATCGGGTATCCCTCCAGTTTGCCGATCCGCTAACGATCAATCTCACTGGCTTCGCCGGTGTCGTGGTGTCGCCGGGGGTGCCGCTCAACCGGCACCCGATCGCGGCGAAGGCGCGCGACGCCGGCGTTCCGGTGATCGGCGACATCGAGCTGTTCGCACAGGCGCGCGGCGACCTGCCGTCGCACCGGGTGGTCGGCATCACCGGCACCAACGGCAAGTCGACCACCACCGCGCTGATCCACCATATTTGCGAGGCCGCCGGGCTGCCGGCGCGGCTGGGCGGCAACATCGGCTTGCCGATCCTTGGGCAGGCGCCGCTGCCGGAGGGGGGCGTCTACGTGCTCGAGCTGTCGAGCTACCAGATCGACCTGACCCACAGCCTCGACTGCGACGTCGCGGTGCTGCTCAACATCACGCCCGACCATCTCGACCGCTATGACGGGTTCGACGGCTATGCCGCGTCCAAGGCGCGGCTGTTCGCGATGCAATCGGCGGGACACGCGGCGATCATCGGCATCGGCGACGAGCCTTCGGCAGCGATCGCCCGGCAGATCGCGCGCGGCGGGCGTGCCGGGGATGTGACGAAGATCGCCCCCGGCGTGTGCATGGACCAGTCGCGCTGGCCGGCGTTGCAGGGGCCGCACAACGCGCAGAACGCGCTCGCCGCCATCGCCGCGTGCGAGGCGCTGGGCATCGGCAACGCGGCGATCGACGCGGGGCTGGCGAGCTTTCCCGGCCTGCCGCACCGCATGGAGCGGATCGCGGTGCGGGGCGGGGTGACCTTCGTCAACGACAGCAAGGCGACCAACCCGACATCGACCGCGCCGGCGCTGGCGGCGTTCGATCGGATTCACTGGATTCTGGGCGGCAAGGCCAAGACCGACGAGCTGGACGCCTGTGTCCCGCACTTCGGTCATGTCGCGCGTGCCTATACGATCGGCGAGGCGGGGGCGATGTTTGCGCGGCTGCTGGCGCCGCACATGCCGGTGGAGGACAGCGGCACGCTGGATGCCGCCGTCGCCGCCGCCGCCGCGCGCGCGCAGCCGGGGGAGACGGTGTTGCTGTCGCCGGCCTGCGCGTCGTTCGACCAGTTCACCGATTACGAGGCGCGGGGCCGCGCCTTTCGCGCTGCCGTGGAGGCGCTGGCATGACCGAGATCGCGCGACCCACGCCGGCCAAGGGGCTGCGCGGCCGGATGGAGGAACGGTTCGGCCGGGGCAATCAGGGGCCGATCGCGATCTGGTTCTGGGAACTCGACCGCGTGCTGCTGTTCCTCGTCTTTCTGCTGATCGCGATCGGGCTGGTCGCGGTCGCCGCCGCCAGCCCGGCGTCGGCGGTGCGCTATTCCGACGGAGCGCATCAGGTGCCGGCGATGTATTATTTCTGGCGGCAGGCGGGATGGGTGGCGCTGTCGATCCCGGTGCTGCTGGTGGTGTCGATGCTGCCGACCACGGTCGCGCGGCGGCTGGCGATCGCGGGGACGGCGGTGTTCCTGGTGCTGCTGGTGGCGGTGCCGGTGGTCGGGGTCAACGTCAACGGCGCGCGGCGCTGGATCGGCGTCGGCATCGCGCAGTTCCAGCCGTCCGAATTCCTGAAGCCGATGTTCATCGTCACGACGGCGTGGCTGCTGTCGCTGCGCGCGCGCGACCCCGATCTGCCGATGCTGTGGATCACCGGCGCGCTGACCGCGACGATCGCGGCGCTGCTGATGCTCCAGCCCGATTTCGGCCAGACCATCGTGTTTTCCAGCGTGTGGGTGCTGCTGCTGATGATTTCCGGCGTGTCGCCCAAGGCGATCGGCGCGCTGGGGGCCGCCGGGGTGGCTGGCGTGGTGTCAGCCTATCTGTTTTATCCGACCGCGCGCATCCGCATCGACAATTTCCTGTTCCCCGACCGCGAGGGCGCGGGGACCGACCATTACCAGACCGACATGGCCCATGCGACGCTGACCGCCGGCGGGTTCGCCGGCACCGGCCCGGGCGGCGGCGCGGTCAAGTTCAAACTGCCCGAAGCGCACACCGACTATATCTATTCGGTGGTGGGCGAGGAGTTCGGGCTGCTCGCCTGCGCGATCATCGCGGTATTGTTCCTGGCGATCGTGGTGCGGGTGTTCGTCAAGCTGCTGGACGAGGAGGATGCGTTCCGCCTGCTCGCCGCGTCGGGCCTCGCCGCGCAGTTCGGCGTGCAGGCGACGATCAACATGGCGGTCAACACCGGGCTGGCCCCGTCGAAGGGGATGACGCTGCCGTTCATCAGCTATGGCGGATCGTCGATGATCGCGCTGTCGCTGGGCATGGGGCTGCTGCTCGCGTTTACGCGCCGCAACCCGTATCTCACCCGCTCGCCCTATATCGTGAGGTAGGATCGGGAATGGCAATCGAGCGGCAATATGTTCTGGCGGCGGGGGGGACCGGCGGCCACATGGTCCCGGCCGCCGCGCTGGCGGCCGAGCTGGCGGCGCGCGGGCACCGCGTCGCGCTGGTCAGCGACGAGCGCGGGGTGCGCTTTCCCGGCCTGTTCGACGGGGTGCAGACGCATGTGCTGCCGGCCGGGCGGCTGGCGGGCGGGCCGATCGGCTGGGCCAGGGCGGCGCGGCACATGTGGGCCGGCCGCGCGCAGGCGATCGACTTCTACCGCGATTTCGCGCCGTCGGCGGTGATCGGCTTCGGCGGCTATCCCGCCTTTCCCGCGATGCTCGCCGCCTTTGCCACCGGGGTGCCGGCGGTGATCCATGAACAGAATGCGGTGCTGGGCCGGGTCAACCGCTTCGTCGCCGGGCGCGCCGCCGCGATCGCCACCTCCTACGCCGACGTCGCGCGGCTGAAGGACGGGTGGCGCGGCAAGACGCATCTGGTCGGCAACCCGGTGCGGCAGGCGATCCTCGACATCCGCGAGCGAACCTATCCGGTGCTGGAGGAGGACGGCATCTTTCGCGTGCTGGTGACCGGCGGAAGCCAGGGCGCGACGGTGCTGAGCCAGGTGGTGCCCGACGGCCTGGCGCTGCTGCCGATCCATTTCCGCCGCCGGTTGCAAGTGACGCATCAGGCGCGGCTGGAGGATATCGAGCAGGTCCGCGCCAAATATGCCGAGCACGGCATCCCGGCGGAGATCGCCACCTATCTGCCCGACCTGCCCGAGCATCTCGCGTGGGCGCACCTGGTGATCGCGCGCGCGGGTGCATCAACCATCGCCGAGCTGACCGCGGCCGGGCGCCCGGCGATTCTGGTGCCGCTGCCCAGCGCTACCGACGACCACCAGACTGCGAACGCGCGCGAGATCACGCGGGCGGGTGGCGCGCGGACGATCCAGCAATCGCAGTTCAACCCGGCCGAACTGGCCAAACAGATGCAGAAGCTGGGGCTGAATCCGCAGGGGCTGGCCAACGCGGCGGCGCTGGCGCGAAGCTGCGGACGGCCCGACGCGGCGCGCGACCTGGCCGATCTGGTGGAGGGACTGGCATGAAGGGCGTCGCGACCGATATCGGCGTGATCCATTTCGTCGGCATCGGCGGGATCGGCATGTCGGGCATCGCCGAGGTGATGCACAACCTGGGCTACAAGGTGCAGGGATCGGACGTCGCCGACGGCTATGTCGTGCAGGGCCTGCGCGATCGCGGCATCGCGGTGTCGATCGGCCACGCCGCCGAGAACGTCACCGACGTCGCCGTCGTGGTGACCTCAACCGCGATCAAGCGCGGCAATCCCGAGGTCGAGGCGGCGCTGAGCCAGCGCATCCCGGTGGTGCGCCGTGCGGAGATGCTGGCCGAGCTGATGCGGCTGAAATCGACCGTCGCGGTCGCCGGCACCCACGGCAAGACCACCACCACGTCGATGGTGGCGGCGCTGCTCGACGCGGGCGGGGTCGACCCGACCGTGATCAACGGCGGCATCATCAACCAGTATGGATCGAACGCCCGGCTGGGCGACAGCGAGTGGATGGTGGTCGAAGCCGATGAGAGCGACGGCAGCTTCCTGCGGCTGGACGGCACGATCGCGGTGGTCACCAACATCGACCCCGAGCACCTCGATCATTACGGCGATTTCGATACCGTGAAGGACGCCTTCGTCGAGTTCGTCGAGAATGTGCCGTTCTACGGCGCGGCGCTGCTGTGCCTCGACCACCCGGAGGTGCAGGCGATCATCCCGCGCGTGCGCGACCGGCGCATCGTCACCTATGGGTTCGCCGCCAGCGCCGACGTGCGCGGGGTCAACGTCACCCCCTATCCTGGTGGCAACCGGTTCGAGACGATCGTGCGCCACCGTGACGGCACGACCCGATCGATCGAGAATGTCGATTTGCCGATGCCCGGGCGCCACAACGTCCAGAACGCGCTGGCCGCGATCGGCGTCGCGCTGGAGCTGGGGATCGACGACGCCACCATCCAGCGCGGCTTTGCCAAGTTCGCCGGGGTCAAGCGGCGCTTCACCAAGGTGGGCAGCGCCAACGGCGCGACCATCATCGACGATTACGGTCACCACCCGGTAGAGATCCGGGCGGTGCTGGCGGCGGCGCGGGAGAGCGCGCAGGGGCGGGTGATCGCGGTGGTGCAGCCGCACCGGTTCACCCGGCTGCGCGACCTGATGGACGAGTTCCAGGGCGCGTTCAACGACGCCGACATGGTCTATGTCGCCCCGGTCTATCCGGCGGGCGAGGCGCCGATCGAGGGCGTCGACGCGGCAGCGCTGGTCGAGGGTTTGAAGCGGCGCGGGCATCGCGCGGTCGATGCGGTCGCCGATTCGGACGATCTGGCCGCGCGGCTGGCGGTCGAGGTCGCGGCGGGCGACCAGGTGATCTGCCTGGGCGCGGGCGACATCACCAAATGGGCCGCCGGATTGCCCGACGCGATCGAGAAGGTGCGCGCGGCATGAGCGATTTCTTCTCCACCGCGATGGCGATGCAGCGCGAGATCCTTCACGCGCAGAAGGCGCGGCTGGACGCCGCGCAGAAGATGCTCGACGCCGGCAGGCAGGTCGCGGCGGCGCAGGAAGTGACGCAAAAGGCCGCCGAGGCGAACCTGAAGGCGTGGAAGGCCTGGGCCGGGCTGTGGGGCTGGAAATGAGCGCGGTGTGCTACGCGCTGCCGCCGCTGCGCGGGTCGATCGAACAGCACGGCAGCCTGGCCGATTTCATCTGGTTCCGCACCGGCGGGCCGGCCGAGTGGCTGGTGCGGCCCGACGACGTGGCGTCGCTGGCGGCGTTCCTGGCGGCGCTCGATCCCGATGTGCCGGTGCTGCCGGTCGGCGTCGGATCGAACCTGATCGTGCGCGACGGCGGCGTGCCGGGCGTGGTGGTACGGCTGCCCAAGGCCATGGCGAAGGTATCGGTCGAGCCGGACGACACCGTGCGGGCCGGCGGCGCGGCGATGGGGATCACCGTCGCCAGCGCGGCGCGCGATGCCGGCATCGCCGGACTGGAATTCCTGCGCGGCATCCCCGGCACGGTCGGCGGCGCGGTGCGGATGAACGCGGGCGCCTATGGCCGCGACGTCAGCGACATATTGGTCGAGGCGACGGTGGTGACCCGCGACGGCGATATCGAGACGTGGCCGGCCGAGCGGCTGGGCTACACCTATCGGCACTCCGCCGTCCCGGCGGGCGCGGTGGTGGTCGAGGCGCTGTTCAAGGGCGCGCCGGGCGATCCCGGCACCATCGGCGCGGAGATGGACCGCATCGCCGCCGAGCGCGAGGCGTCGCAGCCGCTGCGCAGCCGCACCGGCGGATCGACCTTCAAGAATCCGGACGGGCAGAAGGCCTGGGCGCTGATCGACGCCGCCGGTTGCCGCGGATTGCGGCGCGGCGACGCGCAGGTCAGCGAGAAGCACTGCAACTTCCTGCTCAATCTGGGCGAGGCGACCAGCGCCGATATCGAGGCGCTGGGCGAAGACGTGCGGGAGCGGGTGAAGGCGGATTCGGGCGTGACGCTCGAGTGGGAAATCCAGCGCGTGGGGGTGGCGAAATGAGCGTCCCGCGCCTCTTTGCCGTCATCCCCGCGCAGGCGGGAAGCCGTTCCGGCTGGCCGCGCGAAAGAACCGCGCCGACGGCGGCAACCGATTCCTGCCTGTGCGGGAACGACGGAGATCATCTGTGAGCGTAACGCCCCTCCACATCGCCGTGCTGATGGGCGGCTGGTCCGCCGAGCGCGAGGTGTCGCTGTCGTCCGGCACGGGCATCGCCGACGCGCTGGAGAGCCTGGGCCATCGCGTCACCCGGATCGACATGGGCCGCGACGTCGCGCTGCGGCTGGCCGAGGCCAAGCCGGACGTGGTGTTCAACGCGCTGCACGGCACGCCGGGCGAGGACGGCACGGTGCAGGGGATGCTCGACCTGATGGGGCTGAAATACACCCATTCGGGGCTGGTCACCTCGGTCATCGCGATCGACAAACAGCTGACCAAGCAGGCGCTGGTGCCGCACGGCGTACCGATGCCGGGCGGGCATATGGTGCGCACCGAAGACCTGCACCAGCGCGATCCGCTGCCGCGCCCCTATGTGCTGAAGCCGGTCAACGAAGGCTCGTCGGTCGGCGTCGCGATCGTCACCGTCGAGGGCAATTACGGCAACCCCATCGGCCGCGACGTGCGCGGGCCGTGGCAGGAATTCGACGAGCTGCTCGCCGAGCCGTTCATCCGCGGGCGCGAGCTGACCACCGCCGTGCTGGGCGACCGCGCGCTGGGCGTCACCGAACTGCGCCCCAAGAGCGGATTCTACGATTACGACGCCAAATATACCGACGGGCTGACCGACCACATCTTCCCCGCGCCGGTGCCCGGGGAGATTGCCGAGGCGTGCATGACGCTGGCGCTGAAGGCGCATCGGCTGCTGGGGTGCAAGGGCTGTTCGCGGGCCGATTTCCGCTGGGACGACGAACAGGGCCTTGCCGGGCTGTTCCTGCTGGAGGTCAACACCCAGCCGGGGATGACCCCGCTCAGCCTGGTGCCCGAACAGGCGCGCCACCTGGGGATCAGCTATCCCGAGCTGGTCCAGATCATCGTCGACGAGGCGATGAAGGACGCGACGCCATGAGCCGCGCGCCCGCCCGCCGCAACCTGAAGCGCCGCCCGCAGCAGCACCGCAAGCCGGTGAAGAAGGTCGGCCTGCTCGACCGCACCGTCGCCGCGATCCCGGTGAGCGAGGAGACGCTGCGCCGCTGGACCGGCTGGGGGATGTTCGCGGCGGCGCTGGCGGTATTGCTGGCGATGGCGACGTGGCTGGGCATTCCCGGCATGGTCGGCGCGGCGATGGCGGAGGGTGTCGGCCGCGCCGGTTTCCGCGTCGAGCAGATCGAAATCACCGGACTGAACCGAATGGACCGGCTGTCGGTCTATGCGGTCGCCACCGACCAGCAATCGCGCGCGATGCCGCTGGTCGACCTGGAGCGGGTGCGCGACCGGTTGCTCGATTATGGCTGGATCGCCGACGCCCGCGTTTCCCGCCGGCTGCCCAATACGCTGGCGATCGACATCGTCGAGCGCGAGCCGGCGGCGATCTGGCAGAGCCAGGGCCAGTTGATGCTGATCGACGCCGCCGGCAAGATCCTGGAGCCGGTCGATCCGCAGGCGATGCCGCGCCTGCCGCTGGTGATCGGTGACGGGGCGAACGCGCAGGAGCCGGCCTATCAGACGCTGATGACCGCCGCGCCGGCCCTGAAAGGGAAGGTGAAGGCGGCGACCTGGGTCGGGGACCGGCGCTGGGACCTGACCTTTGCCAGCGGTGAACGGCTGATGCTGCCCGAAGGCGCGATGCCGTCGGCGCGCGCGCTGGGCAAGTTCGCCGAGATGGAGGCACGCGACCGCCTGCTGGGGCGCGGCTATCTTCGTTTCGATATGCGCAACGCCGATCGCATGGTGTTGCTGCCGGGGAAGCAGGACAATCGACCGGCGGCACAAACCGCCGCGGTGGGACAATAGGGGGCTAGGGGCATGGCAAAGACCGGACCGGAAGGATTGATCACCGCGCTCGACATCGGATCGTCGAAGGTGTCGGCGTTGATCGCGCAAAAGGGCGACGGCGGCGAACTGGTGGTGCTGGGCACCGGCCAGCGCGAGAGCCGGGGCGTACGGCGCGGCTATATCGCCGACATGGTGGCGACCGAGGCGGCGGTGCGCGAGGCGGTGGAGCAGGCGGAACGCATCGCCGGCACCAACATCGAGGATGTGTGGGTCAGCTTTTCCGCGGGCGGGCTGGTGTCCGACATCCTGAAGCTCGAGGTCGACCTGGGCGGCCACCGCGTCGAACAGGGCGACGTCGACGACCTGCTGAAGGCCGGGCGCGACGCGATCGATCCCAGCGGGCGGATGGTGCTCCACGCGCAGCCGACGCGCTACACGCTCGACGGGCTGGGCGGGGTCAAGCGCCCGCTGGGGCTGCACGCCGACCGGCTGGGGGTCGACATCCATGTCGTCGCCACCGACGGTTCGCCGGTGCGCAACCTCGACCTGTGCGTGCGTTCGGCGCATCTGGAGGTGCGCTCGATCATCGCCGCACCGGTGGCCACAGGCCTCGCCTGCCTGAGCGAGGAGGAGCGCGAGCTGGGCGTCGCGCTGGTCGAGATCGGCGCCGGCGTGACCAACGTCAGCGTATTCCGCGAAGGCGTGCTGGCCAGCCTGGCCTCGATCGGCATGGGCGCGGCCGACATCACCGACGACATCGCCTCCGCGTTCGGCACGCGCCGCGCGCAGGCGGAGCGTATGAAGTGCTTCCACGGATCGGCCAACATGAGCCCGCGCGACCATCACGAGATGATCGACGTCGCGCCGGTGAGCCATGAGGGCGGGGCGGAAGGATCGCGCATCACCCGCGCCCAGCTCAACACCGTGATCCGCGCACGGCTGGAACGGCTGATGGGCGAGGTGCAGCGCGAGCTGAAGCGGCTCGATTTCGCCGATCCGGTCGGGCGACAACTGGTGCTGACCGGCGGCGGGGCGGAGCTGCGTGGGATCGCCGACTATGCCCAGCAGGCGTTGGGCTGCACGGTGCGGGTCGGCCGGCCGCGCGGGCTGTCGGCGCTGCCCGACGCGCATTCGGGGCCGGCGTTCGCGACGCTGGCCGGGCTGGCGGCCTTTGCCGCGTCGGACCCCGTCGACCTGCGTTCGATCGAGCCATCGCGCGGTCAGACGGTGGTGCGGCAAAAGGGTCCGGCGATCTTTGGCAGGCTGATGGCGGCGTTCAAGGCGAATTATTAAGGATTTGCGACCGCCGCATGACTTTGCGCTAGGCGCGGGCAGGCGGATCGTGCAAAACATTCGATGATTTAGGGCCGGTGTTGAAGGCTCGAGGAGACCAGGCGATGAGTATCGAATTCCTTCCGCCCGAAGTGGATGAACTGACCCCCCGCATTTCGGTGATCGGTGTCGGCGGCGCCGGCGGCAACGCCATCGCCAACATGATCCGGGCAGAAGTGCAGGGCGTGGAGTTCCTCGTCGCCAACACCGATTCACAGGCGCTGAAGCAATCGTCGGCGCCGCAGCGCATCCAGCTGGGCGCGAAGATCACCCAGGGTCTGGGCGCGGGATCACGGCCCGAGATCGGCCGCGCGGCGGCGGAAGAGACGATCGAGCATGTGCAAAAGGCGCTGGAAGGCGCGCACATGTGCTTCCTGGCGGCCGGCATGGGCGGCGGCACGGGCACCGGCGCCGCGCCGGTGATCGCCAAGGTCGCGCGCGACATGGGCATCCTGACCGTCGGCGTGGTGACCAAGCCGTTCGCGTTCGAGGGCAAGCGCCGCGCGCAATCGGCCGAGGCGGGGATCGAGGAGCTTCAGAAGTACGTCGATACGCTGATCGTCATTCCCAACCAGAATCTGTTCCTGATCGCCAACGCCAACACCACCTTCAAGGAAGCGTTCGAGCTGGCCGACGAGGTGCTGCAACAGGGCGTGCGCGGCATCACCGACCTGATGGTGATGCCCGGCCTGATCAACCTCGACTTCGCCGACGTCCGTTCGGTGATGCAGGAGATGGGCAAGGCGATGATGGGCACCGGCGAGGCGAGCGGCGACAGCCGCGCGATCGAGGCGGCGCAGAAGGCGATCGCCAACCCGCTGCTGGACGGCGTGTCGATGCGCGGCGCGAAGGGCGTGATCGTGTCGATCACCGGCGGCGAGGACATGCGCCTGCTCGAGGTCGATGAGGCCGCGAACCACATTCGCGAGCTGGTCGACCCCGACGCCAACATCATCTGGGGTTCGGCGTTCAACCAGGATCTGGAGGGCAAGATCCGCGTGTCGGTGGTCGCCACCGGCATCGAGGCGGACCCGGAAGGCGCGGCGATCCCGACGCCCGTCGAAGCGCCGCGCGTGTTCTCGTTCAACGCATCGCGCCGCGCCGATCCGGCGCCCGCCGCGCCGGTCGCGACGGCATCCGAAGCCGAGGCGCCCGCGTTCGAGGCTGCGCCCGAGCCGGTCGCCGCGCCGGAGCCGGAAGCCCCGGCGGCAACGCTGCCGATCGGCGAGCCGGAGGAGGACGAGCTGGTGCTCGGCGCCGAATCGCAGGTCGATGACGAGCCGGAGCCGACCATCGCGCGGGTCGCGGAGCCGCAGCCGGAACCCTCGATCCGCCGTCGCTGGCTGACCGGGCTGTCCGACGAGCAGCCGGAAGCGGCACCGCTGGAACAGACGAAGGCGCGCTCGGGCGGCACGCTGTTCGAGCGCATGTCCGGCCGCGGCGGCAAGGCCGACGACGGCGCGGAGGAACGCGACCAGCCCGATATCCCGCGCTTCCTCCACCGCCAGAACAATCAGTGACGTGAGGCGCGTCGGGCCGGCTCGTCGCCGGTCCGGCACGTCCGGTCGACGCGGCGGCGCATGGTCATCGCCGGTTCAACGGCCGGCGGCCTGATCCGGGGGCGGATATGAGGTTTTCGACGCTTCTGCGGGTCGGCTTGTCCGCCGTGGCCCTGACGACATCACCGGCGGTGCGCGCGGGGCAGGAGGTGGTGCCACCGCCGACGCCCAACGCCGATGCGCTGGCGGCGCAGATCCGCCTGCTCGCGGCCAATCCGCGCAACGTTGGCGCGCTGCTCGCGGCGGGGGAACTCAGCGTCAAGCTGGCCGATCCCGAAGCGGCGATGCGTTTCTTCGATCGCGCCGAAGCGGTTTCACCGGGCAACGCGCGCGTACTGGCGGGAAAGGCGGACGCGCTGGTGCTGCTCGAACGGCCGGGCGAGGCGCTGGGATTCTATGACCGCGCCGAACGCGCCGGCGCGCCGATGACCGAGCATCTCGCGCAGCGTGGCCTGGCCTATGATCTGGTCGGGCAACCGGGCTATGCCCAGCGCGACTATCGCCGCGCGCTGGAGCGCGATCGCGATGATGAGACGGTGCGGCGGCTGGCGCTGTCATTGGGCATATCGGGCAGGCGCGACGAGGCGATGGAACTGCTCGATCCTCTGTTGCGGCGCAACGACCGCGCGGCGTGGCGCGCGCGCGCGCTGATATTGGCGATGAGCGGCGACAGCGCGGGCGCGGAGCGGATTGCGACCAACCTGCTCCCCAACGCCGCCGCGATGGGGCCATTCTTTCGCCGCCTGCCCGCGCTGGCACCGGCCGACCGCGCCTTTGCCGTCCATTTCGGCGAGCCGACGCCAAGCGCCGCGCGCACCGCCGACGCGCGGCTCGCCCCGCCAATGGGGGTGTTGCCGCCCGAGCCGGTGGTGGCCGCCGCGCCGCCGCCGCCGCCCGCCGTCTCCGGCAGCCCCGTCGTCACCGCGATGGCCGCACCGGACCCACGTACCCGCCGCGCCCGCGATCGGACGACGCGGGCCGCCGCCGTCGCGCCGACACCGACGCCGACGCCGGCACCTACACCGAGCCCGACCCCTGCATCGACGCCCGCGCCCGCCCCGGCGCGGGTGGCGGATAATCGGGCGACGGAGCGGATGCGTCCGCCGGCACCGGCGCCGTCAACGGCCGCCGCGCCGGCACCCACGATTGTCACCTTGCCCGCACGCAAGCCGCCGGCGACCAGTTGGGCGATGACCGCCGATGCGCCGCCGCCGGCACCGCCGCCGCCACCGCCGCCGTCACCTCCGCCTCCGGCGCCGCCACCGCCGCCGCCCCCCGCGCCCGTCTCAGTCGCGCCGGCGCGGCCTCAGCCGGAGCCGGCCCCCGCGCGCGTTGTGCCGGAGGGCGATTCCGGGCCAGCGCCCGGTTTCGGCACGCCGGCCACCGCCGCGCCGCTGCCGCGCGAACGTCAGGCAGAGGCGTCGTCGGTGCTGGCGTCGATCGTCGAGAAGATCACCATCCCCGCGTCCGAACTGGAGGTGCTTCCACCAGCGCCGCCACCTCCACCTCCGCCGCCACCTCCGCCACCGCCACCGCCGCCGGCGGCGGTAGCGCGCCCGCCTGAGTCAAAGCCGGCCGACCCGGTCCCGGCCAGGCCCGAGGCGAAGAAGCCCGAGCCGGCGAAGCCCGACACGAAGAAACCGGAACCCGCGAAACCCGACGCCAAGAAGCCCGACCCGAAAAAGCCCGAGCCAAAGAAGCCGGAGCCGAAGAAGCCCGATCCGGCAAAAGCCGAGCCGGCGCGGTGGTGGGTGCAGGTCGCCGGCGGCGCCAATGCCGCCGATCTGGGCAAGGACTGGGCGCGGCTGACCGCCAAGTCGCCTGCCGCGTTCAAGGGCAAGTCCGCGTGGACCACACCGCTGCGCGCGACCAACCGCCTGCTCGCCGGCCCGTTCAAGTCGCAGGCGGAGGCGGGCGCCTTCGTCAATCTGCTGGCCAAGGAGGGCACATCGGCGTTCGCGTGGCAAAGCCCGGCGGGGCAGAAGATCGACAAGCTCGGCGCGAAATGACCGTGCTGGCGCCGTGGGCGGCCTGTCCCGATCGCAGCCGTGGCCGGCTCCACCCCGAACCGGGGGCGGCGGAAAGGGGGCCGCGCGACGCGTTCCAGCGCGACCGCGACCGTATTATCCACTCGATCAGCTTTCGCCGGCTGCGTCACAAGACGCAGGTGTTCGTCGCGCCGGACGGCGACCATTTCCGCGTCCGATTGACCCACAGTCTGGAGGTGGCGCAGATCGGCCGCACGGTCGCGCGCGCGCTGGGTCTCAACGAGGATCTGACCGAGGCGCTGTGCCTGGCGCACGATATCGGCCACCCGCCGTTCGGCCATGCCGGGGAGGACGCGCTGGAGGCGGCGCTGGCCGGGCAGGGCGGGTTCGATCACAACGGTCACACGCTGCGCCTGTTGACCCGGCTCGATTCGCCCTATCCGTGCTGGGACGGGCTCAATCTGACGTGGGACACGCTGGAGGGGCTGGCCAAGCATAACGGGCCGATCGCGCGACCCGGCTGGGCGCTGGCGGAGGCTGACGCCGAATTTCCGCTGGAGCTGGCGTCATGGCCCTCGCTGGAGGCGCAGGTGGCGGCGCTGGCCGACGACATCGCCTATGACAACCACGACATCGACGACGGGCTGCGCGCCGGGCTGTTGACGCTCGATCAGCTGCTGGCGGTGCCGATGGTGGCGCGCGGATGGGATGCGGTGCGCGCGCGCCATCCCGACGTGGCGGAGGACCGGCTGGTGCGCGAATTGATCCGGTCGCAGATCGGCGTGATGGTCAACGACCTGATCGGCGAGACGCGCGCGGCGGTGGCCGCGGCCGGCATCGGCGACATCGCCGACGTGCGCGCCGCCGGCACCGCGCTCGCGCGCTTCTCGCCCGTGCTGCGCGAGGACGAGCGCCAGCTGAAGCGGTTCATGTACGCCAATCTCTACCATCACCCCAGCCAGCTGGAGGCGGCGGCGGTGGCGCGGCGGGTGGTCGGCGGGCTGTTCGCGGCGTATCGCGACGACCCCGCGCATCTGCCCGCCGACTGGCGGACGCGGCTGCCCACGGACGCGCCGGAGCACAGCCGCCACATCGCCGATTTCATCGCCGGGATGACCGATCGCTATGCGATCCGCCAGTATCGCGCGATCGTCGGCGAACTGGCGCTGCCCGAGGGGTTCTGACCAGCGCGCCTTGTGGCAGGGGCCGGCCTGACGTCGCGTGACCACCGCAGGTGACGTGGCCGCGCCGAGCGGCTAAGCGGCGCGGACTTTCTGCATTGGACCTGCCATGACCCTTTACGCCCGTTTCGCCGCCCATCTCGACGTCGCGCTCGATGCGCTGGTCGCCGCCGGCACGCTGCCCGCCGGGCTGGAACGCCGCGCGCTGACGGTCGAGCCGCCGCGCGATCCCAGCCATGGCGATCTGTCGACCAACGCGGCGATGGTGCTGGCCAAGCCGGCCCGGACCAACCCGCGCGCGCTGGCGGAGGCGCTGTCGGCCGAACTGGCCAAGGTGCCGGGTGTGTCGACGGTATCGGTCGCCGGGCCGGGCTTCATCAACCTCGCGCTCGACGATGCGACGTGGCGCGACGAGCTGGCGGCGATCCATGCCGGCGGCGACGGCTACGGCCGGTCGACGATGGGCGAGGGCGTCACGGTCAACGTCGAATATGTCTCGGCCAACCCGACCGGGCCGATGCACATGGGCCATTGTCGTGGTGCGGTGGTCGGCGACGCGCTGGCCAGCCTGCTCGAATTCGTCGGGCACAAGGTGATCCGCGAATATTATGTCAACGACGCCGGCGGACAGGTCGACGTGCTCGCCCGGTCGGCGCACCTGCGCTACCGCGAGGCGCTGGGTGAGGCGATCGGCGACATTCCCGAGGGGCTGTACCCGGGCGACTATCTTGTCCCGGTCGGTCAATCGCTTGCGGCGGAATATGGCGACCGCTTCGTAGGACAGCCGGAGGACGCATGGCTGGTCCTGTTCCGCACCCGCGCGGTGGCGGCGATGATGGCGCTGATCAAGGCCGACCTCGCGCTGCTGGGCATCCACCACGACCGTTTCTCTTCGGAAGCGGAGTTGCAGGCGGCGCACAAGCCCGAGGCGGCCGA
>NZ_DATMGG010000006.1:0-7688 GCF_035555815.1 Sphingomonas sp.
ATTCACCTCGCGAACAATTCGCCGGGCATCGTCACCAGTTTCAACGGCGGGGTGAACCTGACCACCACCACCGGGACCGGATTGGGCGCGAGCAGCGGCGGGACGGTCGTGGTCGCGGGGGCGGGCAGCACTGTCAGCACCGGAAGCGGTACCGCGATCGATATCCAGAACACCACGATCGGCGCCGGCGGCGTGACCTTCCAGAGCGTGAGCTCGACCGGGGGCGGCACCCAGGACGCGATCATCCTCAACAATACCGGTGCGGGCGGGTTCACCGTCACCGGCGTCGGCACGACGGCGGGGTCGGGCGGCACGATCGGCGGCCGCTCGGGCACCACCGGCGATCCCAACAGCGGCATCGGCGTCTATCTGAACAACGCGAGCAACGTCTCGCTGTCGAACATGGATTTCGCCGGCAATTTCGGGAACTACGGCATCCGCGGCGAGGGGGTGAACAACTTCACCCTCCGCGATTCGAACTTCCACGGCGCGTTCGGCAATGCTTCGTCGGGCAACGACCAGGAAGGCGCGATCCGCTTCGGCACGCAGGGTTCGTCCACCAACGGCCTGAACGGCACCGCGCTGCTCGAAGGCAACGTCATCAACGGCACTGCCGCGGGTGACGTCTCCTATGCGAACAACGTTCAAATCTACAACAACGCCGCCGGCACGCTGAATCTCACCATCCGCGACAGCGCCGCGCACGCCGCCTCGATCGGCCTGAACGGCACCACCACCGGCGAGGACGGTGTGCGGGTCGAGACCACCGCGGGCACGCTCAACCTGACGATCGACGGGGTCGATTTCGCCGGATCGCGCGGCGACATGGTGCAGGTCGCGGTGGGCGGCACCGCTACCCAGACCATCCACCTGACCGACAATGGTTTCCACAACATGCATCCCAATGTCGTCTCGGGCGGCGGCGGGGTGACGCTCAACGGCGACGGAACGAACTATGCCGTTACCTATGAGGTCGACGGCAACAGCTTCACCGGCGCGGAGGGCACCGCGCTGGCGGCGATCTATGGCGGCAGCAACGGGACGGTACGCGGCACGATCACCGACAACATGATCGGCGTCGACGACGGCGTCGCCAGCGGGGGCCAGGCGACGACCGGATCGAACGGATCGGGCGACGGCATCTTCGTCGCGATCGACCGCAACGCCGGCGCCGGGGCGGTCACGCATGCGGTGCGGATCGAGGGTAACGAGATCCGCGACATCGTCAGCGGCATCGGCGGCATCACGCTGACCTCGAACAACGCGACTGGTCAGGGCACCGCCCGGCTGGAGGCGACGATCGTCGACAATGTCATCGAGGAACTGGGCGCTGACACCTTTTCCGGCATCTACGCCGTGATCGGCGGCAACGACGGGCCCGACAATGGACTGATGGGGCTCGATCTGCACGGCAACGTCATCGACGCGTCAGGCGCGACGAACGGCAGCAACGCCATCATCCTCGATCAGTTCGGCACTGGTTCGCACTATTATTTTCCTGGCTACGCGGGATCGGCCGATGGCGAATTCACCGGCACGCCCGGTACCGCCAGCGACGATCTCGACTCGTTCCTGAGCGGTGCCGGAAACACGCTGACGAACGGGGGCAGCCCGTCGATTGCCCTCGACGGGATCGATGCGAGCCTGGTCGAAGGGGTGCTGAACACCCCTTTCACGCTGTTGCCGGTCCCGCTGCTGCTGGCGCCGCCCGAGACGGCCGACGCGCCGACCCCGGCGACGGACGCCGATCCCGCGGCGACTGCGGACCCCGCGACGGACGCGCCCGATCTTGCCGCCGCCGTCGTCGCCGCGCTGACGCAGGCCGATCTCGACACGCTGGTGACGGCGGCGATCGCGCGCTGGGAAGCTGCCGGCGCGACCGACGAACAACTCGCCGCGATGCACGCGACGACGGTCAGCGTGTCGGCGATGGCGGGCGTGTATCTGGGGGCTTCGTCGCCCGGCGCGATCGCGATCGATGATGATGCCGGCGGGTTCGGCTGGTTCGTCGATGCCACCCCCGGCGACGACGCCGAATTCGCTGGATCGGGTACACGGCTGACCGCCGCGACCGGCGCCAGCGCAGGTCATGTCGACCTGCTGACGGTGCTGATGCATGAACTGGGGCACAAGGCCGGGCTGGACGACAGCTACCAGCTCGCCGACCGTTCGGGGCTGATGTATGGCTACATCAACCCCGGCGAGCGCCGCCTGCCCGCCACCGGCGAAGCGGCCGGGGCGACGCCGCATGATGATCACGCCACGGCGTTCGCGCTCGGCGCGATCGCGGTCGGCACGCTGCCGCCCGGCAAGACGGTGATCGTCAGCTGGGACGCGACCATCGACGACCAGAGCAACGGGCTGATCGTCAATCCAAGCAACCAGAGCACCGTCACCGCCGACGGTGGCATCCTCGTCACCAGCAATATTGAGCTGACGGCGATCGATTCGCTGTCGCTGGGCGACACGGTGTTCCTCGACCGCAACTTCAACGGCCTGTTCGACGGCGCCGATAGCGGCATCGCCGGGGTGACGCTCAGCCTGTTCGTGGATGCCGACGACGATGGGGTCGCCGATGGTGCGGCGATCGCCACGACCACCACCGGAGTCACCGGTAACTATCTGTTCACCGGCCTGGCCCCCGGCACCTATATCGTCGGCGTCGATGCCGCCAACTTCCTGGCGGGCGGGGCGCTGGTCGGGCTGGCCGCGACCAGCGGGGCGGGCGATCCCGACGACAATGTCGATGACGACAGCAACGCGCTGCCGCTGGCGGGCGGAGTGGTCCTGTCGGGCTCGATCACGCTCGATTACAACAGCGAACCGACCGCCGGTCCCGGCAACGACACCAACCTGACGCTCGACCTGGGTTTCGCCGCGCTCAACACCGCGCCGGCCTATGCGGCAGGCGGCGCGCAGCCGAGCTATGTCGAGGACGGCGCGGCCGTCGCCATCGCCACCGGCGTCACGCTGAGCGACGACGGCAGCGACTATGACGGCGGTACGCTGACGGTCGCGCTGACCGCCGGGGAACAACCGGGCGACGGCATCGGACTGGCGCCCGCGCCCGCGCCCGCGCCGGGCACCGGGATCGAGCTTGATACGGGAACCGGCGTCGTGTCGCTCGACGGCGTCGCGATCGCGACGGCGACGGCGGGGCCCGGCGTCTCGATCGTCTTTGCCCTGAACGCCAATGCCGACGACGCGGCGGTGATCGCGCTGACCGAGGCGTTGCGCTTCTCCAGCACGTCGCAGGACCCCGGCAACGGCGACCGCACCATCACTTTCACGCTGGTCGATGGCGGCGGCACCGCCGGCGGCGGCCATGACACCACCAGCTTCACCCGCACGCTATCGGTCACGCCGGTCGACGATCCGGCGGTCGCCGCCAACGATACCGCCACCACCAATGAAAATGCGGCGGTCGCAGTCGCCGCCCTGGCCAACGATACCGACCCTGACGGGCCGGCACCGGCCTATGCGACAGTCAACGGCGTGGTCCTGGCCAGCGGCGATTCGACCACGCTGGCGTCGGGCGCGATCGTCACGCGCAACGACAACGGCACGCTCAGCTATGATCCGAACGGGCAGTTCGACTGGCTGGTCTCCGCCGCTACCGGGCTGGCCACCGGCGCGGTCAGCAGCGCCGAGGACAGCTTCACCTACACCCTGGCCGGCGGATCGTCGGCGACGGTCACCGTCACCATCAATGGCGTCACCAGCGCCGGCGACCAGCTGCGCGGCGATGCGGGCGACAACCATATCGTCGGCACCCCCGGCAACGACATGATCTATGTCAATCAGGGTGGCGCCGATTTCGTCGAGGGAGGCGACGGCAACGACGGCTTCTACTTCGGCGATAGCTTTGGCGTGGGCGACGTGGTCGATGGTGGCGCCGGGACCAACGACCAGCTCGGCCTCCAGGGCAATTATGGGTCCGTCGGCACGCCGTTCGTGCTGAGCGGTGCCCAGATCATGAATGTCGAGGTGATCGTCGCCATGCCGGGGGGCAACTACAATCTGGCGGTGGCGGAGGATCTGGTCGCGCCGGGCGAGCGGCTGACGATCTACGCCGGCCTCCAGACCGCGACCGACGTGTTCAGCTTCGACGGATCGGCGGAAACCGACGGCGGCTCGTTCCGCGTGATCGGCGGGCTGGGCGCGGACACCATCATCGGCAGCGCCGGCGACGACAGCATCGAATTCGGCCCCGGCAAGTTCGATCCGGGCACCGATTCGGTCGATGGCGGCGCCGGGGCGGACACGCTGGTGCTCGACGGCAACTACACGCTGGCGCTCGGCGCGGAGGTGGCGGGCATCGAGAAGATCGTGCTGATGGGCGGTATTCCCGGCGACCTGTCGACCTATGACATCACCTTCACCGCCGCTTTCGTCGGCGGCACCGACTTCAACCCGACGCTGCCGTTCTTCGCGATCGACGGCGCGACGGTGCAGACGGCGATGCGCATCGACCTGTCGGCGACGCTGGCGGACCATTATATCCAGGGCGGCAGCGGCGACGATACGCTGATCGGCGGCGCCGGGAGCGACGGACTGTCGGCTGGCGGCGGCAACGACACGCTGACGGGCGGCGGCGGCGCCGATTTCTTCTTTCTGGATACCCCGCCGGGTCCGGGCAACATCGACACGATCACCGATTTTTCGTCGGCGGAGGGTGACCGGATCGTCCTGTCCAGCGGACTGCTGGGATTGCCCGGCGGTGCGCTGTCGGCCAGCGCCTTCGTCATCGGCACCGCCGCGCAGGATGCCGACGATCGCATCATCTATGACGACACGACCGGCGCCCTCTATTTCGACGCCAATGGCAGCGCCAACGGCGGCTTCGTCCAGATCGCGATGCTGACCGGCGCGCCGACGCTGACCGTCGCCGATTTCATGGTGCTCTAACGACCGGCGGCGCTTGATCGGTAGGGGTGGCCTGGCGTAAGCGGGGCGCGCCTCCCCAGGGCGTGTCCATTGTCGGAGGCTCCCTGAATGACTGATCTATCCCGCGCCGGCCTGTCGGTCGCCGCGCCGCTCGCCGCCCTGATCGAGGGTCGGGTGCTGCCGCCGCTGGGCATCGACGCCGCTGCCTGGTGGTCGGGCGTGGCGGCGATCTTTGCCCGCCACACCCCGGCCAATCGCACGCTGCTGGCGCGGCGCGATGCGTTGCAGGCGATCATCGACGCACGGCTGGCCGGCGGCGAGCCGGCCGATGAGGCGTTCCTGCGCGACATCGGCTATCTGGTGCCCGAACCGGCGCCATTCGCGATCGGCACGGCGAATGTCGATGCGGAGATCGCGACGATGGCCGGCCCGCAGCTGGTGGTGCCGTCGCTCAACGCCCGCTTCGTGCTCAACGCCGCCAACGCGCGCTGGGGCAGCCTGTACGACGCGCTCTACGGCACCGATGCGCTGCCCGGCGCGGCGAAACCCGGCGGCTATGATGCGGATCGCGGCGCACAGGTGATCGCGCGCGCCAAGGCGTTTCTGGACGAAACGGTCCCGCTGGCCTCCGGACGCTGGGCGGACTTCACCGGGGGTGATCTGCCGCTGGCCGATCCGGGCCAGTTCGTCGGCGGGCGCGGCGACAACCTGCTGTTCCGCCACAACGGGCTGCATATCGAGGTGGTGATCGACCACGCGCACCCGATCGGCAGGACCGATCCAGCCGGTATCGCCGACGTCGTGCTCGAATCGGCGCTGACCACGATCGTCGACCTCGAGGATTCGGTCGCGGCGGTCGATGCCGAGGACAAGGCGGCGGCCTATGCCAACTGGCTGGGCCTGATGCGCGGCGATCTGGTCGAAAGCTTCGACAAGGGGGGACGCACCGTCACCCGCCGGTTGGACGGCGACCGCAGCTACCGGCGGCCCAACCAGGACGATCTGGTGCTGCCCGGCCGCAGCCTGTTGTTCGTCCGCAACGTCGGCCATCTGATGACCACGCCCGCGATTCGCCTGCCCGACGGCAGCGAGGCGCCCGAGGGCATTCTCGACGCCATCGTCACCTCGACGATCGCGCTGCACGACCTGCGCGGGCTTGGCGCGCTGCGCAACAGCCGCGCCGGATCGGTCTATATCGTCAAGCCCAAGATGCACGGGCCGGACGAAGCCGCCTTCACCGACACGCTGTTCGACGCGGTCGAGGACCTGCTCGGGCTGGCGCGCCACACGATCAAGGTCGGCGTGATGGACGAGGAGCGCCGTACTTCGGCCAACCTCGCCGCGTGCATCCATGCGGTGAAGGACCGCGTCGTGTTCATCAACACCGGCTTCCTCGACCGCACCGGCGACGAGATCCATACCTCGATGCGCGCCGGGGCGATGGTGCCGAAGGCGGAGATGAAGGCGTCGGACTGGATCAAGGCCTATGAGGACCGCAACGTGCGGATCGGCCTCGCCTGTGGCCTGTCGGGCAAGGCGCAGATCGGCAAGGGCATGTGGGCGGCGCCGGACAAGATGGCCGATATGCTGACGCAGAAGATCGCGCATCCGATGAGCGGCGCCAATACCGCCTGGGTGCCCAGCCCCACCGCTGCGACGCTGCACGCGCTCCATTATCACGCGGTCGACGTGTTCGCGCGCCAGCGGGAAATCGCGGGCGAGGCGATTCCCGGACTGGCGCCGCTGCTGAGCGTGCCGCTGGCTGGCGGCCGTAACTGGACCGAGGCGGAGGTGACGCGCGAGCTGGACAACAACGCGCAGGGCATCCTCGGCTACGTCGTGCGCTGGGTCGACCAAGGCGTCGGCTGCTCGAAGGTGCCGGATATCGACGACGTCGGGCTGATGGAGGACCGCGCGACACTGCGGATCAGCTCACAACATATCGCCAACTGGCTGCTGCACGGCGTTGCCACGCCGGAACAGGTCGACGCCGCTCTGGCGCGCATGGCGGCCAAGGTCGACGCGCAGAACGCCGGCGATCCGCTCTATCGCCCGCTTACCCCCGATGGTCTCGCCTGGCAGGCGGCGCGCGCGCTGATCTTCGAGGGTGTCACCCAGCCCAACGGCTACACCGAACCGCTGCTGCACCGTTATCGCGCGCTGGCGAAAGCGCGGGGGTAGCGGAATCGTCCTGGGGTTACCCGTCGTCGCGGGCGCGGCGAGGCCACGCCCGCGATGACGGACTGATGTTTCGTCGGGTGGCGGCTATTTCGCCACACCCGCCGCCGCCACCAGCGCGAGCAGCCCAACCGACAGCCCTTGCAGGCTGTCGGGCTTGGCGACGTCGATCCATTCATCGACCGAATGCCCGCGCCCGCCGGTGCCGCCCGATCCGATCGTGACCGCCGGGATGCCCAGGCTCATCGGCAGATTGGCGTCGGTCGACGATGCGCCGAACGCCGGGGTCAGGCCGAACGCCTTGATCGCCGCCGCGGTCGAGCGGACCAGCGCCGCGTCGGCCGGGGTCGCGCCGGCCGGGCGATCGCCGATCACTTCGGGGTCGGCGCTGACCTTGCCGACGCGGGTCGATCGCGCTGCGTTTTCGGCATCGACCGCTTCGTTGACGATCGTCAGGAACCGCTTTTCCAGCGTCGCCAGCGATTCGGCGCTTTCGGAACGCATGTCGACGTCGACATAGACCTGGTCCGGGATAGCGTTGACCGATGTGCCGCCGCCGACCACGCTGGCGGCAAATGTGGTGCGAGGCTTTGCCGGCACCTCGACCTTGTAGAGCGCGCTCA
>NZ_DATMGG010000007.1:0-12362 GCF_035555815.1 Sphingomonas sp.
TACGGCCCCGTGGTCAACGCCGCGCACAAGGCGCGCGTTGAGAACTGGATCCAGACCGGCGTCGATGAGGGGGCCGAACTGGTCGTCGACGGGCGCGGGTTTACCTTGCAGGGGCACGAACAGGGCTTCTTCATCGGGCCAAGCCTGTTCGACCGGGTGACCCCGCAGATGAAGAGCTACCAGGAGGAGATCTTCGGCCCGGTGCTCCAGATCGTCCGCGCGCCCGATTTCGAGAGCGCGCTCAAGCTGCCGAGCGACCACCAGTACGGCAACGGCGTCGCGATCTTCACCCGCAACGGCCACGCCGCGCGCGAATTCGCGTCGCGGGTCAACGTCGGCATGGTCGGCATCAACGTGCCGATCCCGGTGCCCGTCGCCTATCACAGCTTTGGCGGGTGGAAGCGTTCGGCGTTCGGCGACATCAACCAGCACGGCATGGAAGGCGTCCGTTTCTGGACCAAGACCAAGACGGTGACCCAGCGCTGGCCCGACGGTTCGCCCGACGGCGGCAACGCCTTCGTCATTCCGACGATGGGGTAAGGCGGGCGGCCGTGTCCGATCGTACCCACGCATCGTCTGGATCGCCGTTCGAGGCGAGCATCGGTTTCAGCCGCGCGATCCGCGTCGGTGATCGCATCCTCGTCTCCGGCACCGCGCCGATCGAGGATGACGGCAGCTCCACTGAGGGCGATGCCGAGGCGCAGGCGGAGCGATGCTTCGCGATCATCGTGCGCGCGATCGAGCAACTGGGCGGATCGGCGGAGGATGTGGTGCGCACGCGGATGCTGCTGGTCGATGCCGCCGATGGCGATGCGGTCGGGCGCGCGCACGGCCGCTGGTTCGCCGATGTGCGTCCCGCCGCGACGATGCTAGTGGTGGCCGGCCTGCTCCGCCCCGAATGGCGTGTGGAAATCGAGGCGGAAGCGATGTTGGGGAGAGAAAGTTGAAATATGTGGTGGCGATAGCGGCCCTCACCGCGCTGGCGGGCTGCTCCGATCCCAAACCGACGGTGCCCGACGTCGAGCAACGCAACAACGAGGCGGCCGCGAATGTGGCGGCGACCGTGGAAACACCCGCTGCTGTGGTCAACGCGGCCGCGCCCGCCAACGGCAAGGACGTCGCTGTCGGCGAGATTCCGGCGGAGCTGCGTGGTCGCTGGGGCATGGGGCCGGAGGATTGCGAGCCGGGGCGAGACGACGCGAAGGGGCTGATGACGGTGGAGCGCGCGACGCTCGATTTCTATGAATCGCGCGCGAAGCTCGGCACGATCCACTCTGCCGATGCGCGGACGCTCGACGCCGATTTCAATTATTCCGGAGAGGGAGAGACCTGGACGCTGCGCGTGATGCTCGCGCTCGACAGCGACGGCGCGCTCACCCAGTTTGAACTTGGGGACGGTGCGTCTCCCGAACCTCTTCACTATCAGCGGTGCCCGGCATGACCAACCAGTTCGACCTGACCGACGACCAGCGCGAGATCCAGGAACTCGCGCGGCGCTTCACCGCCGATCGCATCACGCCGTTCGCGGCGGAATGGGATGAGAAGCACATCTTCCCGCGCGATACGATCAAGGCGGCGGCCGAGCTGGGCTTCGCCGCGATCTATGTCAGCGAGGAGAGCGGGGGGATCAACCTCGGCCGGCTCGAATCGGCGATCATCATGGAGGCGATGGCCTATGGCTGCCCGGCCACCAGCGCGTTCATCTCGATCCATAACATGGCGTCGTGGATGATCGACCGCTTCGGATCGCAGGGGGTGAAGGACAAATACCTGCCTGATCTGGTCACGATGGAGCGGCTGGCGAGCTATTGCCTGACCGAACCGTCGTCGGGCTCCGACGCGGCGGCGCTCAAGACCCGCGCGGTACGCGACGGCGATCATTATGTCGTCACCGGCAGCAAGCAGTTCATCTCCGGCGGCGGCGAGAACGAGGTCTATGTGACGATGGCCCGCACCGGCGAGGACGGGCCGAAGGGCGTGTCCTGTCTGGTGATCGAGAAGGACATGGCCGGCGTGTCGTTCGGCGCGCAGGAGCGCAAGCTGGGCTGGCATGCGCAGCCGACCGCGCAGGTGATCTTCGACGGCGTGCGCGTGCCGGTGGAGAATCTGGTCGGTGGTGAGGGCGAGGGCTTCCGCATCGCGATGATGGGGCTGGATGGCGGCCGGCTCAACATCGGCGCCTGCTCGCTGGGCGGTGGGCAGCGGTGCCTCGATGAGGCGATCGCCTACACGCGCGATCGCCAGCAGTTCGGCAAGGCGATCGCCGATTTCCAGAATACGCAATTCACTCTGGCCGACATGGCGACCGATCTGGAGGCGGCGCGGGCGCTGCTCTACATGGCGGCGGCCAAGGTGACGGCGAACGCACCGGACAAGACGCGCTTCGCGGCGATGGCCAAGCGGCTGGCGACCGACAGCGGATCGGCGATCGTCGACCGCGCGCTCCAGCTTCACGGCGGCTACGGCTATCTGATGGATTACCCGATCGAACGGTTCTGGCGCGATTTGCGCGTCCATTCGATCCTTGAGGGCACCAACCAGGTGATGCGGATGATCGTCGGGCGGGAGTTGACGCGGCAATGACCGACGACGTCCTGACCTTTGTCGACGGGCGCGTCGGGCGGATCCGGCTTAACCGGCCCAAGGCGATCCACGCGCTCAATCACGACATGTGTCTTGCAATGCTCGACTCGCTGGCGGCGTGGGAAGCCGATCCGGCCGTCGAGGCGGTGCTGATCGACCATGCCGACGGGCGCGGGTTCTGCGCCGGCGGCGACATCCGTCTGATCGCGGAGAGCGGCGCGGGCGACGGCAGCGCCGCGCGGGCGTTCTTCTTCACCGAATACCAGCTCAACCACCGGCTGTTCACTTATCCCAAGCCGGTCGTCGCGTTCATGGACGGGATCACGATGGGCGGCGGTGTCGGCATCAGCCAACCCGCCAAATACCGCGTCGCGACCGAGAATACGCGCTTTGCCATGCCGGAGACCGGGATCGGGCTGTTCCCCGACGTCGGCGGCGGCTGGTATCTGTCGCGGCTCGCGGGGCGGATGGGGCAATTCCTCGCGCTGACCAGCCATCGGATCGACGGGGCGGAGTGCCTCGCGCTCGGCTTGGCCAGCCATTACCTGCCGGCGGCGGCGCTGGAGGATGCCAAGACGCGCATCGCCGCAGCGCCGGGCGAGATCGACGCGATCCTCAACGATCTGGCCGCACCCGCGCCGGAAGCGAAGGTGCTGGCGCTGCGCCCCGACATCGACCGGCTGTTCGCCGCCGACACGCTGGAGGCGGTGCTCGCCGCGCTCGAGGCCGACCCCGGCGAATGGGCGCAGCAGCAACTCGCGATCCTGCGCACCAAATCGCCGCAGGCATGCAAGGTCTCGCTGCGTTTGCTGGCGGAAGGCGCGGCGATGCCCAGCTTCGCCGATGAGATGCGCCAGGAATATGCCGTCGCAGCCCGTGTCACCGTGCTGCCCGACATCGTCGAGGGTGTGCGCGCGGTGATCGTCGACAAGGACAACGCGCCGAAGTGGAACCCCGCGGCACCCGCCGACGTCACCGATGCGCAGATCGACGCCATCTTCGCCCCCTTGCCCGAACAGGAAGCCTGGACCCCCGCATGAGCTACGAAACCATCCTTGTCGAACAGCGCGGCGCCGTCACGCTGATCACGCTCAACCGCCCGCAGGCGCTCAACGCGCTCAACAGCCAGGTGCTCGCCGATCTGATCGCCGCGCTGGCGGCGTTCGATGCCGACGAGACTCAGGGCTGCGCGGTGCTGACCGGCAGCGAAAAGGCGTTCGCCGCCGGCGCCGACATCAAGGAGATGGCCGAAAAGGGCTTCGCCGACATGTACGGCAGCAACTTCTTCGCCGGCTACGACCGCGTCACCGCGACGCGCAAGCCGGTGATCGCCGCGGTCGCCGGCTATGCGCTGGGCGGCGGCTGCGAGCTGGCGATGATGTGCGATTTCATCCTCGCGGCGGATACGGCGAAGTTCGGCCAGCCCGAGATCAAGCTGGCGGTCTCCCCCGGCATGGGCGGATCGCAGCGGCTGACCCGCGCGGTCGGCAAGGCCAAGGCGATGGAAATGTGCCTGACCGGCCGGATGATGGGCGCGGAGGAGGCGGAACGCGCCGGGCTGGTCGCGCGGATCGTCCCGGCCGCCGATCTGGTCGACGATGCGGTCAAGACCGCCGCGACCATCGCCGCGATGGCGCCGCTGGCGGTCAAGGCGAACAAGGAGATGGTCGACGCCGCGTTCGAGACGACGTTGCACCAGGGTATCCAGTTCGAGCGCCGGCTGTTCCACGCGCTGTTCGGCACCGCCGATCAGAAGGAAGGGATGACCGCGTTCGTGGAGAAGCGTCCGGGGACGTGGACGGGCAAGTAATTTCGCCGCGCCCCCGGCAGCGGGGCGGGGTTATCGGTTCAGGAGAAAGCCGACATGGCACGTATCGCATTCATCGGGCTGGGCAACATGGGCGGCGGAATGGCCGCGAACCTGGCGAAGGCGGGGCACGACGTCCGCGCGTTCGACCTGTCGCAGGACGCGCTGGATCGCGCCGAGGCGGCTGGGTGCCTGCCGGTCGAGAGCGCCGCGGCGGCCTGTGAGGGTGCCGAGGCCGTCGTGACGATGCTGCCCGCCGGCAAGCATGTCGAGGCGGTCTATGCCGACAGCGTGTTCGCCGCGGTGCCCAAGACGGCGCTGATGATCGATTGCTCGACGATCGACGTCGCCACCGCGCGCCGCGTCGCCGATGCCGCCGCCGCCAAGGGGCTGACGATGGTCGACGCCCCGGTCTCCGGCGGGATCGGCGCGGCCAACGCGGGCACGCTGACCTTCATGGTCGGCGGGTCGGCGGCGGCGTTCGCGCGGGCGGAGGGCTTCCTCGCCAACATGGGCAAGGCGGTGATCCACGCCGGCGGCAATGGCGCCGGACAGGCGGCGAAGATCTGCAACAACATGATTCTGGGCGCGACGATGGTCGCGACGTGCGAGGCGTTCGTGCTGGCGCAGAAGTTGGGGCTCGATCCGCAGCGCTTCTACGATATCGCCAGCGTCAGTTCGGGCCAGAGCTGGTCGATGACCAGCTATGCGCCGCTGCCCGGCGTCGGACCGGAGACCCCGGCCGACCATGATTATCAGGGCGGGTTCGCCGCCGCGCTGATGCTCAAGGATCTGCGGCTGGCGATGGAGGCGGCCGCCACCGCCGACGCGCAGACGCCGATGGGCGCCAAGGCGGCCGAACTCTACGAACAATTCGTCGCCGCCGACCCGGGCCACCATGATTTCTCGGCGATCGTCCGGATGCTGGCCGGGGAATAGCCCGATCGCGCGCCGATCCGGCGGTTTCGGTCCTCGCGTTCGCCCGAGCTTGTCGAAGGGCTGCCCTTCTTCTTCCGAAGAACAGTGCGGTGCTCCGACAAGCTTTGTCGGGGAGGGAGAGGTGTCGTATTCCTGCCCCTGACCTGACGCTCAAGGCTCTGGCCGGGCGCAGGAACCCGCCGCCTATCGCGCCGGGCAGCTCGATGCCGGACCCGCGACAATGTCCAGGCAGCGCCCGTCGACCTCGCCGGGCTTGAGCGGCATTCCGATCACCCCGGCCAGGGTCGGGGCGATATCGACGGTTTCCACCGACAGCGGCTGTTCGAAGCCGGTGATGCCCTTGCGCCAGAACAGCATCGGCACGCGGCGGTCATAATCCCAGTAGCTGCCATGCGTCGCCGTGGATCCGCGCGTCGGGTCGGGGATCGGCGTCACGCGCGGCTTCAGCGCGATCATGAAATCGCCCGACCGTTCGGGATCATAGGATTCGCGGGCGCGTTCCAGCAGCGTCCACGTTTCGGGCGGACTGTGCGGCTGCGGGGTGGCGGCGACCTGCGCGGCGGTGAACACCGCCTGCACTTGCGGGTGCGCGGCGATGATCCGTATCGCCTCCGTCATCACGCGATCATGCTGCGGCTTGGGCAGCGCCGGGTCGATCCACACATCGCCCATCGGGCCGCCGCGCAGAACGTCGCCGGTCAAGCCCAGCTTGGCGGTGACCACGTCGTTGACCGCCTTGATCCGCAGCGCCGGGTCCATCCGTTGCGCGGTCGGCGCGGCGTCCTCGCGGTTGCGCTCGGGCAGGTCGTGCCCGCCGTGATCGGCGGACAGCCCGACGACATAATCCACGCCCGTCGCGTCGAGCACGTCAAAGAAATCGCCCAGATCGCGGTCGAGCGAGGCGAGCTGAAGGCACATCTCCAGCCCTTCGGTGCCATAGGTGTGGCCGACATAGTCGGTGGCCGAGGCGCCGACCGAGATGATGTCGGGCGCATTGCCCTGGCCCAGCTTCATGTCCTGGATCAGCGCTGCGGCCAGCGCCAGCGTGGCGCCGTCGAACTCGGGTGAAGCGCGGTAGCGCGTCGCATCGCCCGCCTCCCGCGCGAAGCGTCCTGCGCCGACGGTCTTGCCCGCGCCGATCGGGATCGCACGGTCGTGCGGCTTGCAGAAATCGGGCACCTCCAGCGCGGGCTGGGCGGTGGCGATGCGCTGGGCGACGGCGGCGTTCGCGCGGGTGACCGCGCGTGGCTCGGCGCGCCCGGCATAGCTGACATAGGCCTTGCCGTTCCACCACCACAGCTCGTCGACCTTGTGCCCGCCCATCATCACCGCCGCGCGATCCTTGCCCGCGACCGAGACGACGCGGGTCTGCGGGTTCCACGCCTTCATCCGCTCTCCCAGCGTCGGCACCTTCAGATGTTTGTCGGACACGGTGTAGGCGGTGGACGTGCTGCCCGGCACGCTCTCGTCCTCGCTGCAATAGACGGTCTTGTCCTCGCGCGGCGTGCGGAAATCGACCCAGTCGTTGGCGATGATGCCGGTGCGCGAGGGGTGGTCTCCGGTCAGCAGGGTCGAATGGCCGGGGCAGGTCTCCGTCGCGGCGTGGCTCTGATAGCCGGAGGGAAACACCGCGCCCTGCTGCAACCGCGCGAACCCGCCCGACCAGCGGCTGCGATATTCGGCGAACAGGTCGGCGGAAAACTGGTCGACCGAGATGAACACGATCAGCTTCGGCGCGGGCGGCGGAGCGGCTGCGGCCGGGGCGGCAGCGTCCTGCGCCAGGGCGGGCGTGGCGACCAGCGCGGCGGCGGCGGCAAGGGAAACCAGCTTCACGACGAACCTCCGGATATGCAAAAAATCAGCCGACACGCTATGGGCGAGCGGTCAATGCGCGGCAAGGATTCGGGATCGATGCGGCTGGTTTCTTTCATTGTCGTGACGTTGCTGGCGCTGATCGCCTGGCCCGCCGCCGCGCAGGCGCCCGGCCAGCGCCATATCGCGATCGATCTGGTCGCGGAAAGCGACAGGCCGGCGGCGGGGAGCGAGGTCACGCTGGCGTTCGTGTCCCGCCCTCAGGCCGGCTGGCACGGCTACTGGCGCAACCCGGGCGACGCCGGGGTGGAGACGCAGGCTGCGTGGACGCTGCCCGCCGGGGTCACCGCCGGGCCGATCGTCTATCCGGTGCCCCACCGGCTGCTGATCGCGGGCCTGATGAATTATGTCTATGAAGGGCCGTTCACCCAGTTCGTGACGCTCACGGTACCGGCGGGGCTGGCGGCGGGCACCGCGCTGCCGATCGCGGTCAAGCTCGACTATCTGGTCTGCACCAATGAAATCTGCGTCCCCGAAAGCGCGTCGCTGGCAACCACGCTGACCGTCGGGGACGGCGCGGTCACGGCCGAGCGCCGCGCGGAATTCGATGGCTGGCGCCGGGCGATCCCCAAGCCGCTGGGCAGCCCCGCGACCTTCGCGGTCGACGGCGATCGTTTCCGGCTGGCTGTTCCCTTTCCCGCCGCCGCCGCGGCAAAGGACGTCTATTTCTTTCCGATCACCGACGGGGTGATCGATTACGCCGCGCCGCAGAGCGTGACGCGCGACGGCGATCTGCTGATGATCGAGACCAAGGCCAAGCCCGGTCGGCACCCGACGCTCGAGGGGGTTCTCCACACCGGCGACGGACAGGGGTTCTCGCTCACCGCCGCGCCCGGCGCGGTCGCCGCGCCGGCTCCAGCGATGGCGTGGAACGCAGCGCTGATCGCCTTTGCCGGCGCGGTGCTGGGGGGGCTGATCCTCAACGTCATGCCGTGCGTCTTCCCGATCCTCAGCCTCAAGGCGCTCAGCCTCGCCAAGGCGAACGCGGCGGAGGGCAAGGCGGAGGCCATCGCCTACACGTTGGGGGTGGTGCTGGTGTGCGTCGCGCTGGGCGGCGTGCTGCTGGCGTTGCGCGCCGGTGGCGCCAGCGTCGGCTGGGCGTTCCAGTTGCAGGATCCGCGCGTGATTCTGGTGCTGCTGCTGCTGGTCACCGGCATCGCCTTCAACCTTGCCGGGCTGTTCGAGCTGGCCGCGCCGGGGATGGCCAATCGCATGGCCGCCAGCGGGCGCGGCGGCGCGTTCATGACCGGGGCGCTCGCCGCCTTCGTCGCGACGCCGTGCACCGGGCCGTTCATGGGCGCGGCACTCGGCGCGGCGCTGGTGCTGCCGTGGTGGGGTGCGCTGGCGGTGTTCGCCGGGCTGGGGCTGGGGCTGGCGCTGCCGTTCCTGCTGATCGCCTTCATCCCCGCGTTGCGCCGCCGCCTGCCGAAACCGGGCGCATGGATGGAAACGATGCGCCGCATCCTGAGCGTACCGATGTTCCTGACCGCGCTGGCGCTGGCGTGGGTGCTGGGCAAGCAGGCGGGGGTCGACGGGATGACGATCGGCCTGGCCGCCGCGACGCTCCTCGCCGCCGGGCTGTGGTGGACCGGGCTGCGGCAGGCGAAGGGGCGGGCGCTGGCGTGGCTTCCGGGGACGGTCGCGGCGGTGATCGCGCTTGCCGCCGTCGGCGCGATCACCCGCGCCCCGCCGGCGCAGGCGGGTGTCGCGGCGTCCGGCGCCGAGCCGTTCTCCGAAGCGCGCCTCGCAGAACTGCGCGCGGCGGGACGGCCGGTGTTTGCCTATTTCACCGCCGACTGGTGCGTCACCTGCAAGGTCAATGAAAAGGCGGTGATCGAGACTGCCGCGGTGCGTGATGCGCTGGCGAAGGGCGAGGTCGCGGTGCTGGTGGGGGACTGGACCGACGGCGATCCGGTGCTCGGCCGTTTCATCTCGGCGCATAATCGTGCGGGCGTGCCGCTCTATTTATGGTATACGAACGGCCGGCCCAAACCGGAGGTGTTGCCGCAGCTGCTGACGCAGGCGATGCTGACCGGCCGGGCGGGAAGCTGAACCAACAAGGGAGACGGACATGAGACTGGCTTTCGCGACCATCGCACTGGCGACCGCGCTGGCGGTGCCCGCCGCCGCCGAACAGGTCACCGGCACGCCGGCCGGCAATTTCAAGCTCACCGACATGAGCGGTCGCACGGTCGAGCTGGCCCAGTTCAAGGGCAAGACCGTGGTGCTCGAATGGAACAACCCCGGGTGCCCGTTCGTGCAGAAACACTATAACAGCGGCAACATGCAAAAGACCCAGGCCGCCGCGCGCGCGCAGGGCGCGGTGTGGCTGACGATCAATTCGGGCGCGCCGGGCAAGCAGGGTTACATGACAGGTCCCGAGGCGCAGGCGTTCGTCGCCAAGGAAAAGGCCACTCCGACCAATTACCTGCTCGATCCGCGCGGCGTGGTCGGGAAGGGCTATGGCGCCAAGACCACGCCGCAGATGTTCATCATCGATGCGAAGGGTACACTGGTCTATCAGGGCGGGATCGACGACAAGCCGACCGCGAACACCGCCGACATCGCTACCGCGCGCAATCACGTGACGGCGGCGCTGGACGAGATGAAGGCGGGCAAGCCGGTGTCGGTGGCCGAAAGCCGGCCCTACGGCTGTTCGGTGAAATACCCGGAGAGCTGATCGGGAGAAGGTTCGCGCGAAGCCGTGAAGGCGCGAAGAAGATAAAGGGATTCCGCGCGGAGGATGCGGAGGTGCCCGCGCGTGGGTTCCGTTTCGCATCGGTGAGACCGCGGCTCTGGATGACGGCCGCTGGCGTGGCGTGGCGCGCGCTCGGCGTCCTCCGCGCCTCTGCGCGAACAGAAATCTTCGCGCCTTCGCGGCTTCGCGTGAACCACCCTTTTTGCCACTTGTGCATCGCAGCACTCGGGTGCAGCATGTGCCTCATGACAGGACCAAGGCGTTAGGCCCCGGATGAGCAACCGGGGCGCATTCGACGAGATCTGGGGCTTTGGCGGCCCGCCCGTCCGCCCTGAATTCGCCGCGCTCGGCCATTGGCTGGAACAGACGCCACAGGCCGACCTCGACCGCCGCCTCGAAGCCGCGGAGGCGACATTTCGCCAGCTGGGCATCACCTTTGCCGTCTATGGCGACGCCGACGCGGCCGAACGGATCATCCCGTTCGACATCGTCCCCCGCGTGTTCCTGGCCGATGAATGGGCGCGCCTGTCCGAAGGGCTGATCCAGCGCACGCAGGCGATCAACGCCTTCCTCGACGACATCTATGGCGCGCGACGCATCCTCGACGAAGGGGTGCTGCCGCCCGACCTGATCTACAACAATCCGCAGTTCCGGCCAGAGATCGCCGGCACGCGCCCGCCGCATGGCGTGTGGGCGCATATTTGCGGCATCGATCTGGTCCGCACCGGCGCCGACGAATTCTTCGTGCTGGAGGACAATGCCCGCACCCCGTCGGGCGTGTCGTACATGCTGGAAAACCGGGAGGCGATGATCCGGCTGTGCCCGGAACTGTTCCGCGCCTTTCGCGTCGCTGCGGTCGACAGCTATCCCGACATGCTGCTGGAGACGATGCGGTCGGTCGCGCCGCCGGGTGCGGGCGCCAGCCCGGTGTGCGTCGTGCTGACCCCCGGCCATTTCAACTCGGCCTATTACGAACACAGCTTCCTCGCCGATTCGATGGGGGTCGAGCTGGTCGAGGCGGCCGATCTGGTGGTAGACGACGATATCGTGTGGATGCGGACGATCGGCGGGCGGGTGCGGGTCGACGTGATCTATCGTCGGATCGACGACGATTTTCTCGATCCTCTGGTGTTCCGGCCTGAATCGCTGCTGGGCGTGCCGGGGCTGATCGCCGCCTATCGCGCTGGCAACGTCGCGCTGATCAACGCGCCGGGCAACGGCATCGCCGACGACAAGGCGATCTACAGCTATATGCCGGAGATCGTGCGCTTCTATTCGGGCGCCGAGCCGAAGTTGCCCAACGTCCAGACGTGGCGGTGCCGTGAGCCGGACTCGCTCAAATATGTGCTGGAGAACCTCGACGCGCTGGTGGTCAAGCTGGTCGACGGATCGGGCGGCTATGGGATGCTGGTCGGCCCGACCGCGAGCAGGGCGGAGATCGAGGCGTTCCGCGCCGCGCTGATGGCCAGTCCCGAGCGCTACATCGCTCAGCCGACGCTGGCGCTGTCGACCGTGCCGACAATGACCGCCGCCGGGCTGGCGCCGCGCCACGTCGATTTCCGCCCGTTCGTGCTGACCGGCAGCGACGGCGTGCGGGTGGTGCCCGGCGGGCTGACCCGCGTGGCGCTGCGCGAGGGATCGCTGGTGGTCAATTCCAGCCAGGGCGGCGGCACAAAGGACAGTTTCGTGCTGATGGCCGACAAACCGGCGGGGTCGTCCGGGCAGAGCCAATGGCCGGGCTAGCGCCTCACGCCGTTCCTCCCGGGAACGGGGAGGGGGACCGCGCGACGCAGTCGCGTGGTGGAGGAGGCCGTTCCACCGGCGATGCGCTCGCAGTCGGGCCCCTCCACCATGCGCAGGCGCGAATGGCCCCTATTCCCTTTCACGGGAGAAATGTGAGGGCGCGCCGATGCTGATGCTCTCCCGCACCGCCGCGTCGCTTTACTGGCTCGGCCGCTATGTCGAGCGGGCCGATTTCGTCGCGCGGCTGGTCGAGGCGACGATCCGGCTCGACGCCTTGTCGGCGCGCCCCGCTGGCGACGCCGCGTGGGCGTCGGCGCTCAGCGTCACCTACACCGACGAGGCGTTCGCGGCGTCCGGCAGCGAGATCAACCAGGCCAATGTCGCGCGGTTCCTGACGGTCGACGCGAACAACCCCGGATCGATCGTCCGTTGCCTCGACATGGCGCGCAACAACGCCCGCGCCGTCCGCACCGCGCTGACCCGCGATGCCTGGACCGCGATCAACCGCGCGTGGCTGGTGTTCAACGGGCGCGGGCAATCGGCCGGCACGATGGCGACGCTCAATCTGGTCGAGGCGGTCAAGGCGGAGACGCGCGGGTTCGAGGGGGCGATCCACTGGATGATGCGTAACCAGGCGACCTGGTTCATCCGGCTGGGCGCGGCGATCGAGCGGGCGGACAACACCGCGCGGCTGCTCGACGTCAAATATCACCTGCTGCT
>NZ_DATMGG010000008.1:0-4197 GCF_035555815.1 Sphingomonas sp.
CTCGGCCTGGGTCGGCGGTGCGGCGATCGCGTCGGCGATGGTCTGGCGCACGTCCTTCAGCGCGGCTTCCCAATCGTCGCCGACCGGCATGATCGAGACGAAGGTGGCGTTGGCCGATCGCGACACGTCCTGCAGATCGGCGCCGGCCTGGATGAAACTGCCGCCGCCGCGCGCGCGGGTTTCCAGCCGGCGGTTGACGATGCGGATCGCGACCATGTCGACCATCCGCTTCTGGTTGAAGATGATCGTGTCGTCGCCGACCGTCCACGGCCGCAGCCACGCCATCGATACCAGCGGCGGGATCGACGGTTCGGCCAGGCTGGCGGTATCCGCGCCGGTGCCGATGTTGGCGACCGGCTTGCCGAAATCGGGGCTGGGCGTCGCCGGACCCTCGCCCTGCCATTCGGCGAAGTTGCGCTGGATCAGCCGTTCGGAGGTCACCGGATCGATATCGCCCGAAATCACCACTACCGCGCGTTCGGGGCGATACCAGCGTTCCTGAAACGCGCGCACGCTGGCCGGGGTCGCGGCGGCCAGCGTCTCCGGCGTGCCGATCGGCGATCGCTTGGCCAGCAACTGGCCGGCGAAGAACGTCTCGCGCGTCAGGTCGCTCAGCCGCACCTGCGGCCCGGGCTGCTCGCGCGCCTCGGCCAGCACCACCGGCCGTTCCGAATCGAGTTCGGCCTGGCTGAGGCCGGGCTTGTCCATCATCCCCGCCAGGATCTTCAGGCTCTCGTCCAGATTGGCCTCGGTCGCCGACGGCAGGTCGAGCTTGTAGACCGTCTGGGTGAAGCTGGTGCTGGCGTTGGTGTCCGCGCCGAACGTCGCGCCCATCCGTTGCCAGATGCGCTTGGCCTCGCCGTCGGCGACATGCTCGGAGCCGCGGAACGACAGATGCTCGATCAGATGGGCATAACCCAGCTCGTTGTCGCGCTCCATCAGCGATCCGGCGTCGATCCGCACCCGGATCGAGACCTGTCCCGGCGGCACCCCGTTCTTGCGCACGGCATAGCGCACCCCGTTGGGCAGCGTGCCGAACCGCCAGTCGGGATCGGGCGGAATGTCGCTGCCGATGTAGAGCCAGCCCGGTCCGGCCTGTGGCGCCGGTGGCGGCGCGTGTTGCGCGGGAGCGGCAACCGCGAGGGCGAGGAGCGGAAGCGCGACGAGCGCCGGGCGGGCTACGCGGGGGAACCAGAACATCGCGCCCCATGTAGCGGGCTTCGTCCGCGCCTGCCAGCGGTACGCGCGCGCTGCGACGGGCGCCGGCGCCTACACATCGCGGCGGGCGCGACCGCGAACGCTGTGTTTCGCACGTCGCGCCTTGATCGCCCGCGCCGGTGCGCCCAAATGCGGGGGATGCTGATCGAAACCGAAGCCACGCCCAACCCCGCGACGCTCAAGTTCCTGCCGGGCCGTACCGTGATGGACGCCGGCACGCGCGACTTCGCCACCCCCGAGGAAGCGGAGGCGTCGCCGCTGGCGGAGACGCTGTTTGGTCTGGGCGACGTCACCGGCGTGTTCTTCGGTCGCGATTTCGTGTCGGTGACGGTCGCGCCCGGCGTCGACTGGGTCCATGTGAAGCCCGACGTGCTCGCGGTGTTGCTCGATCACTTCTCCGCCAACATGCCGCTGTTCCGCCAGGGCTCCGCCGCCGGAATCGCGGTGCCGTCCGCAGACGCCGCCTTCACCGACAATCCCGAGGATGCCGACATCGTCGCGCAGATCCGCGAGCTGATCGAAACGCGCGTGCGCCCGGCGGTGGCCAACGACGGCGGCGACATCGTCTATCGCGGGTTCGACCAGGGCAAGGTCTATCTCCAGATGCAGGGCGCCTGCTCGGGTTGCCCCTCGTCGAGCGCGACGCTCAAGCAGGGCATCGAACAGCTGCTCAAATATTACGTGCCGGAAGTGACCGAAGTCCGCGCCGTCTGACGCTTTCTGAAAAAAAGGGATGAGATGATGGGAACGCCGCTCGACGACGCTGGGCTCGACACGATCTTTCGCACCGCGCGCACCTATAACGGCTATCTGCCGGGCGCGGTGACCGAAGCCGACATCCGCGCGATCTATGACCTGCTCAAGATGGGGCCGACATCCGCCAACCAGCAGCCGGCGCGCTTCGTCTGGCTGCTGGGCCAGGAGGGCAAGGACAAGCTGGCGGCGCTGTCCAGCGGCACCAACAGCGCCAAGATCAGCGCGGCGCCGGCGGCGGTGATCATCGGCATGGACCTCGATTTCCACGAACAGCTGCCGTGGCTGTTCCCGCATACCGACGCGCGGAGCTGGTTCGCCAACGATCCCGAGCTGCGCCGCGTCCACGCCGCGCGCAACAGCTCGCTCCAGGGCGCCTATTTCATCATCGCCGCGCGCGCGCTGGGATTCGATACCGGGCCGATGTCCGGATTCGACAACGCCGCGGTCGATCAGGCGTTCTTCGCCGATCAGCCGAGCGTCCGGTCGAATTTCATCGCCACCTTTGGCCATGGCGATCCGTCGACGATCTTCGATCGCAGCCCGCGCCCGGCGTTCGAGAAGTTCAACCGGATCGCATAGGGAGTCCGTTTGGAAATGCGCGCCGGCCCGCGTCCCCTCCCGGTCACCCAACGGCCGTTTCCTATGGGCGGCCGAGAGGGGGAGCGGGCCGGCACCGCCGGAAAATTCGCCTTTCCGCCAAGTCCCCGACAGGCGCCGACCATTGCCTAAATCGTCGATCCCGGCGAAAGCCGGGACGACCATGCCCTCCCCCCGTGCCCTCGTCATCGAAACCGCCACCGCCGCCTGCTCGGTCGCGCTGATCGAGAACGACGCGGTGATAGCGCGCGCGCATGAGGTGGTCGGGCGCGGCCATGCCGAACGGCTGGTGCCGATGATCGCCGAACTGCCCGATCAGGGTCGCGCCGGCCGCATCCTGGTCGATTGCGGGCCGGGCAGCTTCACCGGCATCCGCGTCGGGCTGGCCGCCGCGATCGGGCTGGGCATCGGCTGGGGGGCGGAAGTGACCGGCTTCTCCTCGCTCGCGCTGATCGCCGCGATGGGGTTCGCCGACCGGCCCGGTCGCGACGCGCTGGCGGTGGTGATGGAAGGCGGGCACGGCGAGGTGTTCATGCAGGCCTTTGCCCATCCGCTGGCGGCGATCGATGTGCTGGCCTCGCGCCGTCCCGACGCGGCGCGCGCGGCGCTCGGCGGGTTGCCGGCGATCGGCAACGGCGTCCGCCACCTCGCCGCGCTCGATCCCGCGCTCGACCTGGTCGAGGCCTTGCCCGAGGCCGCGCGGGTGGTGTTGCTGCCGCCGGCGTGGACCGCGCTGCCGGCACGCCCGATCTACGGCCGCGCGCCCGACGCCGTGCCCAATCCATGAGCGCCGCTCCCCGCACGATCGACCTGCGCCCCGGCGACGCGACCGATCTGCCCGCCGTGTCGGTGGTGATGGGGCAGGCGTTCGACCCGCGCTATGGCGAAGCGTGGACGCTCAACCAGTGCCTTGGCATGTTGTCGCTGGGCGGGGTGTGGCTGACGCTGGCGGAACAGCGCGGCGCGCTGACCGGCTTCGCGCTGGCGCGTACCGTCGCCGGCGATGGCGAGCTGCTGCTGCTCGGCGTGCGCCCGGCGCTGCGCGGACGGGGGATCGGCGCGGCGTTGCTGCGCAGCGTCATCGCCGACGCCGAAGCGCGCGAAGCGGAACGGCTTCATCTGGAGGTTCGCGCGGGTAATGACGCGGTGCATCTTTATCGCGCGCATGGTTTTGTGAAAGTTGGTGAGCGTCGCAGCTATTATCGCGGCGTGACTGGCCAGTCGTTCGACGCGCACACCTTTGCGCGTCAATTGTCGGTCGGCCGGCTCGCTTAATCGATCCACAGGATTATTGCCCTTGCTTTGGCCGGGAAATGCTCCGAAAGGCGACGCGCCCCTACAGAGTATCGAGTTAAGGAATCGATTCATGGATAATGCGAACGACCTTCAGGAAACGCTGGTCACGCTGACCGCCGATATTGTCGCCGCGCACGTCAGCAACAACAGCGTCGCCGTCTCGGACCTTCCGGTTCTGATCCAGAACATCCACGGCGCCTTGTCGGCGCTCGGCGGCGCCGCCCCGGTGCCTGAGGTCAAGCAGGAGCCGGCGGTTTCGATCCGTTCTTCGATCAAGCCCGACTTCATCGTCTGTCTTGAGGATGGCAAGAAGCTGAAGATGCTCAAGCG
>NZ_DATMGG010000009.1:0-2780 GCF_035555815.1 Sphingomonas sp.
CTGGCTGATCGGTGCGGGCTTTGCGCCGCTGGTCGCGCTGACGCTGGCAAGCTGGTTCGGGTTGTGGTCGGTCGGGGTCTATCTGCTGTCGGGCGCGATCTGCACGCTGGCCGCGCTCGCGATCAACAAGGAATGGGCGCGCACCGGCGAATAGGCGCGCCCCGCTGCGAAATTCCGTCGCGGCCAGTCCGCCCCCCTGTGAAACGCCGCCGCCAGTCGGTAGACGGCGAATCATGTCCGGGCAGCCATCCTCCATGACCGAAGCCGATGGGCCGATGCCGTCGCCGCCGATGCCGTCGCCTTTATCCCCCGGCGCGGAGCGGGTCGCATGACGGTCGAACGGATCGCGATCGAGGTGATCGGCTGGGCCGGGGCGGTGACGATCCTGATCGCCTATCTGCTGCTGTCGGCGGGGCGGCTGAGTGGGCGATCGCGGCTGTATCAGTGGATGAACGTCGTCGGCGCCGCCGCCTTCGTCCTCAACAGCGGCTGGAATGGCGCGATCCCGTCGGCGACGCTCAACGTGGTGTGGATGGGGATCGGCCTGTACACGCTGTGGCGGATCACCCGGCGTGTCGCCTGATCGGCCCGGCGCGATCTTTTCCTGCTTCAACTTCCGCCTGCGCGCGGACCTCGCGCTTGGCGAACTGACCCCGGCCGACGATCCGTCCGACACGCGGCCGATCGTCGAGATCCGGCAGGGCGCGGTGGCGGATACGTTGCCCGGCGCCGCCCCCGCGCGCCATGGCCTCCAGGTCGCCGGCGACGCCGCGCTGCTCGACATTCCCGGCCATGCCCGTTTCCTGATCCGTGGCGGGCGGGAGATCGTCGTCGATCCCGCGCCCGGCGCGGCGGAGCGCAACGTGCGGCTGTTCCTGCTGGGATCGGCGCTGGGGGTGCTGGTCTATCAGCGCGGGTTGCTGCCGATCCACGCCAACGCGGTGGTGATGGCGGGCGGCGCGGTCGCCTTCACCGGCGATTCGGGCGCCGGCAAGTCGACGCTGGCCGCGCATTTCCAGCGCGCCGGCTATGAGGTGCTGTGCGACGACGTCTGCGTGGTCAGTTTCGACGCCCAGGGGGTGCCGTCCGCCTGGCCCGGCCTGCCGCGCCTCAAGCTGTGGGAGGATGCCGCCCACGCCTTTGGCCACGATCCCGCCGGGCTCGACCGCGCGGTCGAGGGGCTGGAGAAATTCCATGTGCCGATCGGTACGCCTTCGGCGGTGCGGCCGGTGCCGCTGCGCCGGTTGTACACGCTGGCGCGCGCCGAAGCGGGGGCGGGGACGATCACCCGGCTGCGCGGCGCGGAGGCGATGGCGGCGGTGATGGGCAACAGCTATCGCGGGCTGTACGTCCCCGCGCTGGGGGCGACGGCGACGCATTTCCGGCAATGCGCGACGCTGCTGCGCTATGTCGAAGTCTATGCCGCGACCCGCGCCTGGGGCTTCGACGTGTTCGAGCGTGAGGCGGCGGTGCTCGAACAACACGCGGCGGGCGCGGCATGATCCGCGCGGCGACGATGGCCGACGCGGCGTCGGTGGTGGCGCTGTGGCGTGCGTGCGATCTGACGCGGCCGTGGAACGATCCCGACCGCGATTTCGCGCTGGCGCTGGACGGCGCGAGCTCGACCGTGCTGGTCGCCGAACGCGGCGGCGCGCTGGCGGGCAGCGTGATGGCCGGTTTCGACGGGCATCGCGGCTGGGTCTATTATCTCGCGGTCGCGCCCGATGCGCGGCGCGGTGGGCTGGGGCGCGATCTGATGGCGGCGGCGGAACGCTGGCTGCGCGGACAGGGCGCGCCGAAGCTGCAATTGATGGTCCGCGCCGGCAACGACTCCGCGCTCGCCTTTTACGCCGCGCTGGGGCTGGAGGTGCAGCCGGTGGTGACGCTCGGCCGCTTCCTGACCGACGACGGCTGATCCTATTTGCGCTGATGGCGCTGGTCGTACCACGTCGCCTTTTGCGCCTCGAACGCGGCCTGACACCGCGCGCGCGCCGATTTGCGGCCGGTGCTGCCGGCGGGGAAGCGGTTGCGCGCCCGCGTGTTGCATGCCGACAATTGCGTGCCGTGCGCGCGTCGCCGGGCTAGTTCGGCGGCGGACGGCGTACCCTTCGTCTTCATCGCGCCGTTGATCGCCGCAGTGCGTGCGATCGACGATCCGGCGGGATCGCCGACCGGAACGGGATCGCCCAGCGTCGATTGGGCCAGGGCCGGCGCGGCGAGCGTCAGCGCCAGCGATACCGCCGCGATCGCGCCAAGCCGCCGCGCGACCGGATGGCTGAGAAGGGTCATCGCGCAATTCCTCCACCGTCGACCCGCGCATTGGACCACAAACCGCAGCGCCGATCGACCACCGGCGCGCTGGCGGCCGGCGGTTGATCCGCTATGGCGGGCGTCCGGTCGCACCCCCGTCTGTGGCGCGCCGGCACCCGCATGAAAGGACGCGCAGGATGACGATCACCCTCTACGGCATTCCCAACTGCGACACGGTGAAGAAGGCACGCGCATGGCTGGACGGCGCGGGCATCACCTATGCCTTCCACAACTACAAGACCGTCGGCGCGCCGCACGAGAAGCTTGCCGCCTGGGCCGCGCAAGTCGGCTGGGAGAAGCTGCTCAATCGCGCCGGCACCACCTTCCGCAAATTGCCCGACGCCGATCGGGAAGGGATCGATCAGGCCAAGGCGCTGGCGCTGATGGTCGAGCATCCGTCGCTGATCCGGCGTCCGGTGATCGAATATCCCGGCGGCTTGCTGGTCGGTTTCGACGCGATCCGTTACGGT
>NZ_DATMGG010000010.1:0-17763 GCF_035555815.1 Sphingomonas sp.
GCGGAGCAAGATAATAGTCGGCGGTCCATTCGATCAGCCGCCGCAGCGGCGCCGGGATTGGCGGGGCGTCGACGACGCCGATCAGGTTGCGCAGCCGGTTGTCGCCGACCTCCTCGGTCGCCAGCCGCTCCGGCTCCCACACCACCCCCAGCAACTGGCGCGGACCCAGCGGCGCGACGACGATCGCGCCCGGCTCGACCGTCATGCCGTGCGGCACGCGATAGTCGAGCGGCCCCAATGCCGAATTCATGACAATCACGCGCGCCCGTGCCATCGTTCCCAACTAGGGATTGGCGCGGCGAAGGCAAATGGGCGAACGCGGATGATCGTGATCGAGACCGACCGGCTGATCCTTCGCCACCTGACGGTGGACGATGCGCCGTTCCTCCACGCGCTGCTGACCGATGCCGATTTCCTGGCGCAGATCGGCGATCGGGGGGTGCATACGCTGGCCGACGCGCGGCGGGCGATCCCCGAACGCTATGTCGCCAGCTATGACACGCACGGCTTCGGCATGTTCGCCGTGGTCGAACGCGGCGGCGCGGAGCCGATCGGCATGGCGGGGCTGGTCGCGCGCGACTGGCTCGATCACGTCGATCTCGGCTACGCCTTCCTGCCCGCCGGGCGGGGCAAGGGCTATGCGCTGGAGGCGGCGCGCGCGGTGCTCGACTGGGCCGGCGCGCGCGGGATCGCGCCGGTCGCGGCGATCGTGAAGCCGCGCAACGCGCGGTCGGTGGCGATCCTCGGCCGGCTCGGCATGGGTCCGCACGGCACCGTTCTGGCTCCGGGCGTTGCGGAACCGCTGCTGCTGTTCAGAACAGATAGTTGAGCGCCAGCGTCAGCGCATGGTCCATGCGATCGCGCGCGCCGCCCCGACCGAAACGATATTGGTTGAGATACCCCGGATCGATCCGGATCGCGCGCGACAGCGGGATCGACAGGCCGACGGCGTTGCGCATCCGTTCATAGCCGCCACGCTGGCCCCAGCGGGTGGTGTTGAAGTTGAGATAACTTTCATGCGTCGCGAACAGCGACAGCCCGCCGGCGGACAGCGGCCGCGTGTAGCGCAGGTTCGGCCGCAGCCGCAGTCCGACCGGGCCGCCGCTCGAATGGAAACGCTGCTCGAACCGCAGCCGCCCGGCAAGGCCGCCGCCGAGCGCCACCGTCACCATCTGCCGCAGCCGCTCCTCATTGGGCAGCGCACGGCCGCGGTCCCAGTCCTCGACGTGGCGATAGCCGATCGCGACATCGACCCCCTTGGCGACGGGCACGCTGGCGAATCCGCCGATCTCGGCATGGGCGAAGCCGCCCGCGGCGTCGGCGAAGCGGCCGTTGCTCTCGATCGTCACCGTCGTCTTGCCGATCGTGGTCGCGGCATTGGCGGCAAGCCACAGCTGGCTGTCGGTCTGCTGCGCATGGGCAACCGCCGGCAACATCGCCGCGACGATCGCGAGACACAGGCGATGCATCACATCCTCTCCAGCTCCGGGCGACATCGCGGCCGGCGCGCGCGCTATAGGACGCGCGCTCCGGCCGCGCCAGCGGCCATGGCGGTGTTCGCCACGGCGGCGTAAAGCCGTGCCGTGACCGATCCGCTCCCCCTGCTCTATGCCCGGCATCTCGCGCGTGACCGGCGGCGATCGGCGCACACCGTGCGCGCCTATCAGGCGACGGCGGAGCGGCTGGTGGCGTTCCTGCAATCGCATTGGGGGGAAGCGATCGACCCGGCCGCGCTGGCGCGGGTGAGCGCGGCGGATCTGCGCGCATTCCTGGCGCACCGGCGCGGCGACGGGATCGGCAACGCCTCCGCCGCGCGCGAACTGTCGGCCGTGCGCGGCTTCCTCGCCTTCGCCGGCGCCGAGCCGCCCCGGCTGCGCGGCCCCCGGATCAAGCCGGGCGTGCCGCGCCCGATCGCCCCCGACGAGGCGATCGCGCTCGCCGAGGAGGTGGCGGAGGACGCCACGACCCCATGGATCGGCGCGCGCGACTGGGCGGTGCTGCTGCTGCTCTACGGCGCCGGGCTGCGCATCGGGGAGGCGCTGGGGCTGACCGGGGCGGTGCTGCCGCTGGGCGAGACGATCAGCGTGACCGGCAAGCGCGCGAAGACGCGGCTGGTCCCGCTGCTGCCCCCGGTGCGCGAGGCGATCGAACGCTATGTCGCGCTCCAGCCATGGGGCGTCGCGCGCGATGCCGAACTGTTCCGGGGGGCGAGGGGCGGTCCGCTGTCGGCCGGGGTGGTGCGGCGGTCGGTGCGCGTGGCGCGGGCGCGGCTGGGCCTGTCGCACCGCACGACGCCGCACGCGCTGCGGCACAGCTTCGCCACTCATCTGCTGGGGCGCGGGGCCGATCTGCGCGCATTGCAGGAACTGCTGGGCCACGCCAGCCTGACGTCGACCCAGGTCTATACCGCGGTCGACGCGGCGCATCTGCTGGACGTGTACCGCAACGCCCATCCACGCGCGTGAACCACGCCCGTCATTCCGGCGCGGGCGGGAATCGGTCGTCGCTGAGGGTAAGGAGGCTCACCGTTCAGCCGGAGCGAAGCTCCGCCTGCATAGGAAAGACGAAGGAAGCGCGGGGCCGTCCAGTTCAGGCGTCGGTACGCGGCTTCCACGTCGCCACCCGCCAGACATAGATCAGCAGCAGCACCACGACCACGCCAATGACGATCGGTTCGACGTAACGGTCGACCGCGTCGAACTGGGTCTTCAGCCAATAGCCGGTGCCCACCAGCAGCAGGTTCCAGATCAGGCTGCCGGCGGCGGTGAAGAGGATGAACCGCGTCGCCGACATTTGCATCAGCCCGGCCGGCAGCGAGATGATCGTGCGGCCGAACGGCATGAAGCGGAAAAAGAACACCGTCTTGCCGCCGTGGCGCTGGAAATAGCCGTGGATCTTCTCGACGTCGTGCCACTCGACCGTCAGCCACCGGCTCCACCGCTCGACCCACGGCTTGAGCCGCTGATAGCCATAGCGGCGGCCGATCTCGTACCAGAACAGGTTGCCGACCACGCAGCCCAGCGTGCCGGCCAGCACCGCCAGCGTGAAATCCAGCTTTCCCTCGGCCGCGGCGATGCCGGCGATCCCCATGATCACCTCCGACGGCACCGGCGGGATCACGTTTTCGAGCACCATCAGGAAGAAGATTCCCCAATAGCTGACGAAGATCGGGTTGCTGGTCCAGTCGAACATCGGCGGGCGTCTTCTTTCCTGTCATTCCCGCAATGGCGCGGATGCGTTCCGGCTGAGGGGGAATATGCGTTCCCGCGATGCAGGCAATTCGTCGGCGCGGCAATGACGAAGGAAACGGCTATCCGTTCCCCTCTGGCGCGACGGACCGATCGTCGCGCTTCACCACGTCAGCGCGCGGCGACCTTTCGTTCGATCGCGTCCCAGATCATCGCGGCGGTATCGGTGCCGTTGAACCGATCGATCGCGACAATGCCGGTGGGGGACGTGACGTTGATCTCGGTCAGCCACTCGCCGCCGATCACGTCGATCCCGACGAAGATCAGCCCGCGCGCCTTCAGCTCGGGGGCGAGCGCGGCGCAGATTTCCTGCTCGCGCGGCGTCAGTTCGGTGCGCGCGGCGGTCCCGCCCACCGCCAGGTTGGACCGGATCTCGCCCTCGCCGGGGATGCGGTTGACCGCGCCGGCGACCTCGCCATCGACCAGCACGATCCGCTTGTCGCCCTTCACCACGCCGGGCAGGAACGCCTGCACCATGTGCGGCTCGCGATAGGCGGTGTTGAACACCTCGATCAGGCTGGACAGATTGGCGCCGTCGCTGCCGATCTTGAAGATCGCCTTGCCGCCGTTGCCGTGAAGCGGCTTGATCACGATCTCGCCATGCGTCGCCAGAAACGCGCGCGCCTCGTCCACGCTGCGCGTCACCAGCGTCGGCGGCATGAACCGCGCGAAATCAAGCACCCACAGCTTCTCCGGCGCGTTGCGCACGCTGGCGGGGTCGTTGACCACCAGTGTGCGGTCGCTGATCCGCTCGAGCAGGTGGGTCGCGGTGATATAGCCCAGGTCGAACGGCGGGTCCTGCCGCATCAGCACGACGTCGGCTTCCTCCCCCAGGTCGAGCCGCACCGGATCGCCGAACGTGAAATGCTCGCCCGCCACTCGCTGCACCGTCACCGGATGCGCGCGCGCCCACACATGGCCGTCGGCGTAGTTCAGATCCTCCGCCGCATAATGAAACAGGCTGTGTCCGCGCGCCTGCGCCGACAGCATCAGCGCAAAGGTCGAATCGCCGGCGATGTTGATCGATTCGAGCGGGTCCATCTGGACGGCAATGGTGAGTGCCACGAAACCTACCTCCGTTCGCCCTGAGCCTGTCGAAGGGCCGTCCTTCTTCGCCTAGAGAGAAAAGCGGTCCTTCGACAAGCTCAGGACGAACGGAAATAGGAGCGGGGCCGGGTGTTTGTCACCCGATCCACGCATTCTCGATATGGCGCGGCGGCGTGCGCGGGGCGAGCAGGATGACGTCGACGCGGATGTCGTCGCCCGGCCCGGCATAGCGCGGCATCAGATATTCCGCCGCCGCCGCCACCCGCGCCAGCCGGCGCTGGTCGATCGCGAAATCGAGATCGGCAGCGCCGGCCCGCGACTTCACCTCGACAAAGGCGACCAGATTGCCCCGCCGCGCGATCAGGTCGACCTCCCCGGCGGGCGTCCGCACCCGGCGATCGAGGATGCGCCAGCCCTTCAGCCGCAACCACCACCCCGCGATCCGTTCGCCGCGCCGCCCGGCCGCCTCGGCGGCGCGGCGGTCACGCATCCTTCATCGCCATGGCCCGCGCATAAAGCTCCCGGCGATCCAGCCCGAGCCGCTTCGCCACCTCCCCCGCCGCCTTCGACGCGGGCAGGCGAGTGAGCGCCTCGGCCAGCGCGGTGTCGGCATCCTCCTCGCTGGCGGGGGCCGGATCGCCCGGCGGGGCGACGATCACCACGATCTCCCCCTTGGGCGGCGCATCGGCGTAGCGCGCGGCGAGTTCGGTGAGGGTGCCGGTCACGCATTCCTCGAATTTCTTGGTGATCTCGCGCGCCACCCCGGCCTCGCGGTCGCCAAGCCCCTCGACCAGCGCGGACAATGTCACGGCAAGCCGTGGACCGCTTTCGTACAGGATCAGCGTCGCGCGGATCGCGGCCACCTCGGCGATCGCGGTCGCGCGCGCGCCCGCCTTGGGCGGAAGGAAGCCGAGGAACAGGAAGCGGTCGGTCGGCAACCCCGCCAGCGTCAGCGCCGCCACCGCCGCGCACGGCCCCGGAATCGTCGTCACCGCATGACCCGCCGCGCGCGCGTCGCGCACCAGCTTGTAGCCGGGATCGGAGATCAGCGGCGTGCCGGCGTCGGAAACCAACGCGACCACCTCCGCGCCCATCCGCGCGACCAGACCCGGCCGCACCCCTTCCGCATTGTGATCGTGGTACGGCGTCATCGGCCGCTTGATGCCGAGGTGATTCAGCAGCTTGGCCGTCACACGGCTGTCTTCGACCGCGATCACATCGGCGCGGGCGAGCACCGCTGCGGCGCGCGGCGACAGGTCGCCGAGATTGCCGATCGGGGTCGCGACGATGTAGAGGCCGGGTAAGAGTTCGGCGTTCATAAGGGGATGATCTATGCAGGATGCGGCGGCTACCGCGCAACGACGCGGTGCATTGAAGCGGCTGATCGCGCTGGCGGGCGCCGCGCTGCTGGCGGGTTGCTCGACGATCGTGCCGCGCACCGGCCCCGAAGCGCCGCCGCCGCCGACCAAGGCGCCGCCCAGCACCGCCCCCGCCACCGGCACGCTGCCCGAGGACGTCGAGCGCCACCGTGTCGCGCTGCTGGTGCCGCTGTCGGGCACCAACGCGGCGGTCGGCCGCAGCCTGGCCAACGCCACCCAGCTCGCGCTGCTCGATACCCAGAACGAGCGCATCCGCATCACCAGCTATGATACCGCCACCGGCGCGGCGGCGGCGGCGACTCGCGCGATCGCGGAGGGCAACCAGCTCATCCTCGGCCCGCTGCTGTCGGAGGATGTCCGCGCCGTCGCGCCGATCGCCAAGCGGTCGTCGGTGCCGGTGCTCAGCTTTTCCAATGACGTGTCGGTCGCCGGCAACGGCGCCTATGTCCTGGGCTACACCCCGGTGCAGTCGATCGACCGCGTCGTCGACTATGCGCGCAAGAGCGGCATCACCAATTTCGCCGGCCTGATCCCGCGCGGGCTGTACGGCGAGCGCGCATCGACCGCCTTCCTGCGCGCCGTGGAGGCGGCGGGCGGCAAGGTCGTGACGATGCAGACCTATGACCGCAGCGCCGGATCGATCGCGGCGGCGGTGGCGAAGATGCCCAAGACGTCGCCGTTCCAGGCGGTGCTGATCGCCGATTCGAGCGGCACGGCGGCGATGGCGGTGCCGGTGCTGCGCCGTAACGGTGCGACCACCGCGCGCGTGCTCGGCACCGAATTGTGGAACACCGACACCGCGATCGGCAGCCAGCCGGCGCTGAACGGCGCGTGGTTCGCCAGCGTGTCGGACAATCTCTATCGCCAATATGCCACCAAATATCGCGCGCGATTCGGCGCGGCGCCCTATCGGCTGTCGAGCCTGGGCTATGACGCGGTGCTGCTCACCGTCCGCATCGCGCGCGACTGGCGCGTCGGGCAGCGTTTCCCGGAGGCGGCACTGTCCGATCGCGGCGGCTTCGCCGGGCTCGACGGCGCGTTCCGCTTCGGCCGCGACGGCGTCGCCGAACGATCGCTGGAGGTGCAGGAGGTCCGCAACGGCGGCGCGGTCACGGTGTCCCCGGCGCCCGGCGGGTTCGCCCAATAACGGCGGGCGGTCGCGCAGATATGACGTCACGGCGTCGCGCCGCTTGAAAGCGCGCGCGCGACCTGCGACACGGCTGCCGTGCGTTTCGTCCTTGCCCTGTTGGCGCTGTTCACCGTGGCGCTGTCGACCCTGGCATCCCCCGCGCGCGCCGACGATATCGGCGCCGCCGGGCGCGGCGTGGTCCGCGTCGTCACCATCGCAATGGTGGATGGGGAAGTCGCCGGTTTCGGCCATGGCAGCGGCTTTGCGGTCGCGCCCAATCGCATCGTCACCAACGCCCATGTCGTCGAGCCGGCGGCGCGCTATCCCGACAATGTCCTGATCGGCATCGTGCCCTCTGCCGGCGACAAGAGCTATCAGGGTCGGCTGATCGCGGTCGATCCGTCGCGCGACCTCGCGCTGATCGAATTCACCGGCGTCAGCCTGCCGCCGCTGACGCTCTACGCCGGCCCGGCGGACGAGGGCGATGCGCTGATCGCGCTGGGCTATCCCGGCAATGTCGACGTCGCCACCGCCCAGTCGATGAGCGACTTCATCCGCCCGCTGTCGCCGGTGCGCTCGCAGGGGGTGTTCTCTGGCGCGCGGTCCGTCGGCGGGGTGGCGATGCTGCTCCACACCGCCAACATCGCGCGCGGCAATTCGGGCGGGCCGCTGCTCGATCGCTGCGGCCGCGTCGTCGGCGTCAACTCCGCGATCACCCAGAGCGAATCGGGCGACGCCAGCTTCGGCTTCGCGATCTCCGACGCCGAGCTCAACGCCTTCCTGCGCGAGGCGAAGCAGCCGGTCGCCTCGGTCGGCGTGCCCTGCTCGACGCTTGAGGACCGGCTCGCGGCCGACAGCGCCGCCGCCGCCAGCGCGCGCGAACAGGCCGAGGCGGTGGCCCAGGCGGCGGAGGTGCGGACGCTGGCCGACCGCGCCACCGCGCTCGCCGAGGCGCGCGACCGCAACCTGAGCGTGCGCGAGAATTTCATCGGCGGCGCCACGTTGCTGCTGGTGCTCGGGGCGCTCGGGCTGGGCGGTGCGGGGCTGCTCGCCACGCGCGGCGATCCGCGCGCGCTGGCGGTGGCGATCGGCGGCGGGGTGGTGATGCTGCTGGCGATCGTACTGTTCTTCGTCCGCCCCGGCTTCGATCCCGCCACGGTCAAGGCCGCGCCGCCACCGCGCGTCGTGCCCGTCGCCGATCCCGGCACCGGCAAGATGCTGTGCACGATCGATTCGGCGCGCAGCCGGGTGACGGTCAGCGCCGCCCCCGACGTCACGCTCGACTATAGCGGCGACGGCTGCATCAACGGCCGCACCCAATATGCCGAGGACGGCCACGGCGGCTGGGAACGCGTGCTGGTGCCCGACAACGAAGCGACGGTGTCGATCCTCGGCTATCAGCCGGCGACGCGCACCTACACCAATACCCGCTACCTGCTGGGCGATGGCGAGATGACCCGCGCCCGCGCGCTGCGCAAGGACGTCGCGCTCAAGGCGTGCTCGGCCGATCCCACCGCCCGCGCCAGCCTCGCCAGCCAGCAGGCCGCGATCCGCGCCGCGCTGCCGCCGCGTTTCAACGAAAAGCTGGTCTACACCTGCAAGGCGACGGGGAACTAGCGCGCGGGCCGACCCCGTCTCGTGCCTCAGGGTCGGCGCCCGCTATGCCCAAGGGGCCGGCGCGACCATTGCAGCCACAGCGGTCGGCGAGCGGTCGAGCGCCGCGGCACGCCGCGAGGCCCTACGCCTCCCCCTCCCGCTTCAGCAGCGCCCGTTTCCGGTCCACCCCATAGGCATAGCCGCCGATCGCGCCGTCGCCGCGCCGGACGCGGTGGCAGGGGATCACCACCGCGACGTTGTTCGCCCCGCACGCCGTCCCCGCCGCGCGCACCGCGCCGGGGCGGCCGGCGGCGGCGGCGATCTGGGCATAGCTGCGCGTCTCACCGGCGGGAATCGCGCACAGCGCGTTCCACACCGCCTCCTGGAACGCGGTGCCCTGCACGTCGACCGGCAGGTCGGCGTGGCGGCCCGGCCCCTCGACCTCGCCCACCACCCGCGCCGCCAGCTCGCTCAGCGCCGCGCCCCCCGCCACGATCTCCGCGTTGGGAAAGCGCCGGGCCAGATCCGCCCAATCCTCGTCGAACGCGACGCGGCACAGCCCCTTGTCGGTCGCCGCGATCAGCAGCGGCCCCAGGCTGGTCTCGGCCACGGTCCAGCGGATCGTCACCCCCGCCCCGCCGCGCTTCCACGCGCTCGGCGTCATCCCCAGCCGGGCGTTGGCGGTCTCGTAGAACCGGCTCGGCGCCGAATAGCCGGCATCGTAGATCGCGCTGGTCACCGATTCCTCCGCGCTCAGCGCCACGGCGGCGCGGCGCGCGCGCAGCCCGCGCGCATAGGCGGCGGGCGTCACCCCGGTCGCGCGCTTGAACAGGCGGTGGAAATGATGCGGCGCATAGCCGACCGCCGCCGCCAGCTGCTCCAGCCCGACCGGCGCTTCCGCGCGCTCGATCAGCGCCACCGCCTCGGCCACCGCGATCCGGTCGCGCCCGACCGCGTCGGGCTGGCAGCGCAGGCACGCACGGAAACCGGCGGCGCGCGCGGCGTCGGTATCGGCGAAGAAGCGGACATGCTCGCGCTTCGGCCGCCGCGCCGGGCAGCTCGGCTTGCAATAGATGCCGGTGGTGGTGACCGCGACCAGCACGCGTCCGTCATAACGACGGTCACGCGCTTCAAAGGCGGCCCAGGCGGTGTCGGTGTCGATGTCCTGCGTCATGCCCCGGATATAGGCGATGGCGCGCGCCAACGCTTCCCGCGGTTTGCCGCCAAAGCAACCGCCCTCTCCCATCGGGAGAGGGAAGGGTGAGGGTGACGAGGCAAGCAATGTGCGCGCCGATTACCCTCACCCTTCCGCCGCTGCGCGGCTCCCTCCCTCTCCCGATGGAGAGGGAATCGCCGATTCTTGACTTTCCCGGCCTTCCCCGCCATATGCTGCACCAGCGAAGCCTTAAATCGGCAGCGTGATCGGGCGGTTTTGCCGCCCCGGCCCGGCTTCGTTTCCCCAGCTTCCCCTTTCACGCGGGTCGCCATTCTCTGGCCCGTCGTATCGCGACGTCCGCACCGGACGGTCGCGCGCCGACTCCCAAGACGAGTCTATAATCTCCATGCAATTCAATCAGCTCGGGCTCTCGAAGTCCGTCCTCGATGCGCTCACCGCCAAGGGCTATACCACGCCCACCCCGATCCAGGCGCAATCCATCCCCTCGCTGCTCGAAGGGCGCGACCTGCTCGGCATCGCCCAGACCGGCACCGGCAAGACCGCCGCGTTCGTGCTGCCGTCGATCGACCGCCTCAATGCCAGCAACAAGCGGCCGCTGCCGCGCCAGTGCCGGATGCTGGTGCTCGCCCCTACGCGCGAACTGGCGGCGCAGATCGCCGACAACGCGCGCGGCTATGCCAAGGGCAGCCGCCTGTCGGTGGTCACCGTGTTCGGCGGCACCTCGGTCCACAAGAACCGGCAGGATCTGTCGAAGGGCGTCGACATCCTCGTCGCCACTCCCGGCCGCCTGATCGACCTGATCGACGAAGGCCATCTGACCCTGTCCGCGGTCGAGATCTTCGTGCTCGACGAGGCTGACCAGATGATGGACCTCGGCTTCATCCATGCGCTGAAGCGCGTCGTGAAGCTGCTGCCGCGCCAGCGCCAGTCGCTGTTCTTCTCGGCGACCATGCCCAAGTCGATCCGCGAGCTGGCCGACCAGTTCATCAAGGATCCGGTCGAGGTGAAGGTCACCCCGGTCGCCACCACCGCCGAGCGCGTCGAGCAGCAGGTGATCTTCGTCAACCAGGCGGAAAAGCAGGCGCTGCTGACGATGGCGCTGATGCAGCTCAAGATCGATCGCGCGCTGGTGTTCACGCGTACAAAGCACGGCGCCGACCGCGTCGTGAAGCTGCTCGCCGCCAACGGCGTCGCGGCGAACGCGATCCACGGCAACAAGAGCCAGCCACAGCGTGAGCGCGCGCTGGGCGAGTTCCGCGCGGGCAAGGTGCCGATCCTGGTCGCCACCGACATCGCCGCGCGCGGCATCGACGTGTCGGGCGTCAGCCATGTGTTCAACTTCGAGCTGCCCAACGTGCCGGAGCAGTATGTCCACCGCATCGGCCGCACCGCGCGTGCTGGAGCGGACGGCATCGCGATCAGCTTCTGCGCCGATGACGAGAAGCCCTATCTGCGCGATATCGAGCGGCTGACCCGGCAAAAGGTCGACGTCCGCTCGCTGCCGGAGAATTTCCAGGCGGAAGCGGCCAAGCTGGTCAAGAGCCGTGCGCCGGTTCCGGTCAGCCGCGATGAGGTCAACGGCCGCAACGGTCGCGCGATGCAGGGCGGCCAGGGCCGGGACGGCGAACAGCCGCGCCGCCACTTTCCGGCCAAGAAGCGGTTCAGCGCGCGTCCCGCCGGTGGCGGTGCGGGCAGCGGCAGCGGCGGTGGCCAGCGGCGGCAGGGCGGCGGCGGCGGTCGCGGGCGGTAGCGCCCCTTCCCTTCGGTCTGCCTGAAAAGGCGGGAGTCCATCGGGACGGGTCCGGCGACACCGCCGGGCCGTCGGCGTCGGATGGACTCCCGCCTTTCGCGCGACTGGCGGCGGTCCTGCCCGCTCAGTCGGCCGGCTTGCGCCATTCCATCACGTGAAACCACGGCGCGTCGTCGTACCGCTGCTGCTGCGCGGACGGACCGCCGCTTGCCGCCGGCTCGACGAAAAAGCGCAATTCCAGCCCCGCGCCGAGCAGTAATGCCATGTACGTCGTCATCGGCCGGTGCCAGTTGCGGATGCGGATACCGCGCCACGCCACCCAGCCCGATCGCTCGTTCAGATAGCCCCGGATCGCGTTGCGCTGGTCCGGCGCCGCGCCGCCCCCGACGATCGCGGCGGTGTTGAACGGGTTGAGGTTGGCGATCAGCAGGCTGCCGCCCGGCCGCAGCACCCGTGCCATCTCGCCGATGGCCGCGCGAATATCGGCGATATCGATCAGCGACAGGTAACTGACCACCAGATCGAAGCCGTCGTCGTCGAAATCGAGCCGTTCCGCCCGGCCGATCCGATAATCGCCGCCGGGATCGCGCGCCCGCGCTTCCGCCAGCAACGGCTCGGTCGGGTCGATGCCGGTCGCGGCGATGCCCTCCGCCGCCATCATCCGGCAGAATCGCCCCTCGCCGCACCCGACGTCCAGCGCGCGCGAAAAGCCACGCCCGCGCACCCGCGCCAGCATCACCGGGTCAAGGACGTGGCGTCGCCCGAACTCATGCTCGCCGGCCAGGTCGTCGATCCACGCTTGCGCCGAATCGGTCCAGCCGGTCGGCGCCGCGCCGCCGGTCGCGCTCACCCCCCGTTCGCCGCGAACAATTCCAGCGTCCGTTCGCGCGCCAGATCGGCGCTCGGCGCGTGATAGTCCTTGCGCCGGTCCGAATTGAAACCGTGCCCGGCCTCATAGACATGGATCGTCGCGTTGGCCGGCGCTTTGGCGATCAGCGCCTCGACGCCGTCGATCGGGATACCGTGGTCGAACCGGCCGAAATGGGCGACGACGGGCACCTTCGGCACCTCGCCCGACGCCGGGATCAGGCTGCCATAATAGGCCGACGCCGCCGCGACGCCGTCCAGCCGCGCCGCCGCGAACCACGCCACCGATCCGCCATAGCAATAGCCGGCGACGAACACCGGTCCGTCGCGCTTCAGGGCGTCGATGCAGGTCTGGACGTCACTCAGCGACAGCTCGAACGGGTGGAGCTTGCGCGCCAGCTCGACCGCGCGCTCGAAATCCGGGCCGGTATAACCCGCCTCGAACCCCGGATGCTCCCGGTCGAACAGCGCCGGGGCCAGCACTTCGTAGCCGGCGGCGGCATAGTCGTCGGCCATCTCACGGATATGATCCGTGACGCCGAAAATCTCCTGCACCAGCACCAGCCCGCCGCGCCGCGCGCCGTCCGGCCGGACATGATAAACCGCGATCTCGGCGCCATCGGCCATCGTCATCCGTTCCATCGCCCCATCCGCCATCGCCATCTCCTCCTCGTCCGGGGTCGTTGCCATGCGGCCCGCCGCCAGCGCGGTCAATCGGCCGGCGCGACGATCCTGCGCAGCGCCGCCTCGATCGTCGCACGGGTTTCCGCGGGGATCGCACCGAACGCCGCCGAATCGCTTTCGTCGACGAGTTGCGCCAGCGCCGGCACCAGTTTCGCCCCCGCGCCGGTCAGCGCGATGATCTGATACCGCCGGTCGCCCGGCCCGTGCGCGCGGACCACCAGCGCCTTGGCACGCAGCCGGTCGACCAGCTTGGTCACCGCCCCGCGAGTCAGCCCGATGCGTCCGGCCAGCACGCTCGGCGCCACCGGCCCGGCGTCATAGAGCGCGCGCATCACCACCCATTCCGCCGGGGTCACGCCGTGCGCGCCCAGCGCGCGGGCAAGCTGCTGGTCGACATGGTTCGACGCCACCCGCAGCCAATAGCCCAGATGCGCCTCCAGCGGGCTGATCGGATCGGACACGGCGGCGGCAACTCCCCTGTTCGCCCGACGCCCTAGCGCGGCCGGTTTCCTAGTCAACCATCGCCTCCCGGATGCTTGCATCGCCGTGCCGCGCCTGCTAGGCGCCCGCCCAGCCCATCCGAGTGGCCGATTCCGGCTGCTGTTCCCGCATGGGCGAACCCGAATTTTCCCAGGAGGAATGCGCGTCCGTGGAGACATCCGGCGGAAATATTGGCGGCGGAAACACTGGCGGCGGCACTGTCGCCGGCAACATCCAGGCCAGCCTCAGCGGTCGCTATGCGACGGCGCTGTTTGATCTCGCGCGCGATGCCAAGTCGATCGACGCGGTCGAGGCCAGCCTCGCCACCGTGCGTCAGGCGCTGGCCGAATCGGCCGATTTCCGCGCGCTGACCAGCAGCCCGGTGGTCGGCCGTAACGACGCGGCAAAGGGCGTCGCGGCGGTCGCGGCGCTGCTCGAGCTCGACGCCACCACCACCAGCTTCCTGGGCGTGCTCGCCGAGAATCGCCGGCTGGGCCAGCTTCCCGCGATCATCCGCGCGTTCCGCTCGCTCGCCGCGCGTCATCGCGGCGAAACCACCGCGGAGGTCGCCTCGGCGCATCCGCTGACCGACGATCAGGTCGCCGCGCTGAAGCAGCAGCTTCGCCGCCATGTCGGCCGCGACGTCATCGTCGACCTGTCGGTCGATCCCTCGCTCCTGGGCGGGCTGGTCGTGAAGATCGGCTCCCAGATGATCGACAGCTCGATCAAGACCCGTCTGAACTCCCTCGCGCACGCGATGAAAGGCTGAAGGCTTCGACAATGGATATCCGCGCCGCAGAAATCTCGAAGGTCATCAAGGACCAGATCGCCAATTTCGGCACCGAGGCGGAAGTCTCGGAAACCGGCCAGGTGCTGTCGGTCGGCGACGGCATCGCGCGCATCCACGGGCTGGACAACGTCCAGGCGGGCGAGATGGTCGAATTCGCCAACGGCGTGCAGGGCATGGCGCTCAACCTTGAGGCCGACAACGTCGGCGTCGTGATCTTCGGCTCGGACGCCGAGATCAAGGAAGGCGATGTTGTTAAGCGCACCGGCACCATCGTCGACGTGCCGGTCGGCAAGGGCCTTCTCGGCCGCGTGGTCGACGGCCTCGGCAACCCGATCGACGGCAAGGGTCCGATCGTCAGCGACCAGCGTTCGCGCGTCGAGGTCAAGGCGCCGGGCATCATCCCGCGCCAGTCGGTCAGCGAGCCGATGCAGTCGGGCCTCAAGGCGATCGACGCGCTGGTGCCGGTCGGCCGCGGCCAGCGCGAGCTGATCATCGGCGACCGTCAGACCGGCAAGTCCGCCGTCGCGATCGACGCCTTCATCAACCAGAAGGGCGTCAACGCCGGCACCGACGAATCGAAGAAGCTCTACTGCATCTACGTCGCGGTCGGCCAGAAGCGCTCGACCGTCGCCCAGCTGGTCCGCACGCTGGAAGAGAACGGCGCGCTCGAATATTCGATCATCGTCGCCGCGACCGCGTCGGAACCGGCCCCGCTGCAGTTCCTCGCGCCCTACACTGGTGCCGCCATGGGCGAGTATTTCCGCGACAACGGGATGCACGCGCTGATCGTGTTCGACGATCTGTCGAAGCAGGCGGTCGCCTATCGCCAGATGTCGCTGCTGCTGCGCCGCCCGCCGGGCCGCGAAGCCTATCCGGGCGACGTGTTCTATCTGCACAGCCGCCTGCTCGAGCGCGCCGCGAAGATGTCCGACGCCAATGGTGGCGGCTCGCTCACCGCGCTGCCGATCATCGAGACCCAGGCCGGCGACGTGTCCGCCTACATCCCGACCAACGTGATCTCGATCACCGACGGTCAGATCTTCCTTGAAACCGATCTGTTCAACGCCGGTATCCGCCCGGCGATCAACGTCGGCCTGTCGGTCAGCCGCGTCGGCTCCGCCGCGCAGACCAAGGCGATGAAGAAGGTGTCGGGCTCGATCAAGCTCGAGCTGGCCCAGTATCGCGAAATGGCCGCGTTCGCGCAGTTCGGCTCGGACCTCGACGCCTCGACCCAGCGCCTGCTGGCACGCGGCGCGCGCCTGACCGAGCTGCTCAAGCAGGCCCAGTTCAGCCCGCTGCCGTTCGAGGAGCAGACGGTGTCGATCTTCGCCGGCACCCAAGGCTTCCTCGACGTCGTCGCAGTGGACGATGTGGTCCGTTACGAAGCGGCGATGCTCGCCGATATCCGCGCGAACCATCCCGCGATCCTGACCGCGATCCGCGACAGCAAGGACCTGTCGGATGACAGCCGCGCCAAGCTCAAGGCCGCGCTGGAAAACTTCGCCAAGACCTTTGCCTGAGGATTGATCGTGCTCCTGCGAAGGCAGGAGCCCGGAGTCGCAAGCGACTCGCTCGATTACCCTGGGCTCCTGCCTCCGCAGGAGCACAAGAAGGAAGAAAGCGTTGGCCTCTCTCAAGGCGCTCAAAATGCGGATCGGGTCGGTCAAGTCGACCCAGAAGATCACCAAGGCGATGAAGATGGTCGCCGCCGCCAAGCTGCGCCGCGCGCAGGAGGCGGCGGAGGCCGGGCGCCCCTATGCCCAGCGGCTGGAAAGCGTCGTCGCCAGCCTCGCCAGCCGGGTGACGGTGAGCGAAAGCTCGCCCAGGCTGCTCGCCGGCACCGGCAAGGATCAGGTCCACCTGTTCGTCGTCGCGACCAGCGATCGCGGCCTGGCCGGCGCGTTCAACACCAACATCGCCCGTCTGGCGCGCCGCCGCGCCGCCGAACTGATCGCCGAGGGCAAGACGGTCAAATTCTACACCATCGGCCGCAAGGGGCGCGCGGTGCTCGCGCGCCAGTATCGCGACCAGATGGCGCACGGCATCGAGCCGGGCGACCTCGGCAAGCTGACCTTCGCCGATGCGCGCGGCTATGCCGACGACATCATCGCGCGGTTCGAGGCGGGCGAGTTCGACGTCGCCCACCTGTTCTATTCGCATTTCAAGTCGGTGCTGACGCAGGAGCCGACCGAGCAGCAGATCGTGCCGGTCGCGATCCCCGGCGATACGCGCGCGCCGGCCGATACCGGCATGGCGGCGATGACCTATGAGCCGGATGAGGAATCGATCCTCGCCAACCTGCTGCCGCGCAACGTCGCGGTGCAGCTCTACCGCGCGATGCGGGAGAACGCCGCGTCCGAACAGGGCAGCAAGATGACCGCGATGGACAATGCCACGCGCAACGCCGGCGACCTGATCAACCGGCTGACCATCGAGTACAACCGCACCCGCCAGGCCGCGATCACCACCGAGCTGGTCGAGATCATCTCGGGCGCCGAGGCGCTGTAATGCGGACGGCGGCCGCCCTTCTGCTGATCGGTTCTGCGACGCTGGGCGCATGCAAGCCCGCGCCGGTGACCGAATCGGTGCTGGCCAACGAAGCCGCGGAGCAAAAGGCCGCGGCGGCGCTGACCGGGTGGGACCGGCTGTTCAACGCGCCCAGGACGACGATCCCGGCGGTCAACCAATATGGCTTCCAGGCGGGCGACTATGCCGGCCTGCCCGGCGGCGCGGAATCAAAGGGCCGGTCGATCACCATCTCCAGCTCACTGGCGAAGGCGCCGAACCACGCCGATTTCGCCGCGACCGGGCGCGATGCGGCGGCGATCGACACGCTCGCCTTTGCCGCGTCGATCACCGATCCGGACAACGCCGCCACCGCCAAGACGCGGTTCGGCACGCTGATCCGCGATTTCCTGTTTTCGGCCAAGGCCGATGGCGCCGAGACGATCCAGCAGGCGATCGACGCCGAACAGGACGCGCAGGGCACGCTGCCCGGAGCGGCATGGACGCTCAAGGTCCAGCCGATCGATGGCGCCGCGAACAATCGCGTCATCACCGTGACTTTCACCCGCCCCGACATCCAGTCGGCCACCAGCAAGAGCTAGGAAGAGAAATGGCAACCGCCGCACAGATCGACCGCCCCGTGGGCAGCAACAACGTCGGCCGCATCAGTCAGGTGATCGGCGCCGTCGTCGACGTGAGCTTCGACAACGCGCTGCCGGCGATCCTGTCGGCGCTGGAGACCGACAACAACGGCAACCGGCTGGTGCTCGAGGTCGCGCAGCACCTCGGCGAGAACACCGTCCGCACGATCGCGATGGACGCGACCGACGGCCTCACGCGCGGCCAGACCGTGACGGACACCGGATCGCAGATCCGCGTTCCGGTCGGTCCGAAGACGCTGGGGCGCATCCTCAACGTCGTCGGTGAGCCGATCGACGAGCGCGGCCCGGTCGGCGCGGAAACCACGTCGCCGATCCACGCCTCGGCCCCGGCCTTCGTCGACCAGTCGACCGAGACCAGCATCCTCGTCACCGGCATCAAGGTCATCGACCTGCTCGCGCCCTATGCGAAGGGCGGCAAGATCGGCCTGTTCGGCGGCGCCGGCGTTGGC
>NZ_DATMGG010000011.1:0-12199 GCF_035555815.1 Sphingomonas sp.
GCGGCTGGAGCGGGTGTTCGAGAATCTGGTGGACAATGCGCTGTCGTTTTCGCCCGACGGCGGCATCGTCGCGATATCGGCGGATACCGACGGCAGCCACCTGGTGGTCGGGGTCGAGGACGAAGGACCCGGCGTGCCGGAGAGCGAGCGCGAATCGATCTTTCGCCGATTCCACTCGGTTCGCCCGCAGGATGAGGCATTCGGGCGGCATTCGGGGCTGGGCCTGGCGATTGCGCGGACCATCGTCGAAGGGCATGGAGGCGAGATCATGGTCGAATCGCGCGAGGATCGAATGAGCGGGGCGCGATTTGTCGTCCGGCTACCCCTGACCGGGCAGGCCCGATGACCGAACTTTCTTCCGAGACCATCCACGCCAGTTGCGTCGCGATCGGCGATGCGGCGGTGCTGATCGAGGGCAAGTCAGGCGCCGGCAAATCGGACCTCGCGCTGCGGCTGATCGATCGCGGCGCGCGACTGGTCAGCGACGACTATACGATCGTCACCCGCCAGCACGGCGTGCTGCTCGCCCGCGCGCCGGTCAACCTGTCCGGCAAGATCGAGGTGCGCGGGATCGGCATCGTCGCGATGGAGCCTGTCGCCGACGTCGCCGTCCGGCTGATCGTCGCGATCGACGACGCCCCGCCGCGCATGCCCGAGCGGGGGCAACGACGCCGTTTCGCCGGCGTCGACATCGCCGAGATCGCGCTGGCCGCGCTCGAGCCCTCCGCGCCGATCAAGGTCGAGCTGGCGCTGCTCCAGCCACCCGACGCCGCGCGATGACCGAGACCGCGCCCAAATCGATCCTGCTGGTCACCGGCATGTCCGGGGCCGGTAAATCGACCGTCCTGCGCACGCTGGAGGACATCGGCTGGGAAACGGTCGACAATCTGCCGTTGCGGCTGCTTCACCGGCTGCTCGCCACCGCCGCGCCCGAGGGCGAGCAGGGCAACCGCCCGCTGGCGGTGGGATTCGGACCGCAGACGCGCGGTTTCGACGGCGAGAAGATCGTTCAGAGCATCAAGCGGCTGCGCGAAACCGGCGAATATGACATCGGCACGCTGTTCCTCGATTGCAGCGGCAGCGAACTCGAACGCCGCTATTCGGAAACGCGCCGCCGTCACCCGCTGGCGATCGACCGGCCAGCCGGGGACGGCATCGCGCGCGAACGTGAGCTGCTGGCGCCGCTGCGTCGCTGGGCGAACCGGCTGATCGACACCACGACGCTGGAAAGCAACGCGCTGCAACAGGCGATCCGGCTCGACTTCGCGCGATCGGGCCTGGGCGAGCCGGTGCTGTCGGTGATGTCGTTCGGCTATGCCCGCGGGCTGCCGCGCAACGCCGACCTGGTGTTCGACATGCGGTTCCTGCGCAACCCGCATTGGGTGAAGGCGCTGCGGCCGGGCACCGGGCTCGATCAGCCCGTCGCCGACTATATCGCGGGCGACCCCGCCTACGCCACCGCGATCCCGGCGATCGAGGAGCTGCTGCTGATGCTGCTGCCGCGTTACCGGGCAGAGGGGAAATCCTACATCACCGTCGCGATCGGCTGTACCGGCGGGAGACACCGTTCGGTTCATGTGGCGGATCGCATCGCCGCAAGGTTGCGCGCCGAGGGTTTTTCGCCCACGGTGACCCATCGCGAACTGGGCACGGCGCCCCAGGACTTGCTTGAGGATCGGCCTGCCGCGCGATGAAACCGGACAGAGAAAATGACCGCATGATCGGCCTGGTTCTGGTGACGCACGGGCGGCTCGCCGTCGAATTCGTGACCGCGATGGAGCACGTCATCGGCCAGCAGACCGCGATCGAGACGATCTGCATCGGCCCCGACGACGACATGGAGGAGCGCCGATCCGACATCGCCCGCGCGATCGCCGCGGTCGATGCGGGCGCGGGCGTGATCGTGCTGACCGACCTGTTCGGCGGCACGCCCAGCAATCTGGCGATATCGCTGATGGTGCCGGGCAGCGTCGAGGTCATCGCCGGCATCAACCTGCCCATGCTGATTCGCCTGGGCGGCGCGCGCAAGGCGATGAAGGTGGCCGAAGCGGTCGCCGCTGCGCGCGACGCCGGGCGCAAATACATATCCGTCGCATCCGAAGTCCTGGGAGAGGCCACAGCTTGAGCGTCAGCCGCACCGTTCGCATCGTCAATCGCCGCGGCCTGCACGCGCGCGCCAGTGCCAAATTCGTCACGCTGGCGTCGTCCCAGCCGATCGAGATCCTGGTCCAGAAGGACGGATCGAGCGTCACCGCGACATCGATCATGGGGCTGATGATGCTGGGCGCGGCGATGGGCGACGAGATCACGATCAGCGCCACCGGCGACACCGCGGAGGCGGCGGTGACCGCGCTGGTCGAGCTGGTCGAATCGCGGTTCGGCGAGGATTGATTCGCGACCGCTTGCCGCCCGCGTCGCGGACGGGCAAAGGCCGCGTCGATGCCGCGTGAGATCACCGCCTTTTCCAACCCGCTGATAAAATGGGCGCGCAGCCTGCGCGACAAGCGGCACCGGCGCGAGGAAGGGCGCTTCCTGGCGGAAGGGCTGCGCATCCTGACCGAGGCGCGCGAAGCGGGCCGCGTGCCCGAATATCTGTTCTTCGCCGATGACGGCCACCAATTGACCCAGGCACTGATCGCCGCGACCGAAACCGCCGGCGGCACCGCGATCGCCACCAACGCCGACATCCTGTCGAAGCTGTCGGGCAAGGACAATCCGGGCGCGGTGATCGGGGTCTATCGCGAATTCGCCACGCCGCTGGCCGCGCTCGACCGCGCCGCCGCGCCGATCTGGCTGGTGGCCGAGCGGCTGCGCGATCCCGGCAACCTGGGCACCATCCTGCGCACCGGCGACGCGGTCGGCGCGGGCGGGCTGATCCTGCTCGATGAATGCGTCGATCCGTTTTCGGTGGAAGCGGTGCGCGCGAGCATGGGGGCGCTGTTCACCGTGCCGGTGGCGCGCGCGTCATGGGAGGCGTTCCGCGACTGGCTGCGCGCCGGGCCGGGGCAGCTGGTCGGACTGAGCCTCGACACAGACCAGGATTATCGCGCAGCACGCTACGCCGCACCGACGTTCCTCCTGACCGGCAATGAAGCGCAGGGGATGCCGGACCACATGGCCGCCGAATGCGATCTGCTGGTCAAGATACAGATGCTGGGCAAGGCCGACAGCCTCAATGCGGCGGTGGCGACCGCGGTGATGGCCTATGAGGTGCTGGGGCAGCAGGGATAGGGTCTGCTTGGTCGGGGCCTACTCGTCGGGGCGGGGTCGGTTGGGGCTGGGTCGGTTGAGGCGGAATGCCACCCCTTCCCCGTTCGTGCTGAGCCTGTCGAAGCACCGCCCTTTCTTTTCTCTCACGTGGGCAAAAGAAGGAGGGTGCTTCGACAAGCTCAGCACGAACGGGGATGAGTAGTCCGTCCGCCCCTATTCCGCCGCTTCCGCCGCCCCATCCTCGCTCGCCGGCAGCATCGCGACGTCGCCCGCGGTCGGCTTGGCGAGGGCGTCGACCGTCTCGACGTTCTCGATCTCCTTGGCGCCGGTGCCCACACTCAGGTCGCGGAAGCGGCGGGCGGAGACCAGCACCCGGCCCTCGAAGCTCGAGACGAACTTGTTGTAATTGTCGACCGCCGAATTGAGCCCGCCGCCGACCCGACGCAGGTGGGTCGCCGCGACCGACAGCCGCTCGTGCAGTTCCTTGCCGAGCGCATCGACCGCCCGCGCCTCATCGACCAGCTTTTCCTGCCGCCAGATATTGGCGACGGTGCGTGCGATCGCGACCAGATTGGTGGGGGTCGCCAGCAGCACCTTGCGCTCGATCGCCCATTCCCACAGCCGGGCGTCCTGCTCCAGCGCGGCGAACAGGAAATGCTCGCCCGGGATGTACATCACGACATAGTCGGCGGCGTCCCCGAACTTGTCCCAATAGCTTTTGGAGCCGAGCTGCTGGGCGTGGTTGCGCACCGACGCGGCGTGGGCCCGCAAACACGCGTTGCGCGTTTCGTCGTCGGTGGCGTCGCTGGCATCGAGAAAGGCGTTGAGCGAGCACTTCGCGTCGATCACCAGTTGCCGCCCGCCCGGCAGGCGGACGATGACGTCGGGACGCAGAACCCCCTCATCGCTGTTGACCACCACTTCCTGCTGAAAATCGGCGAACGGCGACAGCCCGGCCTGTTCGAGCACGTTCTTGAGCGATTGTTCGCCCCAGCGGCCACGCGCCTTTGGGCTGGAGCGCAGCGCGTTGACCAGCCGGGCGGTCTCCTCCCGGACCTGCCCCTGCCCCGCGCGAACCTGCTCGACCGCCTCGCGCAGCCCGGCATAGCTGTCGATCCGGTCGCGCTCGACCTTGGCCAAGCCTTCCTCGTACCGCTTCAACGTGATCTCAACAGGGGACAATAACGCCTTGATCTTGGCTTCATTTGCCTCGCCCGCTTGCCCGAAACGCTCATCGGCGCGCTTGAGGAAGGTGGACTGCGCCTCGGTCAGCACGGCGGCGCCCAGTTCGCGGAACTGCGCGGTCATGACCTCGCGATCGGCCTTGAACTCGGCGAAGCGTTCCTCGAACCCGCTCGCCTTGGTCCGAACCTCCATCAGCTCGAGCCGGGCGCGGTCGCGTTCCTGCGTGGTGATCTCCAACGCCTCGCGCAATTCGGGCATCTCGCGCACCCGTTCGGACGCGACGGCGAGATCGGCGATCGCGGTCTTGAAGTCGGCCTCCCGCGCATCGCGTTCGGCGCGCGCGGCCGCGACCGCGCGATTGCCGAGATACCAGCCGATCGCCACCCCCGCCGCCAGCGCGATCAGGATCAGCAGAAAAACAATGGGGTCCATGGCAAAACTCGGGCGAGGGAACAGACGGCGAACCTATCCGCGCCCGCCCCGCCCGGCAAGCCGTAGCGGCCCGCTATCCACCCGTTCCGGCGCGTTCCGGCGCGGGTGTGACCCGGCGCGGCTGGACCCGACGCGACTGGTGCCCCGGCGCGAGTGTGACCCGGCGCGAGTTCGGGCTCAGGCCGCCTTGCGCGCCTTGTTCAGCTTCTTGACGATCATGTCGCGCTTCAGCCGCGACAGATGGTCGATGAACAACACGCCGTTGAGATGGTCGATCTCATGCTGGATGCAGGTGGACAGCAGTCCGTCCATCTCCTCCTCATGCGCCACGCCGTCGCGGTCGAGCCACTTTACCCGGCAGCGCGCGGGGCGCTCGACCTCGGCATATTGCTCGGGAATCGACAGGCATCCCTCATTGTAGTTCGCCGTCTCTTCGCTCAGCCACACCAGTTCGGGGTTCACAAACGTCCTGGGATCGCGCACCGGCTCGCCCTCCGGCTCGGCGGGTTCCTGCAGGTCGATCACCACGACGCGCTGGGTCACGCCGACCTGGGTCGCGGCCAGGCCGATGCCGCGCGCGTCGTACATCGTGTCGAACATGTCGTCGATCAGCGCGCGGGTCTGGTCGGTGATCTCCGCCACGGGCTGGGCGACTTCGCGCAGGCCAGGGTGCGGGATTTCGAGGATGGTCATCACGGTCATGACAGGCGCGCTAAGCCGCCCGCCGGTGAGCGTCAAGCGACCGGGCGCCGCGCGCGCAGCGCCTGCGCCAGCGTCCCCTCGTCCAGATAGTCCAGTTCGCCGCCCACCGGCAGGCCGTGCGCCAATTGGGTGACGCGCACCGGATAGCTCTCGATCCGTTCAGCGATGTAGTGGGCGGTGGTCTGCCCCTCCAGAGTCGCGTTCATCGCCAGCACCACTTCATCGATGCCGCCGGCCGCGATTCGCCGGACGAGACCGTCGATCGCCAGATCCTCCGGCCGCACCCCCTCCAGCGCCGACAGCCGCCCGCCCAGCACATGGAAACGGCCGGGGAACAGCCGCGACCGATCGAGCGCCCATAAGTCCGCCACCTCCTCGACCACGCACAGCGCGCGCGCGTCGCGGCGCGGATCGGCGCAGATCGCGCACGGATCGGTAGTGTCGACATTGCCGCAGGTCGAACAGGTCGCCAGCCGATCATTGACCGCCGCCAGCGCGGCCAGCAGCGGGCCGAGCGCCGCCTCGCGCCGCTTGAGCAAATGGAGCACCGCGCGGCGCGCGGAACGCGGGCCAAGGCCCGGCAATCGCGCCAGCGCCTGGGTGAGCGTCTCGATCTCTGGGGAAGCCATGCGGAACAGATAGGGGGTTGCGCAGGCGGACGCCACGGTGTCCTGAAGCGACATGCGCATCATCTTCATGGGAACGCCCGATTTCGCGGTGCCGGTGCTCGACGCGCTGGTCGAGGCCGGGCATGACGTCATCGCCGCCTACAGCCAGCCGCCACGGCCCGGGGGACGGCGAGGCAAGGCGCTCGTGCCCTCCCCTGTCCACGCCCGTGCCGAGATGCTCGGCATTCCGGTCCGCACGCCGGTGTCGCTCAAGGGGGCGGAGGCGCAGGCCGATTTCGCCGCGCTGGCGGCGGATGTCGCGGTGGTCGCCGCCTACGGCCTGATCCTGCCGCAAGCCGTGCTGGATGCGCCGGTGCACGGCTGCCTCAACGTCCATGCCTCGCTTCTGCCGCGCTGGCGCGGCGCCGCTCCAATCCAGCGCGCGATCCTGGCCGGAGACGCCGACACCGGTGTGTGCATCATGCAGATGGAGGCTGGACTCGATACCGGGCCGGTGCGGGCGGAGGCGCGGACCACCGTCGACGGCAAGACCGCCGGGGCGCTGACTGGCGAGCTCGCCGCGATCGGCGCGGCGCTTATGGTGGACGTGCTCGCCGATCTCACCGGCTACCCGCCGGTGGCCCAGCCCGGCGGTGGCGTGACCTATGCCGCCAAGATCGACAAGAGCGAATGGCGCATCGACCTGAGCGATACGGCGGAGGCGGCGGCGCGGCAGGTCCGGGCGTTCAACCCGCCCGGCGCCTATGTCGAGATTGCGGGGGAGCGCGTGCGAATCCTCGCGGCGGAAGTGGTGGCGACGGACGGCGCGCCGGGCACGATCATCGACAACGTGTTGACCATCGCCTGTGGCACAGGTGCGATCCGGCCGACTTTGGTCCAGCGCGCGGGGCGCGGTGTCATGACGCCAGACGAGTTTTTGCGCGGGTTTTCCGCGCCGGCGGGTACGCGGCTGGCATGACCCGCTTCGCGCTGACGATCGAATATGACGGCCGCCCGTTCATGGGCTGGCAGGTGCAGGATCACGGCCCCAGCGTACAGGGCGCGATCGAGGCGGCGGCGGAGGCGATCACCGGCGAACAGGTGCTGGTTCACGCCGCCGGGCGCACCGATTCGGGCGTCCATGCCACGGGGATGCGCGCGCATCTCGACACGCCCAAGCCGATCACGGCGTTCCGGCTGATGGAGGCGCTCAACGCGCGGCTGCGGCCCGATCCGGTCGCGATCCTCGCCTGCGAGGTAGTGCCGGACGATTGGCACGCGCGATTCTCGTGTGTTGCACGCCATTATCAATACCGGATCGTAACCCGCCGCGCGCCGCTAACGTTCGACCGGGGGCTGATGTGGCGTATTCCGACCGCGCTCGATATCGAAGCGATGGCCGAGGGCGCACGGCATCTGATCGGGCGGCATGACTTCACCACCTTCCGCTCGGCACATTGTCAGGCCGATAGCCCGCTGCGCACACTCGACCGGCTGGACGTGGTGGCCGACGGCGAGCGGATCACCGTCCATGCCTCCGCGCGATCGTTCCTCCATCATCAGGTGCGCTCGATGGTCGGATGCCTGGCGCTGGTCGGCCAGGGCAAATGGGCGCCGGACGACATGGCCCGCGCGCTGGAGGCGCGGGATCGGGCGACACTGGGGCTGAACGCGCCACCGGACGGCCTCTACTTCATCCGCGCGGATTACCCCTGACGACTGAACGCCGCCGCCAGTTCAACATGCGTCGACCAGTTGAACTGCCCAACCGGCTGCACCCAGTCGAGGCGATATCCACCCTCGCACAAAAGCTTGGCATCACGTGCGAAGCTACTGGGATTGCACGATACATAGGCAATACGAGCAACGCGTGATCCGGCCAGTTGCTCGACCTGATCGCGGGCGCCGGCGCGGGGTGGGTCGATCACGACCGCGTCGAACCGGTCCAGTTCGGTGGGCGTCAACGGCCGGCGGAAGAGATCGCGATGCTCGGCGAACACCATTCGGCGCGCCGCCCCCGCCGCCGCCTTCAACGCCAGGATCGCATCGCGCGCCGCCTCCGCCGCATAGACCTTGCCCGGCAAGGCAAAGGTGAAGGTGCCGAGGCCAGCGAACAGATCGGCGGTCGCGGCGGGCGTGCCCACCGCTTCGCGCACGGCCGCGACCAGCGCCGCCTCGCCGTGGCGCGTCGCCTGGAGGAAGCTGGCCGGGGGAAACGGCACCGCGACCCCGCCCAGCGTGATCGTCACCGGCTCCGGCTCCCACCGCGTTTCCGGGCCGAGCCCTTCGTCGACCGCGATCCTTGCGACGCCATGCCGCTCGGCAAAGGTGACGATGCCCTCTGCCGCCGCCAACGATTCGGCGATCTTCGATTCGATCAGCACGTCCGGCCCGCGATCAGTCAGCGCGAGGTGGATGTTGGCGCGACCACGATCGGGCATCAGCGTCGTAAGCAGGCCGCGCAGCGGCGCGAGCAGCGCGAACAGTTCGGGTGCGAGCACCCAGCATTCGCGCATATCGACGATCCGGTGGCTGGCGCCCTCGGTGAAGCCGAGCAGCACCCGCCGCCCGCGCCGCTCGGCGTGGAGCGTCGCGCGGCGACGGCCGTGGGGCGGCGAAAGGATCGGCAGCCGCACGTCCGCAGCCAACCCCTGCGCCGTCAACGCGCCCACCACGCGATCGCCCACGAATGCCGAATAGCTTTCATCATCAAGATGTTGAAGCTGACACCCGCCACATACTGGAAAGTGCTGGCACGGCGGTGTCCGGTGGTGCGGCCCCGGCGACAGCGCGCCGTCGGGATGGAGCAGATCACCGGGCGCGGCGAACGCGGCGTGGCGACCATCGGCGGTGACGCCATCGCCGCGCGCGGCGACGCGAACGATCTCCGCGACGCTCACAACGCGGCCCGCACCGCGGAAAGCGCGCGCACCAGATCGTCGGCGATGAACGCTCCGCCCAGCCGCCGCGCCGCCTCGCCGTGCATCCACACCGCAGCCTCGACCGCGTCGAATGCCCCGGCGGCGACGGTCGCCCCGATGATACCGGCCAGCACGTCGCCGGTCCCGGCGGTCGACAGCCACGCACTGACGGGAAGCGCGGTGTTGGTGTGCCCGTTGGGATGCGCCACGACGGTATCGGGGCCCTTGAACACAACTATCGCGCCCGATCGCCGCGCCGCGTCGCGCGCCGCGTCGATCTTCGACCCCGACCAGTCCCCGAACAGCGCCTGGAACTCCCCCTCATGCGGGGTGAGCACGACGCGCGGATCACGATCGCCAGCCGCCGCGCGCGCGCGGAACAGATCGAAATGCCGGTCCCGCAGCAGGTGCAGCGCGTCGCCGTCGATCACCAGCGGCCGCTCGGTGGCGATCGCCGCCTCGAGCCGGGGGGTCGCCCCCGCGTCGCGGCCAAGGCCGGGGCCGACGACCACCGCGACGTTGCGCTTGCCGGCGATCGCGGCGCTCAATGTCTCCGACGACCAGGGGCGCTGCACCACGGCGTGGGCCACCTCCACCGGGGCGTTCGTCAGCAGCAGGCCATAGCCGGCCCCGGCGCGCATCGCCGCCTGCACCGCCAGCGCCGACGCGCCCGGCATCGCGCCGCCGATCACCGCGACCATCCCGCGCGAAAATTTGTGCATCCACGGTTGCGGCGGGCGCATGCGCGGGCGCCCGATCGTTTCGTCGGCGCTGACATTGTCGCGCGGCGACGCGGTCAAATCGAGATCCAGCCCGATGTCGACCAGTCGGGTCGTGCCACAGGCGGCAGCCGCCGGCTGGAGCAGGTGCGCCGGTTTGAGCGCGCCCAGCGCCAGCGTGTGCGTGAACTGCGGGATCTGGAAGCGGTTGATCTCCGCCCCGGTGTCCGTGTCGACGCCGCTGGGCAGGTCGACCGCGATCGACAGGCGGGCCGTTTGCACCAATGCGTCGATCGCGCGCATCGCCGCCGGCTCGACCGGGCGCGACAGGCCGGTGCCGAACACCGCATCGACCACTACCGGGCTGTACGCCGAGTCGTCGGGAAATGCGTCGACCGGGCCGGTCCAGCCGGCCCGCGCGGCGGCGGCGGCTTCGGTCCTCGGCTCGGCCAGCGCGGCGACGCGCACGGTGGCGCCGCGTTCACGCAGCACTCGCGCGGCGACATAGCCATCCCCGCCGTTGTTGCCCGGCCCGCACAGGATCAGCACCGGCGCGGAACCGGCCAGACGGTGGACCGCCTGAGCCACACCGGCGCCGGCGCGCTCCATCAGCGTCCCGACGGTGGTGCCGGCCGCGATCACGCGATCCTCCGCCGCGCGCATCGCCGCGGCGGTCAGGATCGGCTGCCCCTCGATCGGCGTCATGGTGCCTTGGGCAACGGACCCACGGTCGCGGGCAGGCGATAGCGCGCACCGCCGATGGCGACCTCGATCGTCGCTGGATCGACCACGCTGACCACCGCCGGCTCGGCGCCGTCGGCCGCGATCACGCCCCGACCGTCCTGGGTCTTGCGCAGGCGGTGGAAGCCGCCGTCGGGCTGGCGGATCGTCAGGACCAGCCCGTCCGCGCCGCGCTCCCGCTGGATGGTGCAGACCGGGGCGAAGGTGTCGGCGCCGGGCGGGGCGCAATCGACCCGATCACCCGATGCCTTCGCCTCCGCATCGGCACGGGCGATCGCCGCCGGATCGGACCTGCCCGAGCCGCAGCCGGCCAGCGCCAGCAGGACGATCAGGCTGGATTTCCGCATCGGCATCACATTCCGCCTATGTCGCGAGATCGGATGTTCACGCAAGGTCCTTACCCACCGCCGCAATCATTTGCGCCAGGATTTCGGCCCAGCGAGCGATCTGGGCGGCATCGTCGAGCAGGTCGTTGCGAATCTCGATTCCCGCAGAGGCGATGCCTTGCCCCTCGCCGTGGCGGTTGAGCGTCGCATTGAGCACGCGCCCCGAATAGGGTTGGTTGTCGCCGACGATCAGCCCCTGCCCGGCCAGAAACGCCAGCGCCGGCCCGACCGCGCGGCGATCGCGGTTGGACAGGATACCGATCTGCCACGGCCGATCGGCGGCGGCAGCGGCGCTTTCGAGGCGCGGAGTGAAGCTGTGGATGCCGAGGATCAGGCGCGGGCGATGCGCGCGTATGCGGGCGGCGATGGCGCGGTGATAGGGGGCGTGGAAACGGGCGATGCGATCGAAGCGGTCGGCGCCGACGTTGCCCGGGATCGGATGACCGTCGCTGACCGGCGGGATCAGCGTCGGGTGATCGACCTCCCGATTGGTGTCGATCACCAGCCGCGAGACCGTGGCGACGACCGCCGGTGCGCCGATCCGCACGGCGAGCGCGCGGGTCAGCGCCCCCGCGCCTATATCGATCGCGATGTGCCGGCCGAGCAGGTCGGGCGCGATGCCGAGGTCAATACCGGCGGGCACCGCATTGGAGGCATGATCGCACACCAGCAGCACGTTGCCGGTGCCGGGCAGGATATCGGGGCTCATCGCGCACGCTCGCGAAAGGCGGCGAGACGCTCCGCGAACTCGGCGGCGCCGAACGCGGCCTCGAAATCAGGCGCGACCCGTGGCGAGAGCGGATCGGCGATGGTGCGCTTGAGCTGTGCCACCGCGCCGGGCGCCAGCGCGGCGATGCGCCCGGCCAGTGCTCGCGCCGCCGCCCCGGCATCGGGCGCGCGCAATTCGGCCAGCCCGATGCGGTGCGCTTCGTCGGCGCAGATCGGATCGGCCGACAACAGCATCCGGGCCGCCTGTCCCTGCCCGATCCGCGCGATCAGTCTGGCGACGTCGCTGCCGGGATAGCCGATGCCCAGCCTGGCCGGCGTGGTGGCGAACACCGCACCATCCCCCGCGACGCGCAGGTCGCAGGCGATCGCCAGCGCCACCGCCGCGCCGTAACAGCCGCCGTCGACCGCCGCGATCGCCGGCATCGGCAGCGCGGCGATCGCCTCGATCCCCTCCGCCATCGTCCGACGAAACGCGCCGCGCGCGGGCGGATCGTTGGGCAGCGTGCCCAGTTCAGCCAGGTCGGCGCCGGCGGAGAAGATGCCCGGCACCGCCGACGCCAGGATGA
>NZ_DATMGG010000012.1:0-14982 GCF_035555815.1 Sphingomonas sp.
AGCGACCGGCGCCTCGACCGGGATTTCCGTCTTCATCGATTCGAGGATGGCGAGCACGTCGTTCTCGGCGACGGTCTGGCCGACCGCGACCTCCACCTTCCACACGCTGGCGGTCAGATCAGACCGAACCTTCACAAGCGCCATCACCGTCTCCTCCATCGCCCGAATGCGAACCGGGTCGATAATTATTCTCGGTATATTTTTCGCAACAGCCGCAGTCAACCGCCGATGCAGCGCGGGTTCGCGTGGGGGATGGGTTAGCGGGAGAAGTGCGCGGCGGCGTGATCGACCACCGCGGTGCAGGCGCTTTCGAGCGCGCCCGCGTCGTCGCGGCGATAGCATTCGCTCGACACGCTGAAATTGCCCGCGACGAGCATCACGGCGAGCAGTTTAGAATGAAGGTCGGTTTCCGGATCAAGGCCCGCTTCGCGCGAGAAAGCTTCGGCGAGCATCGCTTCGTAGCGGCGCTCGACCAGCAGCATGTGGCCCATGATCCGGTCATTCAGCGCCAGCGAGCGGCCGAACTGGAACTGGCGCGGGTTGGCGCCGATCCGGCGCGACCATTTGACGACATGTTCGCGCCAGCTTTCCAGCACGGAGACTACGCGATCGGGGCGTTCCAGCGCATCGCGGAACTGTTCGAGCGTGGCGAGGTGCAGCGCCAGCGCGATGTCTTCCTTGGTCGCGAAGTAGCGCAGCACGGTCTGCTTGTGGATTTCGGCGAGGTCGGCGATCTGGTTGAGCGTCGTCTCGACATAGCCCTGGCGCTCGAACAGCGTCATCGCCGAACGAATGATGTCGTTGCGGGTGCGCTCCGCCTTGCGCTGACGAAGGGGTAGCCGTTCGGTCATCGCGCCATTCCTAGGATGAGCGGACCTTGTCCGCAACCGGCCGCCTGTGCCGCGTGCGCAACGTAAAGCCGCCGGACCGCGATCGATCGGCCCGGCGGAGAGGGAACGCGCGTCAGAATTTCACGCGCAGGCCCATGGTGTAATAGCGCCCGATCAGGTCATAGATGCCGCCGTTGGCCGCGCGCGGCGCGGTCGGCGATCCGTTCGGGGTGATCGGCGGATCCTGATCGAACAGATTGTTGATCGTGGCGTAGAGCTCCATGTTGCCGCTCGACGTCGGCAGTTTGTAGCCGATCGTGGCGTCGGTGTACCACACCGCCGGCACATTGGTGTCGATGCCGGGGGCATAGGTCACCGTGCTGTCGAGGTGGCCCGAACCGACGTAGCGTTCCTGCGCGAACAGGTGCCACCTGTCGTTGCGCCAGTCGACGCTGAACGAGCCCGTCCATTCGACGGCGGCGGGCGGATTGACGTTCTGCAGCACGTTGAGGTCGCCGACCCGGTCGATCTTGCGCCCGTTCACGGTCAGCGCCAGTTGCCGGGTGTGGGTCGCCAGCAGCCGCAGGTTGAGCCGCCCAGAGCCGAGCGTGGTGGCATAACCCAGTTCGTAATCCTCGCCGTCGGTTTCGAGCAGGCCAAGGTTCTGGTTGGGGGTGATGACGACGTTGATCGTTCCATCGCTGTTGCGCTGGATCAGCGAACAGCTCGACAGGCCGCAATCGTCGACGACCTGCTGCACGGTCGGCTGGGCGATGACGTCGCGGATCTTGATCTTGAAATAGTCGACCGACGCGGTGAACCCACGCAGGAAGCGCGGCCGCAACACCACGCCCACGTTGGTCGAATCAGCGACTTCGGCGGCCAGATTGCGGTTGCCGGTCTGGCGCTGCAGGAACACGGTGCGCGCGCCGCCCAGCTGTGGGTCGGAGGCCGACGCGCCGTTGATCTGGTTCGATACGGTGTAGAGTTCCTGGATGTTCGGCGCGCGGATATCGCGTGAGCGTGTGCCGCGGAAACGGATGTCGGGGATCGGCTGCCAGATGCCGCCGACCTTCCACGTCGTCTCGCCGCCGACGGTGCTGTAGTCGGCGTAACGGATCGCGGCGTTCAGATCGAGCCGGTCGAAGCCGGGGGTATCCGACAGCAGCGGCGCGTTGATTTCGGCGAAGGCTTCCTTGACGTTGAAGTCGCCCTTCAGCGGCAGGCCGTTCAGGCTGTAGAGATAGCCGCCGAACAGGCCCTGTTGCGCCGCCGGATAACCGCGGATGCCGGTGCCGTCGCGGGTGCGCGCGCTGGTCGGATCGTTGGTGACCTGTCCTTCCTCGCGCCGGTATTCGCCACCGAACGCGACGGTGATCGGATCGGACGCCAAGCTGAACAGCTCGCCCCGGATGTCGGCGGCGGCGACCAGCTGGCGGCTTTCGATCCGCGTGTCCGACGTGCCGGTGACATAGTTGATCGCCGCGCCCGATGCGGCGCCCGCGCCGAACAGGTTGATCGGGACGCAGCCCGCGCCCGCCGCCGTTCCGAGCAGGGTCGACCGGCACACCACCTGCCCGCTCGCCGGGTCGACGACCGCGTCGACCGCGTTGAAAATGTTGTCGACGATCTGGTTGTTGGTGATGCGGTAGCGCGAATCCGACCGGCCGTACTGGACGTAGCTGGAGAAGCTCCACTTGTCCGACAGCCTGCCGTTCAGGCCGCCGACGATGCGATAGGTCTCGGTATCGGTGTAATAGTTCACCGGACCAAGCTCGTAATTGATCCGCTGCATCGAGAAGGAATTGATGCCGTTCGCCGCCATCACCGAACGCACCGCCTGCGGCAGATAGGCGTTGTCGGAAAAGATCGTCAGCGAATTGGTCGACAGGACGTTGGTGTTGTTGGCACCGAAATATTCGATGCCGACCTTGCCATAGGTCCCCTCGACATAGGCGGTCAGCGAATCGGAGACGTCGAACGAGGCGCGGGCGAACACGTTCTTGGTATCGAGCGTCGGCACCAGCTGCGCGCGGCGTGCGGCGCCGTCGCCCCCGCTGGCGGCGGCGGTGCCAAGGTTGCTGCCGGTGTGGAAGGCGGTGAGCGTGCCGTCGGACTGGAAACGCGTCAGTGCCAGCGGACAGGCGACGCCTGCCGGCTGGCAGCCGGTGATCGTCCCGCCGGCGGTCGCATAGGCATCGCGCCCGTCGGGCACGATCACCAGCTGCGAAGAGGTCGCGCTGGCCGGAATGAACGTCCAGCCCTGCTCCGCCCAGGTGCGGCCGTTATAGTCGAGATTGATGCCCTTTTGCCGGAAATAGTCGAACGAGGCGAGCAGGTGCAGCCGGCCGCCGGCGGCGCTGGTGCCGGCGGTCAGATTGGCCTTTTGCGACCCCGCGTCGCCGCGCGACGACAAGCCGCCCTGGACATAGCCCTTCACCCCCTGAAAGCGCGAATCGAGCACGAAATTGACCACGCCGGCGACCGCGTCGGAGCCATAGGCCGCCGATGCGCCGCCGGTGACCACGTCGACACGGCTGACCAGCCCCTGCGGGATCAGGTTGACGTCGGTGGTGCCGCTGATCGTCGTCGGCACGATCCGCTTGCCGTCGAGTAGCACGAGCGTGCGGGTCGGGCTGAGGCCGCGCAGCGCGAGCAGGCTGGCGCCGCCGCCCGACGCCGAGTGATTGGAGCCGGCCGAACTCGGCTTGAAAGAGCCGCTGAACACCGGCAGCTGGACCAGCGCCTCGGCCATGTTGCCCGGCGCCGCCGCGGAAAGCTGTTCGCTGGAGACCACCGCCACCGGGGTCGGCGCGTTGGCGCCGTCCTTGATCGCGCGCGAGCCGGTGATGACGATCTCGCCCAAGCCGTCCGCCGACTGCGCGGCCGGGTCGCTGGCCGGCGCGTCCTGCGCGAAGGCAGCATCGCTCATCGCGAGCGCCAGCACGCACACCCCTGCCCGCATCCAGCTCCGCATCGCGCCCGATTGTACCATCACGCCACTCCTCTCCAGCCCGCCGCGCAATTTACTGCTCGGCTTATTTTGTTACCGAGTGCTATATTAGACTTGGAAGCCAAGTCAATGCTGTGCGGCGGTGGCGCGGCACGATCAGTGCGGGTTTTCACGCGGTCCGGCGGCGCCGGCCGGTCACCAGCGGCGGCGCACCGTCAGGTTGATCTGACGCGGTTCGGCGGGATAGCCGATCACCCCGACGCTGCCCGTGTTCCAGCGTCGGTCGGTCAGATTGGTGCCGGCGACGATCACCGACCAGCCGCCGCGCACCGAATCCCAGCCGAACTGGGCGTTGAGCTGTTCCATATTGTCGACGCGGTGCTGCGGTTCGTTGCACAGCGCGATCGAATAGGGACTGGACCCCGTATAGTCGCCGCCTATGCGGAACCGGCCCAGCCGCGTGCGATGCTCGAAGCTGGCGCGCCCCGCGAACCGCCGCGCCGGGGTAAAGCGCAGATCGAGGCGACGTTCGTCGGCGACGAACGCGGTACAGCCGGGGCTGGCCGCCAGCCGCGTGATCCGGTCGTCCAGCGTCGCGAGCCACCCGCCGACCTCGACCCCGCGCACCGGTCGAACCGAGATGTCCGCCTCCAACCCCGCGATGCGGGCGTCGCCGACATTCTGGCGAAAGATCTCGGGCGGCGACAGATTGGCGCGCGCGGCCGAGAAGGCGATGTTGGTGTAGTCGTTGACGAAATAGTCGACGTTCGCGGTCAGCCGCCCGCCCAGCGCGCCGGCCTTGACCCCGCCTTCGTAGCTCCACAGCGTCTCGGGGGCGATCGCGCCCTGACGGTGCAGAACGAAATCGATGTTGCGCGCGCGCCCGTCGAAGCTGCCGCTGCGAAAGCCCTTCGCCGCGCTTGCATAGAGCAACGCGCGCAGGTCGCCGCGTTCGAGCGTGTAATCGATCGCCAGCCGGGGCGAGAGATCGCGCCAGCCCTGGCGGATGCGGCGGTGCGCCTCGGTGCCGTCGGGCAGGATCAATGTCTCGCCCGGCGCGGTGAGGAAGCGCACGTCGTACCGCTTTACTTCGTCGGTGAAACGCAACCCGGCGCTGAGGTTCAGGCGGCGCGCCACCCGCGCGGTCACCGTCGCGAACGCCGACAGGCTGCGCGTATCGAGTTGCGGGCGATAGGGCGACCAATTGCCAAGATCCCCACCCGACCGCGACGGCGCCGCAAAGAAATCGCCGGTCAGGAAGCGTGCGGCCGGCGATCCGGCCGGGACGGCGCCGCTGATCGCGGTCATTTGATCATTATGCTCCGTGAAGTGGAACAGCCCGGCGACATAATCGACCCGGCCGCCGGCCAGCGTACCGGCATATTGCAGTTCGTGGCTAAAGCTGTGCTGGCGCTGGTCCTGCAACAGGATGATGTTGGCGCCGATGCCGGACGCGTTGGCGGTCTGATCGAACCCGATCTGCGACCGGAGCGCGCGATAGCCGCTGATCGCGGTCAGCGTGCCGTCGCCCAGCGGCCAGCTCAGTCGCAACGATGCGCCGCCGGTCAGCGTGTCGTTGAGCGGATTGGTGTCGGCGGAGCGGAAATTGTCGATCGACCCATCCGGCGCGACGAAACGGTTGAGGTACCGCCCCGGCGTCGCCGGATCGGGAGCGAACTGCTGCGGGAAGCGCGGGGCGGACCGCTCGTCGCTGTAGTCGGCGGATAGCTGCGCCGATCCGCCAGCGGGCATGTCCCACAACAGGCTGGCGCGCGCGGCCTGGACATCCTGCCCGTTGACCCGCGCGCCGTCGGTCAGGTTGCGACCCCAGCCGCGCTGGGTGCGCGACAGCAGCGACACGCGCAGCGCAGCGCGGTCCGACAGCGGCGCATTGGCCGCGCCGCGCACATCGATTCGTCCGAAGCTGCCGATCGTCGCGTCGGCCATGGCGTCGGCATGGGCGGGGTCGGGGCGGCGGGTGATGATGCGGATCGCGCCGCCGCTGGTGTTGCGGCCGTAGAGGGTGCCCTGCGGCCCGCGCAGCACCTCGATCCGGTCGATGTCGCTCAGGTCGAGCATCGCACCCGTCGAGCGCGGCAACAGCACGTCGTCGAGGTAGATGCCGACCGGCGGATCGTTGGTGAAGATCGAATCGCCTTCTCCCACCCCGCGCATGAACACCAGCGCGCCCGACGTCGTGCCGAAATTGCGCGCGAGGTACAGGTTGGGCACCTGCGCACCGATCCGGTCGAGGTTGAGCGCCGCCTGCTGTTCCAGCTCGCCGCCGTCGAGAACGGTCAGCGAGATCGGCACGTCGCGCGACGCCTGCGCGCGCCGCTGCGCGGTGACAATCACGTCATCGCCGGCCCCTTCATCGCCGCGATGGTCCTGCGCATGGGCAGCGGCGGGCGCGAGCAGCGCCAGCGCCACGCCGATGCCAGCGCCGGGCACCCTCAATGGCGCGCCGCTTCGGCGCGGCCGACCACCATGTGATGCACCTCGTCCGGCCCATCGGCGAAGCGCAGGTGGCGAACGTCGGCGTAAAGATCGGCGAGCGGCGTCCATTGCGACAATCCGGCTGCGCCGTGGATCTGGATCGCCTCGTCGATGATGCGGCAGGTACGCTCGGGCACCATCGCCTTGGCCATGCTGACCCACACCCGCGCCTCACGGTTGCCGAGCACGTCCATCGCCCGCGCCGCCTTCAGCACGATCAGTCGCATCGCCTCGATCTCGATCCGCGCGCGGGAAACCAGTTCCAGGTTCTTGCCCAGCATCAGCAGCGACCGGCCGAACGCCTCCCGCGCGTTACCGCGCTTGACCATCAGGTCGAGCGCGATCTCCGCCTTGCCGATGGTGCGCATGCAATGGTGGATGCGGCCCGGCCCAAGGCGAAGCTGCGAAATCTCGAAGCCGCGCCCTTCGCCCAGCAGGATATTGTCATGCGGGACGCGGACATTCTCGAGCTTGATGTGCATATGGCCATAGGGCGCATGGTCGTCGCCGAACACGCACATCGGCCCGACCACGGTCACCCCCGGCGTGTCGATCGGCACCAGGATCTGCGACTGCTGCTGGTGCGCGGGGGCATCGGGGCTGGTCCGCACCATGCAGATCATCACCTTGCAGCGCGGATCGCCGGCGCCGGTGATGAAGAACTTCTCTCCATTGATCACCCATTCATCGCCGTCGAGCACCGCGCTGGTCCGCACGTTCTTCGCATCCGACGACGCCACGCCCGGCTCGGTCATCGCATAGGCGGAGCGGATCTTGCCCTCCAGCAGCGGTTCGAGCCAGCGCGCCTTCTGTTCGGGCGTGCCGACGCGCTCCAGCACCTCCATGTTGCCGGTGTCGGGCGCGGAGCAATTGAGTGTCTCCGACGCCAGCGGGGACTTGCCCAGCTCGGCGGCGATATAGGCATAGTCGAGGTTGGCGAGCCCCTGCCCGGTGTGCGCGTCGGGCAGGAAGAAGTTCCACAATCCTGCCGCGCGCGCCTTGGCCTTGGCGGTCTCGAGCAATTCAAGCTGGCCCGGCGCCCATTCCCAGCGATTCTTGCGGTCGTGGCCCAGCCGATAGAATTCCTCGGTGATCGGGTCGACATTCTCCGCGATGTGCCGCTTCACCGCGTCGAACAGCGGGCGCGCGCCCTCGCTCATGCGCAGGTCGTTCATTTCCGCGTCGCGATCGATATCCGTCATGTCCGATGTCCCCATGGTGCAGCCGCCCGCTCTGCGCCGAAATCGGCGCGGGTGGGTAATGACGGAACCGAATGCCGGTTATCAACCGCAGGAATGGCCGGGACCCTAGAACAGCCGCCCGCCGTCGGGGACCGGCACCGACGGGCCGATCAGCACCACCTTTCCATCCGCGTCGGGAAAGCCGAGCGTCAGCACCTCGCTCATCATTGGGCCGATCTGGCGCGGCGGGAAGTTGACCACCGCCGCGACCTGGCGCCCGACCAGCGTTTCGGGCGCATAATGTTCGGTGATCTGCGCCGACGACGCCTTGCGTCCGATCGGGTCGCCGAAATCGATCAGCAGGCGATAGGCGGGCTTGCGCGCCTCGGGGAAATCGCGCGCCTCGACAATGGTGCCGATGCGGATGTCGACCCGCAGGAAATCGTCGAAGGCGATGGCGGGGGCCGCGTCGGCGCAGGCGCTGTGTTCGACGTGCATCAGAGCGCCGCACCGTCGAAATGGCTGATCTCCAGCGAATCGAGGTCAAGCGCGTCGGCGCAGCGCAGGTTCAGCGCGACCATCGCCCTGCCGTCGGGCGCGGTCCCCTCGCTGAACGGCGCAACGCCGCAGGTCGCGCAGAACTGGTGCCGGATTTTGTGGGTGTTGAAGGTGTAGCCGGTCAGCGATTCGCGTCCGGTCACGGTAACCGCTTCCGCCGGCACGAAATGGAGCAGCGACCCCTTGCGTCGACACATCGAGCAGTTGCATGTCACCGCCGCAGATGGCGCCGGCCCGTCGATCATGTAGCCCACATTGCCGCAATGGCAGCTTCCGGTGACGGTCATGACAGCTCCTCCTCGATCGTGAGGGGACACTTAGCCGCGCGCGCAGCGGAACGCAGCACCGCAAATTCGTCCGTTCGCGCCGGCCGGGGTGGCGCGAACGGACGAAACCGCCCGGTGGGGCGACCGTGGAAGGATTGCGGGGTTCAGGCCGGGGCGAGTTCCGCCTGTACGTTGACCCGCGTCTCCGCCATCGCCGTGAGCTTCTCGTCGGTGCTGCGTTCCTCCTCCAGCGTTTCCTGCAGGATCTCGGCGGCGCGAGTCTGGCCGAGCTGCCTGGCCCAGGCGATCAACGTGCCATAGCGCGTGATCTCATAATGCTCGACCGCCTGTGCGGACGCGATCAGCGCCGCATCAAGCACGCGCTTGTCGGCGATGTCGCCGGCCACCTCGTTGGCTTCCTTGATGATGCCGTCGATCGCCGGACACGTCACGCCCTTCGGCTCCTGACCCAGCAACCCGAAAATCTCGTCGAGGCGGCGGATCTGGCCCTCGGTTTCGCGCAGATGCGTCTCGAACCCGCCCTTGAGCGCGGGGTCGGTCGCCTTGTCGATCATCTTGGGCAGCGCCTTGGTGATCTGGTTCTCCGCATAATAGACGTCCTGAAGCTGGTGCAGGAACAGATCGTCGAAGGTGGCGATATCCTTGGTGAACAGGCCCATGGGGCTCTCCTGTGGCAGAGGGATGACGTGGGCGCCGGCCGGTATTGGTCGGGATCGGCAAGCGTGGGGCATCAACGCCCTGCCGGCCGCCAAGTTGCTGAGCGATGGCGGCTTTCTTTGTGGGTGCGGTGATATGTGCGGGCCACGCGATTGACAGCGCGGCCACCGCGCGATCAACCGTCGCCATGGCCGAGATCAAGCTCCACCCCAGTTGGCGCGAACCGCTGCAAGGCGAGTTCGACAGCCCGTACATGGCCGACCTGCGCCGCTTCCTGATTGCGGAGAAGGCGGCGGGCAAGGCGATCTTCCCCGCCGGCGGCGAGTGGTTCCGCGCGCTCGACCTGACCCCGCTCGACCGGGTGCGAGTCGTCATCCTCGGGCAGGATCCTTATCACGGGCCGGGGCAGGCGCACGGCCTGTGCTTTTCGGTGCGGCCGGGCGTGCGCACCCCGCCCAGCCTGGTCAACATCTACAAGGAACTGCACAGCGACCTGGGCATCGCCCCGGCGCGCCACGGCTTTCTGGAACATTGGGCGCAACAGGGCGTGCTGCTGCTCAACACGGTGCTGACGGTGCAGATGGGCATGGCCGCGTCACATCAGGGGCGCGGGTGGGAACGCTTCACCGACGCGGTGATCCGCCAGGTCAACGCCAGCGAGACCCCGGTGGTGTTCCTGCTGTGGGGCAGTCACGCGCAGAAGAAGGCGGCGGCCGTCGACAGCGTCGATCGCGGCGGGCGGCATCTGGTACTGAAGGCGCCGCACCCGTCGCCGCTGTCGGCGCACACGGGTTTCTTCGGTTCGCGGCCGTTCTCCCAGGCCAACGCCTTCCTCGAAAGCCGCGGGCTGGCGCCGATCGACTGGGCGCTGCCGCCGCTGTGAGCGCGCGGCGATTCCCTCGCCATGGCGAGGATGGCGATTGACGCGCACGTCGCCCCCGCCGACAACCCGCCGGCCGGACGGGCAAGGTGGTGAGGCGTAGCATGGCGAAGCGGCAGCGGTTTGGGGCGATGCTGGGACTGGCGGCGATGCTGTCCGCCTGTGGCGGCGGTGGCAGCGGATCGGTGAGCGCACCGACGCCCAGCCCGACGCCCACACCGACGCCGACCCCGACGCCCACGCCGACCGCCACCGCCGGCTGCACGCTGCGCGAGCGCCAGCAATGGGCTGCGGACCAGATGCGCGAATGGTATCTGTTCCCGGAAACGCTGCCGGCGACGCTCGATCCCGCGCCCTATGCCGACGTCGGCAGCTATATCGACGCGCTGACCGCGACCGCGCGGTCGCAGCGCCGCGACCGTTATTTCACCTACCTGACCTCGATCGCCGAGGAGGACGCCTATTACGACAGCGGGTCGAGCGCCGGGTTCGGCCTCCGGCTCGGCCTTACCTCCGGCAACCGGCTGTTCGTGATCGAAGCGTTCGAGGGCGCCCCCGCCCTCAACGCGCTGATCGATCGCGGGGCGGAGATCGTCGCGGTGGGCACGACGACCGCCAATCTGCGCAACGTCACCGACATCATCGCCGGTGCGGGCACCGCCGGGCTGAGCGACGCGCTGGGGCCGGACACCGCTGGGACGGCGCGGGTGCTGCGCGTGACGGACAGCAGCGGCACCCGCACAGTGACGCTGACCAAGACCGATTTCGAGCTGCCGCCGGTTTCGACGCGATACGGCGCCAAGGTGATCGACGACGACGGGCGGCGGGTCGGCTATGTCAACCTGCGCAGCTTCATCTCCACCGCCAGGCCGGCGCTGCGCCAGGCGTTCGCCGCCTTCCGCGCGCAGGGCATCACCGACTTCGTCGTCGACCTGCGCTACAATGGCGGCGGGCTGATCTCGGTCGCCGAACTGATGGGCGACCTGATGGGCGGCCGCCAGACCGCGTCCGACCCGTTCGACTATGTGACCTTCCGCCCCGAAAAGGCCGCCGAGAACGAAGTCCATTACTTCACCCCGCAACCCGAGGCGGTGACGCCCACCCGCATCGCCTTCATCGGCACCGGCGGCACGGCGTCGGCCAGCGAATTGGTGATCAACGGTTTCCTGCCCTATTATCGCGGCCAGATGGCGCTGATCGGCACCAACACCTATGGCAAGCCGGTCGGGCAGATCGCGATCGACAAGCCCGAATGCGATGACCGGCTGCGCGTGATCGCGCTGGCGATCGAGAACGCCAATCATCAGGGAGCCTATTTCGACGGCCTCGCCAACACCGTCGACGTCAGTTGCCGGGCCAGCGACGATATCGGCTATCCGCTGGGCGACCCGCGTGAGGCCTCGACCCGCGCCGCGCTCGATTTCATCGCGGGGCGCAGCTGCACGCCGATCACCAGCGCCAGCGCGGGGGTGGCCGCGCGCAGCCTGTCGGTCGCTACGCCGGTCGGGCAGGAACTGCTGTCGCCGGATCGGCCGAGCACGTTCCAGCGCGAGGTTCCGGGCGCCTTCTGAGCGCGGCTATGGCGGCGAACCGCCGGGAAACGCCGCGACCAGCGCGTCATATTGCCGCCGGGTGATCGCGATCATCGATCCGTGGCGGGCGCCCGGCGTCATCTCATAGCGATTCCATTCGGGCACGCCGCTGTTGCCGGAAACCTGAAACCACGGACCCGCCAGTGTCGGCGCTTTCGACAGGCCATAACTCGTGCCGGCATATTGCTCGTAATAGAGCAACCAGTCCTTGTCGTCGGGCGAGCGGATCACGGTCGGGGCTTCGCGAAAATTGGGGCTCAGCGGCGGCCCCGGCGGCGGATAGGGACCGGTCAGCGTCGACGCGCAGCTGATCCGGATCGTCTTGCCGGTCACCCAGGCATAGGACGGATAGCGCTCGTCCTTAATGACCGCGCAATAGCCGGGGCCGCTGTCGTTGGGCTGCACGACCGTATCGATCGTCGCCATGTCCCACGCGAACAGCCGCCGCGGCTTCGCGTCGAACCGCTTGAGATCGGGGGAGAGCACGTAGAGCGTGCGCTGGCTGCCCCAATAGCGTTCCGGATCGGTGGGTGATCCGTCGAGATTGGGCGTGTGCCAGCTCAGCAAGAACCGGGCGGATGCGGTGTCGAAGAACAGCTTGGGCGCGCCGATCCGCGCCAGCGCGTGGGGGTGATCCGGGATCGCCTTCAGGTCGGGCCGATAGGTGCCATATGGCGTCCAGCGGATCAGGTCGGTCGAGGTCCAGAAGCGGATCAGCGGATCGTCGTCGCCCTTGTTGCCGACCAGATAGTAGCGCCCATCGCCTCCGCGCGCGATCGAGGCATGGCCATGATAGTCCGCCGATACCGGTCGCCCGCCGTTGAGTGGCCGCCAGTGCAGGCCGTCGACGCTGACGGAATAATAGAGGACGCCGTAGTCGCCCTTCATCATGTGCGCGAACAGATAGGCGCGGTCGGGATCGACATAGGGGGTTTCGGGGCCGCCCGGAGGATTCTCCTGTGCGGATACGGACGCGGCGGCGGGCGTCAGCATCGCGGCAACCAGCGCCACGGCGACGGCGCGACGGCGCATTCCGTAGGGTCGGCCAGCCACCGCCGCCTCAGCGCAGCGGCAGCGTCGGCGCCGCCTTGCCATCGGTCATGCGAATGGGGAGGATCGTGCCGTCGGTGGCATAGCGGACGCGGTCGATCGCCACCTGCCGCTCGCCGCTGAACGGTTCGGCGCCGGGCGCGCGTTCCCAGCGGTGATAGACGATCAGCCATTCGCCGCCGGGGGCCTGGACGAAGCTGTGGTGGCCCGGCCCTTGATGCGTTGCGTCGCTGCTCAGGATTTTCCCGCGATAGGCCCAGGGGCCGACCGGCGACGGCGCGGTCGCATAGTGCACGCTGTAATCGCCCGCGTTCCACCGGCCGTGGCTGTAGGAGAGATAATAGGTGCCGGCGCGCTCATGCATGAACGCGCCTTCGGTGAAGTTCGGCGGTTGGGGCACGCTCACCTCGCGCGCGATGCTGATCATGTCGGGGGCCAGTTCCCACACGCGCAACGTCGCCCCGGCGCTGCCGCCGGCGTAGAGGTAGGCCTTGTCGTTGCGCCGATCGACGAACACCATCGGATCGATCGCCTCGAACCCGTGCCCGTCGCGGACCAGTTCGCCGGTCACCAGCGGGCGGCCGCTGTCGCGGTACGGCCCCTCCGGCCGATCGGCGACCGCCACGCCGATCCGGCTGGGCGTCGGGTTCTGCGGGCCGACGGAGAAATAGAGATACCATTTGCCCGCGCGCGTCGCGACGCCCGGCGCCCACAGGAAATGCTCCGGCGCGCCGTCATCCTTGATCCAGCCGATCTGGTCACGGCGGATCAATTCGCCGCGATTCCTCCAGCTCCTGAGGTCGGCGGACGAGAAGGCGCCGAACCGGTCGGCGGTCCACGCGCCGCCGGGGCCGCCCGTGGGAAAGACCCACAGCTCGTCGCCGATGAACATCGCGTGGGGATCGGCGCCCTGGAATTGCGGATTGCTCGCCAGCGCGGCCCCCGCCGCCGCCAGCCCGATCACCGCCGCCGCTATCCGTCGCATCATGATGGCTGTCCGTAATCGAGGATGAACACCGGGCCGATCTCCAGCACCTGTTTCGCTACGTCGAGATGGAGCGCCGCATTGAGCGCGCCCGGCGCATAATCCTGATCGGCGCTGCCGGAGAGCTGGTACATCTTCCATTCCGCTGCGATCTCGAACGGCTTTTCAAAGATGGCGCGGACCACCGGCGTTGCCTCGAGCTGCACGCGGCCGATGCGGCCCGGCGCGCCGTTCTGCGTCTCGACCGCGCGCGCCCAGAACGCGATGACGACGCGATCTCCCTTGCGCACCGGCTTGAGCGTCGGGGTGATCACCCCGATACGGCCGAAGTCGGGATGCCCAGACAGCGCGATCCGCATCGCCTTGCCGAACTGCACGGTCTTGTCCGATCGCACCTGCGGCGGCAGCGCCAGGCCATAGGGCGTGAGCGACGGCACGCGTGGATCGTTGATGATCCGGTCCGCCGCGCTGGCCGCCGCCGCCTCTGCCGTCGCGGGGCGATCCGCGACGGTCAGGCCGAGTACGCCTACCGCTCCGGCCAGCGCGAGAAAGAGGTGATGGCGCGTGCGCATGCCCCTCCCCCGTCCGTCAGAAGCGGAACCGCACGCCCAGCGAATAGGTGCGTTCCAGATAGATGATCTGGCGCGTGTAGCTGTCACCGGTATTGTACTGGCGATAGCGCTGGAGCGGGTTGCCGAGGATGTTCGTCACGTCGAAGGCGATGGTGACGTTGGGCACCGGGGTGATCGACATCGACCCGTCAAGCTGGCCGCGCGCCTTTTCCGTCACCGCATGGGCGATCGGATCGAGCGCCTCCAGGCTGTAGAAATTCACGAACTTCGACCGATAGTTATACGCCAGCCGGGCGGAGAACTGCGGATTTTCGTAGAGCGCGATCGCGTTGAACGTCCATTTCGAAACGCCGGGGAACGCCTGCTGCTCATTGTTCAGCGTGGCGGCGAAATTGGGCTGAAGATCGCCCTTGGCGTCGATGTAGGTGCCGTTGGCCTGGATGCCGAAGCCCTTTGCCCAGGCGGGCAGCCCGTCGATATCGAGGAAGCTGGTGAACCCGACCTCGACGCCCTGAAGCCGGGTCTGGCCCAGATTGACCGGGCGATCGATGCGAAGGCCCGGCGTCGACCGGTCCGCCACCGTCGCCAGGAACCCTTCCGCGTCGTGGCGGAAGATCGCGGCGGTCAGCGATCCAGTGCGCGAGAAGTAATATTCCAGGCTGGCGTCGTAATTGTCGGACGTCAGCGGCTTCAGGTCCGGATTGCCGGCGGAGCCGCCGCGACGCAGGCGCTCGACGCAGTCCGCGGTGGTCGGATCGGTCAGGCACGGATCACCCGGGGCCAGGATCACCGGCTGGCCGAGCGAGGTGTTCGGCCGCATGTCAAAGAAGTTCGGCCGCGTGCGCGTCTGGGTGAACGCCAGGCGCAGCTGCAGCTTGTCGGTGAACGCGATCCGCGAGCTGACGTTGGGCAGATAGTCGGTGTATTCGCCCTTCGCGGTG
>NZ_DATMGG010000013.1:0-9207 GCF_035555815.1 Sphingomonas sp.
GGCGGCGCAGGCGGCGAATTATCCGTTCTGCACGATCGAGCCGAACGTCGGCAACGTCGCGGTCCCCGACGCGCGGCTGGACAAGCTGGCCGAGATCGCCGGGTCGCAGAAGATCATCGAGACCCAGCTCGGCTTCGTCGACATCGCCGGGCTGGTGCGCGGCGCGTCGAAGGGCGAGGGACTGGGCAACCAGTTCCTCGGCAACATCCGCGAGGTCGACGCGATCGTCCACGTCCTGCGTTGTTTCGAGAACGACGACATCCAGCACGTCGACAACAAGGTCGATCCGATCGCCGACGCCGAGACGGTCGAGACCGAACTGATGCTGTCCGACCTCGAATCGCTCGAGAAGCGCGTGCCCAACTTCGTGAAGAAGGGGCAGCAGGGCGACAAGGAGGCCAAGATCGCCGCGAGCGTGCTCGGCCAGGCGCTCGACCTGTTGCGCGACGGCAAGCCGGCGCGGCTGACCCAGCCCAAGGACGTCGAGGAGGAGCGCGTGTTCAAGCAGGCGCAGCTGATCACCGCCAAGCCGGTACTCTATGTCTGCAACGTCAACGAGGAGGACGCCGCCCACGGCAACGCGCTGTCGGCCAAGGTGTTCGACAAGGCGAAGGCCGAGGGCGCCGAGGCGGTGGTCGTCTCCGCCGCGATCGAGGCCGAGATCGCGACGATGGCCCCCGACGAGCGCGGCGAGTTCCTGGGCGAGCTGGGGCTGGAGGAGACCGGCCTCGCCCGCGTGATCGTCGCGGGGTACAAGCTGCTCCACCTGCTGACCTTCTTCACCGTCGGCCCCAAGGAAGCCCGCGCGTGGACCGTCCACCAGGGCGCGACCGCGCCGGAAGCGGCCGGTGAGATCCACACCGATTTCGAAAAGGGCTTCATCCGCGCCGAGACGATCGCGTTCGAGGACTATGTCGCGCTGGGCGGCGAAGCGCGCGCGCGCGAAGCCGGCAAGCTGCGCGCTGAGGGCAAGGCCTATGTCGTCCGCGACGGCGACGTGATGCACTTCCTCCACAGCTGAGGAGACGCGGCGCCGGCGTTCCGACGCGCTCGTGCCCGGCATCGCGCGCGTGTCGCCGGGGCGGTCGACCGCCCATCGCCGCCTATAGGCAAAGCTGCCGGGCCGGTGTAGCATTTGCACATGACGGTTCGCCCGCTCCTGCTGCTGTCCGCGTTGCCCGTGCTGATCGCCGCCACGCCCGCGATGGCGGCGACGACGACGCGGGTCGCGCAGCAGCCGGGCGCCGCCGCCAGATGTCCGCCCCCGCCGCCAATGCTGGCCGAAAGGCGCTGTCCGCGCCTGCCGGCGATGCTGGTCGTCGATCCGCTGGCGAAGGCCGACCGCGCCGGCTGATCGCCCGGCCGGCGCGATCGCGTGTCACACCAACGCCGCGAAGGACTGCCATGAAACCGGTCATGCGCTGGATTCCCCGTATCGCCGCCGCCGCGCTCGCCGCCGCGCTGCAAGCCTGTGTCACCGCCCCCGCCAGCGCGCCGGTCGCGCCCAGCGCGGTGGCGGCCAGTGCCGAGGTGCGCGAACCGGTCACCATCCTGGTGTCGATCGACGGGTTCCGCGCCGACTATCTCGATCGGGGGGTGACGCCGAACCTGTCACGACTCGCCGCCGGCGGCGTGCGCGCCGCGATGCGCCCGTCCTTTCCGTCGAAGACCTTTCCCAATCACTGGGCGCTGGTGACCGGCGACGTGCCCGATCGCAACGGCATCGTCGCCAATTCCATGAAGGACCCGTCGCGCCCCGACGAAACCTTCACCATGGCGACCGACGATCCGTTCTGGTGGAATGCGGTGCCGCCGATCTGGGTCGATGCCGACAAGGCGGGGATTCGCACCGCGACGATGTTCTGGCCGGGATCGAACGTCGCCTGGGGCGGGACGATGGAACAGGGTGGGCATCGCGTCGTCACCGGGGGTGTCCGCCCCGACGACTGGCAGCAGTTCGCGCAGGCGGTGACCGGCCCCCAGCGAGTCAACGCGGTGATCGACTGGCTGCGCCGTCCGGCGGCGATCCGGCCGAGGCTGGTGACGCTCTATTTCGACACCGTCGACAGCGCCGGCCACGAATTCGGCCCCGACGCGGCGGAGACCACCGCTGCCGTCGCCGATGTCGATGCGTCGATCGGGATGCTGGTCGACGGACTGGCCGCGCTGCATCAGCCGGCGAATCTGGTGATCGTCGCCGATCACGGCATGGCCGCCACCGCCGCCGCGCGGACGATCCGCATCGACCAGATCGCCGACCCCGCCGACTATGTGCTGTTCGAAGCCGGTCCCTATGCCACGCTGCGCGCCGTGCCGGGGCGCGAGGCGGTGCTGGAGAAGGTGCTGCTGGCGCCGCACGACCACATGACCTGCTGGCGCAAGGCGGAGATTCCCGCCCGGTTCCGCTACGGCGCCAACCCGCGCATCCCGCCGTACCTGTGCCTGGCCGATGTCGAATGGTCGATCAGCGACCGCGCGCCCCGGCCGGATCAGCGCGGCGGCAACCACGGCTATGACAATCAGGCGCCGCAGATGGCGGCGCTGTTCGTCGCCAACGGCCCCGCCTTCGCCGCCGGACGGACGCTGCCGGGGTTCGACAACGTCGACGTCTATGCCTTGCTGCGCGACCTGATCGGGCTGCCCCCGGCCACCGGCGTCGACGGCAACGATGCGGTGTTCAAGCCGGTACTGACCGCGCGCTGAGGCTTGCCCCCGGTCAGTTTCAGTGCGAAACCGACCTTATGCGCTATTGGGAAGATATCGAGGTCGGCGATCGCGCGTCGTTCGGCCATTACGAAGTCACGCACGACGAGGTGGTCGACTTCGCACGCCGCTATGATCCGCAACCCTTTCACCTGTCGGATGAGGGGGCCGCAGACACGCATTTCGGGCGACTTGCCGCGAGCGGGTGGCATACCTGCGCGATGACGATGGCGATGAACGTCGCGCACATGCAGGCCGATGCCGGCGAATCGGCGGCGCTGGGCGCGGCCGGCATCGACGAGCTGCGCTGGCTGAAGCCGGTCTATCCCGGCGACGTGCTGCGTTGCGAGAGCGAGATCGTCGACACCCGCGCTTCGAACAGCCGCCCCGACATGGGCAGCGCGCGCTCGAAGATGACCGTGCTGAACCAGGACGACGTGCCGGTGATGACCTTCATCGCGATCGGACTGTGGCGCCGCCGCCCGGCGGACGGAGCCGGCCAGGGCTGATTCGCGACCGAGCCGATCAATCCGCCGTCGCGCGAATCGATTCGCACGGAGCGCCGATTCGCCCGCGAATCGCTTCAGCGGCGACGACCGCCGCCACGCCCACCAGCGCCCTCCCGCCGGCTACCGGTGCCGATGCTCGGACGATTCGGCCCCGGCCCGCGCGGCTGGGCCTGCTGGCCCTGCCCGCTGCGATAGGCTTCGCGCCGCTGCTGCCATTGTTCGCGCTGCGCCGGGGAGAGGGTACGATTGCCCTGCGGCTGCTGCCAGGTCCGGCGCTGTCCGGGCGCGATCGCGTTGCCGCGTCCGCCGTTGCCGCGCCAGCCATCCCAGTTCGGCCGCCCGTTGCCGCGATCGCCGCGCCACGCCTGTCGCCGCCCTTCCCAATAGTTGCGCTGGCCGTCGTTCCAGCGGTGCGGCCGGCGATCCCGATCATAGACGTAATAGCCGGTGCCGGGATAATAATAGTCGCCGTACCAGCCCCAATAGGGCGAGCCGTAGCCGCCATAGCCGGCACCATAATAGCCGCCGTAATAATCGTCGTAATAACCGCCATAGGGCGCCGCGCCATAGCCGACCGAGACGCCGGAATAACCGTAACCATCGGTGCAGCCGGCAAGGCCGACGCCAGCGGCGGCGATCAGCCCGAGGGTCTGGATCATGCGGATCATCGTTCGAAACTCCCAAGCACGCGACGTCAAATCTACCGCGTGAAAAACAGGGGAGTCGAGCGAGTTGTTCCGCCCGGCGCGACTCAATGGCCGGCGAAGGTCACCAGCGTGACGACGTCGATGCCGTCGGATCGCAACGCATCGGCGCCGCCCAGTTCGGGGAGGTCGATGACGAAGGTCGCCTGATCGACGGTGGCGCCGGCCTTGCGGATCAGGCGCACCGCGGCGCGCGCGGTGCCGCCGGTGGCGATCAGATCATCGACCAGCAACACCCGCGCGCCCGGCGCAAAGGCGTCGGCATGGATGGTGATGCGGTCGGAGCCATATTCGAGGGCATAATCCTCGCCGATCGTCGCGCCCGGCAGCTTGCCGTCCTTGCGGATCAGCAGCGTCCCGGCGCCCAGCCGGATCGCCAGCGGCGCGGCGAACAGGAATCCGCGCGCCTCGATCCCGGCGACCAGGTCGATCGGGCCGCGCACCGCGCCGGCCAGCCGCTCAACCGCCTGGGCCAGGCCGTGCGCGTCGAGCAGCAATGTGGTGATATCGCGAAACTGGATCCCCGCCTTCGGAAAGTCGGGGATCGTGCGGATCAGCGCCTTCAGGTCGTCGTTGGCTTCCGCCACCGCTCTCAATGCTTCACGTCGCGCCAGACGCTCTGATAGGCGCCATAGGCGAGGAAGCAGAAGATCGCGAGGAAGATCACCACCGCCCAGCCGGTGCTGTGCCGCGCTTCGAGCTTGGGCTCGGCGGTCCACACCAGGAAGGCGGCGACGTCCTTGGCCATCTGGTCCTTGGTCGCGGCGGTGCCGTCCTGATAGGTGACCTGCCCGTCGCTGACCAGCGGCGGCGCCATCGCCAGGTTGAGGTTGGCGAAATACGGGTTGTAGTGGAGGCCCGCCGGGGTCTTCGCCTCGGGGAATTTCTCCAGCAGTTCCTTCGGCTGATCCTGGAACCCGGTCAGCAGCGAATAGATATAGGCTGCGCCGTCATGCCGCGCCTTGGTCATCAGCGACAGGTCGGGCGGGATCGCATTGTTGTTCGCGGCGCGGGCGGCGACGTCGTTGTTGAACACCAGCGGGAACTTGTCGGCCGGGGTATTAGGCCGCGTCGCGGCCTCGCCCGTCTCCGGGTTCACCGACGGCTGCTGGATCGCCCATTGCGACGCGATCGCCTTCACCTCGGGCTCGTTATAGCCGAGCGCCTGCAGGTCGCGGAACGCGACCAGACGCAGCGAATGGCACGCCGCGCAGACTTCCTTGTAGACCTGGAAGCCGCGCTGAAGCTGCTGATGATTCTTCGAATAGCCGCCGAACGGGCCGTTGGAGGCCAGCGCGAGCTTCTTGGGATGCAGGTGGAACTCATGTTCCGCCGTGGGCTTCGCGGGATCGGTGACGACGCCGTAGATGCTGCTGCCGAAGCCGAGCAACGCCATGAAGGCAAAGGCCAGACCGATCAATCCGCCGATGATGCGAACCATTGCGAGACGTCCCTTATTCGGCGGCCGCGACGGCGACGTCGCCGCTCGCGTCATGATTGTGCTTCGCCAGCACCGCCTCGGTGATCGAGTTCGGCAGCGGGCGCGGACGCTCCATCGCCGAGACGATCGGAATGATCACCAGGAAGTGGAGGAAATAGTAAGCCGAGGCGATCTGCCCCAGGATCACGTTCTGCGCGATCGGCTCCGCCCCGCCGACATAGCCGAGCACGAACACGTCGACGATCAGCACGAAGAAGAAGATGCGGAACGCCGGACGATATTTGGCCGACCGCACCGGCGACGTGTCCAGCCACGGCAGGAAGAACATCAGCAGGATCGAGCCGAACATCGCCAGCACGCCCCACAGCTTCGCCGGGAGAATGAAGTCGATCGTGAACGACTTCAGGATCGCGTAGAACGGCAGGAAATACCATTCGGGCACGATGTGCGCGGGCGTCGAGAGCGGATTGGCCGGTATATAGTTGTCCGGGTGGCCGAGATAGTTCGGCGCGAAGAACAGCAGCCCGGCGAAGATCAGCAGGAACACCGCCAGCCCAAAGCCGTCCTTGGCCGTGTAATAGGGGTGGAACGGCACCGTGTCCTGCTCGCCCTTCACCTCGACGCCGGTCGGGTTGGACGAGCCGGGGATGTGCAGCGCCCAGATGTGCAGCACGATCACCGCCGCGATCACGAACGGCAGCAGATAGTGGAGCGAGAAGAAGCGGTTGAGCGCGGCGTTGTCCGGGGCGAAGCCGCCGAGCAGCCAGATGCGGATCCAGTCGCCGACCACCGGGATCGCCGAGAAGAAGCCGGTGATGACCTGCGCGCCCCAGAAGCTCATCTGCCCCCACGGGAGCACATAGCCCATGAACGCGGTCGCCATCATCAGCAGGAAGATCACCACGCCCAGCAGCCACACCATCTCGCGCGGGGCCTTGTACGACCCGTAATAGAGCCCGCGGGCGATGTGGGTGTAAACCACGATGAAGAACATCGACGCGCCGTTGGCGTGGGCATAGCGCAGCAGCCAGCCCGAATTGACGTCGCGCATGATGTGTTCGACCGAATCGAACGCGACCGCGCCGTTGGCGGCGAAATGCATCGCCAGCACGATTCCGGTGACGATCTGGATCGCGAGCGCCGCGCCGGCGAGCACGCCGAAGTTCCAGAAATAGTTGAGGTTGCGCGGCACCGGATAGCCGGCGCCGACCGCGTTGTAGACGAAACGCGGCAGCGGCAGCCGATCGTCGACCCACTTGGTCAGCGGGTGCTTCGGCTCATAATGCTTGGCCCAGGGAAAGCTCATGTCGGTGCCCCTCAGCCGACCGTGACGACGGTATCGGACGTGAATGTATAGTCGGGAACGTGCAGATTGGTCGGCGCCGGTCCCTGGCGAATGCGCGCGGCCGTATCATAGGCCGACCCGTGGCACGGGCAGAAATAGCCGCCGAACGGCCCCTTGTTCTCGCCCTCGCCCGCGCCCAGCGGCACGCAGCCGAGGTGGGTGCACACGCCCAGCGTGATCAGCCAGTTGGTGTGGCCCGGCTTGGTGCGCTGCTCCAGCGTCTGCGGATCGCGCAGCGACGACAGCGGCACCGCGTCGGCCTCGGCGATTTCCGCCGGCGTCAGGTTGCGCACGAACAGCGGCTGCTTGCGGAACTGGGTCTTGATCGCCTGTCCCGGCTGGATCGCGGAGATGTCGATCTCCGTCGTCGACTGCGCGAGCACGTCGGCCGACGGGTTCATCTGGTTGATCAGCGGCAACGCGACCACGCCGACGCCGACGCCGGCCCACGCCACCGCCGCGATCTGGAGATAGTCGCGGCGCCGCGGATCGGCGACCTGCTCGAGATAGGGCGCTGCGGACTCGCCAGGAGGAACAGCATCTTCAAGCGTTGCCATGCACTTGCCCTTGCACTTCGAATTCTTGGCGCGGAGAACTGCGCCGGGAACGGGAACGGACGCGGATATGCCACGCCAAGCCGCCCGAGACCCCCCTGGCGGCTGGCGGCCTGATAAACGCGGGGTACGCGCTTTGCCAACAGCTATTTGCGCGCGCTATGCCCCCGACCATGCGGCTGGCCCTGTTCGAACCCGATATCGCCGGCAATGTCGGCACCATATTGCGCACCGCCGCGTGCCTGGGCGCCGGGGTCGATCTGATCGAGCCGATGGGCTTTCCGTGGAGCGACCGCGCACTGGCCCGCGCGGGGATGGACTATGCGCGCCGCGCCGATATCGCCCGCCATGTCGACTGGGCGGCGTTCGAGGCGCAGGCCACCGGGCGAATCGTGCTGGCGACGACCACCGGCGCGACCCGACTCGACCAGGCGCGGTTCGATGCCGGCGACGTGCTGCTGTTCGGCAGCGAAGGGGGCGGGGTGCCCGACGCGGTGCACGACCGCGCCGACCTGCGCGTCGCGATTCCGATGGTGGCGGGGATGCGATCGCTCAACGTCGCGGTATCGGCGGGCATCGTGCTGGCGGAGGCGCTGCGCCAGACGCGCGGGTGGGCGTTTTGACCTATCGCCCGCCGCGACCGGACCTGTTACGGGCGCCCGCCATGCCGACGCTCGACACCGAACAAGCCGCCGCCCGCCAGTGGTTCGAATCGCTTCGCGACGCGATCTGCGCCGAATTCGAGGCGATCGAGCGCGAGGCCGGATCGGACGCCGCGTTCGATTATACCCCCTGGGACCGGCCCGACCCGAGCGGCGACGGCGGCGGCGGGGTGCGCGGGGTGATGAAGGGCCGCGTGTTCGAAAAGGTCGGGGTCAACGTCTCCACCGTCGGCGGCACGTTCGAGGGCGATTTCGCCAAGACCATCCACGGCGCGGCCGACGATCCGCAGTTTTTCGCCACCGGCATCAGCCTGGTCGCGCACATGGCCAATCCGCACGTGCCGGCGGTCCACATGAACACGCGGTTCCTGGTGACGACCAAGCGCTGGTTCGGCGGCGGCGCCGATCTCAACCCGCCGATCCCCTATGACCAGGATACCGCGGATTTCCACGCGCGGCTGAAGGCGGCGTGCGACGCGCACGATCCCGATCACTATCCGCGCTTCAAGCAATGGGCCGACGAGTATTTCTACATCCCCCACCGCCAGGTCCATCGCGGCGTCGGCGGGATCTTCTACGATCATCTGGAAGGCGATTTCGCCGCCGATTTCGCCTTTACCCAGGATGTCGGCCGCGCCTTCCTCGATATTTTCCCGGCGATCGTGCGGCGGCGGATGGCGACGCCGTTCACCGACGCCGACAAGGCGGCGCAGCTGGTGTGGCGCGGGCGCTATGCCGAATTCAACCTGGTCTATGACCGCGGCACGCTGTTCGGGTTGAAGACCGGCGGCAACATCGACGCGATCCTGATGAGCCTGCCGCCGCTGGCCGCCTGGGAATGACGTGGCGGTGATTCCCGTCGCCGATGCAGAGGTGGCGACGATCGTCACCACGCTGGAGATGCGGACGCGCCCGCCGCTCAGGCCGATGCCCGATTCGCCGCTTCAACTGGTCGCGTGGCAAAATCCCGCGCCCGACAACTACCGCGCGCTGTTCCGTCGCGTCGGCGCGCCGTGGCTGTGGTTCTCCCGCCTGGTGATCGACGACGACGCGCTGACCGCGATCATCCACGATTCGGCGGTGGCGGTGTTCGCCGCGATCGACCGCGCCGGGATCGAGGTCGGGATGCTCGAACTGGATTTCCGCCAGCCGGGGGCGTGCGAACTGTCCTATGTCGCGCTGGTGCCCGAACTGGCCGGGCAGGGTCATGGCCGCTGGCTGATGGCGCACGCGCTGCAACGCGCGTGGCGGCCGGGAATCGCGCGGGTGTGGCTGCACACCTGCACGCT
>NZ_DATMGG010000014.1:0-5266 GCF_035555815.1 Sphingomonas sp.
GACCCAGGCCGAGATCGACCGTGAGGTCGGCGAGATCGACGCCGGGATGCGCGCCGCCGTCGCCAGCGCGCGGGTCGAGGCCGGATCGAAAAAGGCCGACGACCTGGTCGACGCGGTCGATATCAAGGAGACCACCACGACGATGGCGGCCAGCTACGCCATCCTCCAGGACGCGGTGAAAAAGGGGTTCTTCAACCCCGCCGCGGTGCAGGCATCGGCCAAGGTGGTGTTCGCCGGCACCGCGCTGCGCGCCGTGGTCAACACGCGTACGCCGGGCGACAATGTCGCGGCGACGCTGGCGGCGGCGATCGCCACCGACGTCAAGGGCGGCAGCGAGGGCGCCGGCCAGGCCGCCAAGGTCAGCTTCGACAAGCTCCCGCGCCTGGGCGCCAAGGGCAAGGTGACCAGCCGCGCCGTCGCGGTCACCGATCCCAAGATGGAGCGGATCGAATTCGCCAACGGCGTCACGCTGCTGCTGTTCGAGAATCCGTCGGAGGCGAGCCGGGTCTACGTCCGCGTCCGTTTCGGTCGCGGGCTGGCAGCGTTGCCGGCCGACCGGCCGACCCCGGCCTTTGCCGGCGACCTCGCGCTGCTGCCCAGCGGCATCGGCAAGATCGGGCAGGAGGAGATCGACCGGCTGATCGGCGGGCGCCGGATCGGCTATGACTTCGCGATCGACGACGATGCCTTCGTCGTCGGCGCGACCACCTCGGCCGACGACCTTGCCGACCAGCTCAAGCTGTTCGCGACCAAGCTGCAATCGCCCGGCTGGGATCCCAAGCCGGTGGCGCGCGCGCGCGCGGTGATGCTGGCGAGCTATCCGTCGCTCGGCGCGTCGCCCGACGCGGTGCTCGGCCGCGACCTCGAGCGGCTGCTCCACGGCGGCGACCAGAGGTGGGGCACACCGACGCGCGAGCAGATCGAACAGCTCGACGCCGCCGGCTTCCGCGCGCTGTGGGAGCCGTTGCTCGGGGAGGGACCGATCGAGGTCCAGATCTTTGGCGACATGAAGACCGACGCGGCGATCGACGCGGTCGCCCGCACCTTTGGCGCGCTCAAGCCGCGCAAGGCGGCGCCGCCGGTGTCGCCCGGCGCCAGCTTTCCCGCGCACGTCGCCCATCCGGTGGTGCGTACCCACACCGGCCGCGACACCCAGGCGGCGGCGGTGATCGCCTGGCCGACCGGCGGCGGGATCGAGGGGCTGTCCGAAGGGCGCCGGATCGAGGTGCTCGCCGCGATCTTCCGCGACCGGTTGCTCGATCAGCTGCGCAGCCAGGCGGGGATCAGCTACACGCCCAACGTCGATTCGAGCTGGCCGGTCGGGATGCCCGGCGGCGGGCGGATCATCGCGATCGGCATGGTGCCGCCGGACAAGACCGATTTCTTCTTCCAGCTCGCGCGCGGCATCGCCGCCGATCTGGTCGCCAAGCCGGTCGAGATCGACGAGCTGCGCCGTTCGCTGGTGCCGATCGGGCAACAGCTGATGCGGATGTCGACCGGCAACATGTTCTGGCTGCAGCAGACCGAAGGCGGCACGCAGGACCCGCGCCGGCTGAAGGCGCTCGACACGCTGGCCAGCGACCTCGGCCAGATCACCCCACAGGAGATCCAGGCGCTCGCCGCGCGCTATCTGCGCCCGGACAAGGACTGGTCGCTGGTGGTGCTGCCCGAGGGATCGCCGGCCGCGATCGCCGCCGTCGCCAAACAGGACAGCCCTGCGCCTTGAGGTGACCCGGCCCCATCAACCAGCGCGTCATCCCGGGCTTGACCCGGTATCCAGGGGTACGGCGATGCCCCTTTCGGCTCTGGATTCCGGGGATTCCGGCTTTCGCCGGGATGACGGATGAAATCCCAACCTGTCGCCTGAAATCTCGACCCGTCGCTCGACGCTCGGGGCGCGGGCCGCTCTACCGCCCCTGCGCGCGCCAGCGTTTGATGGTGCGGTCGATCAGCGCGTCCTCGCCGCCGGTCTCGCGCCATAATTGGGAGAACATCGGATCGCCCGATGCCGGCCGGCGCACTTCCTCCAGCGTATCGAACAGCACGCGCACCGGGGTCGCCACGCCTTCGCCGCAGACGATGCATTCGCGGTTCCGGAGCGCCGGGATCGAATCGAGGAAGCCGCGCGCGCCTTCCGGCATCGCCGCGCGGACATAGGCCTGGTCGCGATCGTTGTTGAGCCGCATCGAGATGATCGTGCCGCACTGCGACAGCACGCCTTCGGCCAGGTCGGACGGACGCTGGGTGATCAGCCCCAGCGACACGCCGTATTTGCGGCCTTCCTTGGCGATGCGGCTGAGGATGCGGCCGACCGACGAGCGATCGGCGTTGCGCTCATTGGGGACGTAGCGGTGCGCTTCCTCGCACACCAGCAGGATCGGGCGCGGATGCTCGCTGCGCGACCAGATCGCGAAGTCGAACACCATCCGGCTGAGAACCGCCACCACCACCGACGTGATCTCGCTCGGCACGCCCGACACGTCGATGATCGAGATCGGCTTGCCGTCGCTGGGCAGGCGGAACACGCGGCCGAGGAACGATGCCATCGTATCGGCGACCAGCATTCCCGAGAACATGAACGAATAGCGCGGATCGGCCTTGATCTCGTCGATCTTGGTCTTGAGCCGCATATAGGGCGCGGTGTCGCCGGCGCGGTCGAGCTTGCCCATTTCGAGCTGGATCAGGTTGACCAGGTCGGACAGCAGGTAGGGGATCGGCGAATCGACGGTCAGCTTGCCGATCTCCGCCGCCAGCCGGTTCTTGCCCTTGGCGGCGAGCAGGCATTTGGCGAGGATATCCGAATCGGTCTGGCGATCGGAACCGTCGGTGGTGACGAACACCTCGCAATGTTCCTCGAAGTTCATCAGCCAATAGGGCATCGCCAGATTGGAGACGTCGTAGATCGCGCCGGTGGTCTTGAACGCCGCTCCATATTCGCCGTGCGGATCGATCATGACGATGTGGCCGTCGGGCGCCAGCTCGCAGATGCGGTGCAGGATCAGCGCGGCGGCGGTGGACTTGCCAGTGCCGGTCGATCCCAGCAGCGCGAAATGCTTGCCCAGCATCGCGTCGATGTACAGCGCGGCGCGGATGTCCTTGGTCGGATAGACGTTGCCGATCTCGACATGGGCGCGGTCGTCGGCGGCATAAATCTGCTTGAGGTCGCCGGTCGAGACCGGGAACACCATCGTGCCGGGCGTGGGATAGCGGGTGACGCCGCGGCGGAAGCGATAGAGCTTGCCGGTCAGCTTTTCCTGATCGCCCTCGCCCAGGAAATCGACCTGCGCAATCACGCGATTGTCGTGCGTTTCCGACAGCCGCAGCGCGCGGATGTTGGCGATCAGCCAGCTCGATCCGACCTGCATCTTGATCTGGCTGCCGACCTGTCCGGCGCTGGCGATCGCCACGTCGTCATGTTGCGCGAGCGAGTCGATGCGGGTCAGGTCGAGCAGCACCTGGCTGCTCGATCCGGCGATCTCGAACACCGCGCCGATCTCGAGGTCGGCGCCGCGCGCGGCGAACGACGCCGCGCCGCCCGATCCCGCTTGCGATGCGCTATCGAAGCCGTGCGTGCTCAACAATTCGGCCATGCGGACGGCTCCCTCATCGGGCAGATATGGCGCGAAAATCGTAAAGATTGCGTTCGCTGCCCCGCCCCGGGGCGGGGCCTTGAATCAGGACTCCACCTCAAACGGACTCCCCAAGTGCGGACAGTAGCCAACGCTCAGCGATCCCGAATGGGCTGAAGGCCTGCTGGCGCCGCCGGACGACCCTCCACGTCTCCGCGCCCCGGCGCGAAACCAACCCTTCTTCGCGGCTTCGCGTGAACGTCCGGGCGCGTCAGTACATATGCTGCCCGCCGTTGATGCTGAGCGTCGATCCGGTGACGAAGCCGCCGTCGTCCGAACAAAGGAAGGCGACGCCGCGCGCGATCTCACTGGCCTGGCCCAGCCGGCCTACCGGAATCTTGGCGACGATCTTCTCCAGCACGTCCGCCGGCACCGCCGCGACCATGTCGGTGTCGATATAGCCCGGCGCGATCGCGTTGACCGTCACCCCGGCCCGCGCGCCTTCCTGCGCCAGCGCCTTGGTGAAGCCGTGGATGCCCGATTTGGCGGCGGCATAGTTGACCTGGCCATATTGCCCAGCCTGGCCGTTGATCGATCCGATGTTGACGATCCGGCCCCATTTGCGTTCCCGCATTCCGGGAAACACCGCCTTGGCCATGTTGAAGCAGCCGCCGAGGTTGGTGCGCATCACCTCGTCCCACATCTCGTAGCTCATCTTGAGGATGGTACCGTCGCGGGTGATGCCGGCGTTGTTGACCAGCACGTCGACCGGGCCGAGCGCGTCCTCGACCGCCTTCGCGCCCGCCTGGCAGGCGTCATAATCGCCGACGTCCCATTTGAACGCCTTGATCCCGGTGCGTTCGGTGAATTCGCGCGCGCGTTCGTCATTGCCGGCATAGTTGGCGGCGACGGTCATCCCATTGTCCCTGAGCGCGGTGCTGATCGCTTCCCCGATTCCGCGCGTACCACCCGTGACGATCGCTACCCGTGCCATGAGCCTCTCCTTGCTATTCGCTCCGAAGCTAGGCGGGGTCGATCCAGCCCGCAAGATCGCGCGCGAGCAGATGGCGTAACATTGCGACACCTTCGCGACTGGCGTTGAGACACGGCAGCGCCGCGAAATCGGTGCCGCCGGCGTCCATGAAGGTCCGCCGCCCGCGGATCGCCAGTTCCTCCAGCGTCTCGACACAGTCGGCGGCGAAGCCCGGCGCGACGATCGCGACCCGGCGGATGCCCCGCCCCGGCAGCGCGGCCAGCGTCGCGTCGGTGGCCGGCTCCAGCCACTTCGCCCGCCCGAACCGTGACTGGAAGGTAACGACAAGGTCACGCCCCAGCGCCGCAGATAACAGTCGCGCGGTCTTTTGACATTGGCAGTGATAGGGGTCGCCCAGTTCCAGCGTGCGCTGCGGCATCCCGTGGAAGCTGGCGACGATCGCATCGGGCGCGAAATCGAGCGTGGCGAGCGACCGTTCCACCGACGCCGCCAGCGCGGCGATATGCGCGGGATCGTCGTAATAGGGCGGCAACGTGCGCAGCGCCGGCTGCCAGCGCATCTCCCGGAGCGCGGCGAACGCACGATCACTGGCGGTGGCGGTGGTCGCCGCGCAATATTGCGGATAGAGCGGCGCGATCAGCACGCGCTCGCACCCCGCCGCCTTGAGCGCGGCCAGCCGGTCGGCGATCGCCGGGTTGCCATA
>NZ_DATMGG010000015.1:0-9038 GCF_035555815.1 Sphingomonas sp.
CTCCAGATGATAGAGGCAGGTCGGGTGGAACTGCATCATCTCCATGTTGGAGACGCGCGCGCCGGCGCGCCACGCCATCGCGATGCCGTCGCCCGTCGCGCCGCGCGGGGCGGTGGAGAACAGGTAGGTGCGTCCCGCCCCGCCGGTCGCCAGCACCGTCGCGTTGGCGGTGAACAGCGCGACATGCCCGGTCGCCCGGCTGACCGCGTAGACGCCCCAGACGTGCCCCGCCCCGGAATAGCGCAGTTCGTGCCGGCTGGTCGCCAGGTCGATCGCCACCATGTCGGGCACCAGCGTGATGTTGGGATGCGCGCGCGCGGCGTTGAGCAGCGCCTCCTGCACCGCCCAGCCGGTGGCGTCGTCGACATGGACGATGCGGCGATGCGAGTGGCCACCCTCACGCGTCAGGTGGAGCGTGTCGCCCTCATGGTTGAACGGCACGCCAAGCTGTTCGAGCCGCGCGATCGCGCCGGGGGCGTGCTCGACCACCATCTCGACGATCGCGCGGTCGTTGAGGCCGGCGCCGGCGATCATCGTATCCTCGATATGGCTTTCGAAGGTGTCGCCGGGTTCGAGTACCGCCGCGATCCCGCCCTGCGCCCACGCGGTCGACCCCTCGTCGAGCCCGCCCTTGGCCAGCACCGTCACCTTGAACCGATCGGCGAGATTGAGCGCGGCGGTAAGCCCGGCGGCGCCGGAACCGACGATCAGGACGTCGGCGCGGGTCATGCGCGCGCTCCGAAGGTCACACCAAGGTCACAGCTGACGCCCTCCTCGGCGAGCGGAAATCGACCGAACGGAAAGGCTCCGGGCGTGCGGACGGCCGGGCCGTCCGCGACGATCAAGGCGGGAGAATCACGCATCCCCGCCTCTGTGGCACAGAAGGCGGCGTGTAGGACAGGGGCCGTCGTTCCCGCCCCAGGACGGATCGCGATTAAAGCGGTGGCTGTCCTCATACGTCATCCCGGACTTGATCCGGGATCCGGAGCGACAAGCGGTGTTTCCAGCGGCCTGGATCCCGAATCACGTCCGGGATGACGCTAAAACGGGGTATGGCCCCCTGGAATCCGTGAATGTCGATCGACCCTAGCCATGCGCCGCGCGCGTCAGGCTGAGGAACACGTCCTCCAGATCCGGTTCCTTGGTCGACACGTCGACGATGCCGTAGCCGTCGGCGGTCACCGCCGCGAGCACCTGCCCGGCGTTGGCGACGTCCTTGCGATAGGTGATCGACAGCACTCGCGCGCCCTTCGCCTCGATCCGTTCGAAGCAGGTGGCCTGCGGCGGGACGGCGATGTCGCGGTCGACGGTGACCTCGACCAGCTTTTCCTGCGCGCGGCCGACCAGTTCGCGGGTCGGTTCGTTGGCGACCAGCCGGCCGTGGTTGATGATCGCGATGCGATCGCACAGCTCCTCGGCTTCCTCGAGATAGTGGGTGGTCAGCACCACCGTCACTCCGCCGGCGTTGAGTTCGCGGACATAGGCCCACAGCTGCTGGCGCAATTCGATGTCGACGCCGGCGGTCGGCTCGTCGAGCACCAGCACCGGCGGGCGGTGGACCAGCGCCTTGGCCACCATCAGCCGCCGCTTCATGCCGCCGGACAGCGTGCGGGCATAGGCGCCCGCCTTGTCCTCCAGATGGACCGCGCGCAGCAGCTCCATCGAGCGTCGATCGGCCTTGCGCACCCCGTACAGCCCGCCCTGGATCTCCAGCGTCTCGAACGGGGTGAAGAACGGGTCGAACAGGATTTCCTGGTTGACGATGCCGATCGACGCCTTGGCATTGCGCGGGTGGGCGTCGATGTCGAAGCCCCAGATGCTGGCAGCACCGGACGTCTTGTTGACCAGCCCGGCCAGGATGTTGATCAGCGTCGACTTGCCCGCGCCATTGGGGCCGAGCAGCCCGAAGATCTGCCCGCGCGGCACGTCGAAGCTGACGTCGTCGAGCGCGCGCTTGCCGCCCTGATAGGTCTTGCACAGCCCGGAAATGGCGATCGCGGCTTCGGTCATGGGGCTGGAATAGGGAGCGCGGGGGCCGTCGCCAACCCCTCTCCCCGCGGGAGAGGGGCGCGGGGTGAGGCTGGGTGTGATACGCTGTCCGAGCGCCCTCACCCTTCCGCGGCTGCGCCGCTCCCTCCCTCTCCCGATGGGAGAGGGAATTGTGCCGCGCCGCGCCGCTTGCTATCCGGCCCCCATGATCGCTCCGCCCGAAGTCATCCGAGTCACCAATCCCCGCGTCGCCTGTGACGGCGCCGGCGAGGGACTGCCCGCCGCGCTCGGCCATCCGCGCGTGTGGCTGCAGATCGACGAGCACGGCTATGTCGACTGCGGCTATTGCGACCGCCGCTTCGTGCTGTCGGGCGGACCCGCCGACGGGGTCGATCCGGCGACGCTGCCCGACATCGCGTCTGGCGCCAGCCTCTGACGCGCCTATATCGGAGCGCATGACCGTCGCTTCCGATCCGCGTTCCTTCCTCTACCGCGAGGGGCTGGACCCCGATGCCGCCCGCCGCCTGACTGCCGACGCGCTGGCGCAGGCCGAGGACGGCGAGCTGTATCTGCAATATCGCCGCGCGGAGGCGTTCGGTTTCGACGATGGCCGGCTGAAGACCGCGAGCTATGACACCCACGCCGGATTCGGCCTGCGCGCGGTGTCGGGCGAGACCACCGTCTTTGCCCATGCCAACGAACTGTCGGAGGCGGCGATCCGCCGCGCGGCGCAGACGATGGCGCTGATCGATCCCGCCGCCGGACCCAAGGCCGCGCCGCCACGCGCGACCAACCGGCACCTCTATACCGACGCCGACCCGCTCGACCTGATCCTGTTCGCCGACAAGGTGAACCTGTGCCAGACGATCGACGCCGCCGCGCGCGCGCGCGATCCGCGCGTGGCGCAGGTCTCGGTCTCGCTGATGGGATCGTGGAGCGTGGTGGAGATCGTCCGTCCCGACGGCTTCGTCGCCACCGACGTGCGCCCGCTGGTGCGGCTGAACGTCTCGATCGTCGCGGAGGCCAACGGGCGGCGCGAGAGCGGGACCTTCGGCACCGGCGGGCGCACCACCTATGACCGGCTGTTCGAGCCGGCGACGTGGAATCGGGCGATCGACGAGGCGCTGGCGCAGGCGCTGGTCAATCTGGAGGCGGTCGCCGCACCGGCGGGCGAGTTCACCGTGCTGCTCGGCCCCGGCTGGCCGGGCGTGCTGTTGCACGAAGCCGTCGGCCACGGGTTGGAGGGCGATTTCAACCGCAAGGGCACCAGCGCCTTTTCCGGCCGCATCGGCGAGCGGGTGGCGGCACCGGGGGTGACGGTGGTCGACGACGGATCGATCCACGATCGCCGCGGCTCGCTGAGCATCGACGACGAGGGCACGCCGACGCAGGAGAATGTGCTGATCGAGGACGGCATCCTGAAGGGCTATATCCAGGATCGGCTCAACGCGCGGCTGATGGGGGTCGAACCGACCGGCAACGGGCGGCGGGAGAGTTTCGCCCATGCGCCGATGCCGCGCATGACCAACACCTTCATGCGCGGCGGCGACGACGATCCCGCCGAATTGCTGTCGCGGGTCAGGAACGGCATCTTCGCCAAGAGCTTTGGCGGCGGATCGGTCGATATCGTGTCGGGCAAGTTCGTGTTCTCCTGCACCGAGGCGTACAGGATCGAGGACGGGCGGATCGGACAGCCGATCAAGGGGGCGACGCTGATCGGCGACGGCCCGACCGTGCTGACGCGCGTCGCCGGCATCGGCAACGACATGGCGCTGGACGAAGGCGTCGGCATGTGCGGCAAGGGCGGGCAGAGCGTGCCGGCCGGGGTCGGCCAGCCGACGCTGCTGGTCACTGGGCTGACCGTTGGCGGGACCGCGATGTGAGCGGGCGCGGCGCGAGCCGGCGATGAGCCTGGTCGAGCTCGGCCGCTACGATCGCAACCTCGCCAACATCCTGGTCGGGCGGCTGGAGGCGGAGGGGATCCTCGCCATCGCGTTCGACGGCGGCGCGTCGATCGCCGACGGCAGCTGGCTGCTGATCCCGGTGCGGGTGATGGTCGACGCGGACGACCTGGCCGCCGCGCGCGCGATCGCGGAGGGCGACGCTGCTGCCTGATTCTTGGGCAGCCCCCTTCGCATCTGCACAATTTTTTACCGCTTCTTGATCGTTTCGGTCGTTCCGAGGCGCGATTTCGCGCGATTCCGATCCTGGCACGCCCCTTGCGAGGTGTTTTGCTGCGACTGCGAAGGGGGCGCCAATGAAGCTGGTCATCGCGATCATCAAGCCGTTCAAACTCGACGACGTCCGTGAGGCTCTGACCGAAACGGGGATCGCCGGCATGACGGTGACGGAGGTGAAGGGGTTCGGCCGACAGAAAGGCCAGACGGAGATTTACCGCGGGGCGGAATACAGCACCAACATGGTGCCCAAGATCAAGATCGAGGTCGTCTGCGACTCCGGTCTCGCGCCGAAGGTGGTGGAGGCGATCCAGGCGTCCGCCAACACCGGTGCGATCGGCGACGGCAAGATCTTCGTGCTCGATGTCGGTCAGGCGGTGCGAATCCGCACCGGCGAAACCGACCAGACCGCGCTCTAGGGATTGGGGGACAGGATGAAGCACGCTTTCAAGTTTCTCGCCGTCGCCGGATCGGGCGCGGCACTGACGGCCGCCGCGCCGGCATGGGCGGCGGCGACCCCGCCCCCCAGCGTCAACAGCGGCGATGCCGCGTGGATGATGACGTCGACCGTGCTGGTCCTCGCCATGATCGTGCCCGGGCTGGCGCTGTTCTACGGCGGGCTGACCCGCGCGAAGAACATGCTGTCGACGATGACGCAGATCGGCGCGGTCGCCTGCCTGGCGATGCTGATCTGGGTGATGTGGGGCTATACCATGGCGTTCGGCGAGGGCGGCAGCGCCTATGTCGGCGGGTTCGGCAAGGCGTTCCTGGCCGGGGTGACCCCCGACAGCATTTCGGGGACGATCCCCGAATATGTCTTCGCCAGCTTCCAGATGACCTTTGCCGCGATCACCGTCGCGCTGGTGCTGGGATCGACGGTCGAGCGGCTGAAGTTCTCCGCCGCGATGGTCTTCGCCGCGGTGTGGCTGACGATCGTCTATTTCCCGATCGCGCACATGGTGTGGGCGAGCGACGGGCTGTTCTTTGGCATGGGCGCGCTCGATTTCGCCGGCGGCACGGTGGTGCACATCAACGCCGGCGTATCGGCGCTGGTCGCGTCGCTGATCCTCGGCAAGCGCATCGGCTATCCGACCGAGCGGATCGTGCCGCACTCGCTGACGCTGACCGGGGTCGGCACCGGGCTGCTGTGGGTCGGCTGGTTCGGGTTCAACGCCGGTTCGGCGCTGGGCGCCAACGGCGCGGCGGGGCTGGCGATGATCAACACCTTTGTCGCCACCGCGTCTGCCGGCCTGTTCTGGATGCTGGCGGAGCGGCTGAGCGGCCACAAGGGATCGGCGCTCGGCTTTTGCTCGGGCATCATCGCCGGGCTGGTCGCGATCACCCCGGCGGCGGGCAATGCGGGCCCGTTCGGCGCGATCGTGCTGGGCGCGGTGGCCAGCGTCATCTGCTTCTACGCGGTGACGGTGCTCAAGCCGAAGCTCGGCTATGACGACGCGCTCGACGCGTTCGGCATCCACGGCATCGGCGGCGTGGTCGGCGCGATCGGCACCGCGATCGTCTATGCGCCGTCGCTCGGCGGGCCGGGCAAGGCCGACTATGCGATGGGCGGCCAGCTGATCGTCCAGATCGAGGCGGTGGTCGCCACGATCGTGCTGGCGACGATCGGCACCGTCATCGCGGTCTATGTCGCCAAGCTGGTCACCGGCCTGCGGGTCAGCGCGGACGTCGAGCGCGAAGGCCTCGACCTCGGCGAGCATGGCGAACGCGCCTACAATTATTGACGGGGTTCCTCCTGCGGACGACTGGGCCGGTGGTTCGCCACCGGCCCCTTTTTTGTGCGGGCTGCGACCGCCCCCGCGCTATGGCGAGGTGACTTTCCCTGGATCGTCATTGCGAGGGGCGTGGCCCCGCGGCAATCCAGCGGTGGCACGGGTGGCTCTGGATTGCTTCGCCCGGCTTTGCCGAGCTCGCAATGACGACCTGGATAGAACCGATATCCTCCGACCCTAGGCGCCCAGATCGGCGCGGAGGAAGTCCGCGGCGCGTTCGCCGATCATGATCGAGGGCGCGTTGGTGTTGCCGCTGACCAGCCGGGGCATGACCGCGGCGTCGGCGACGTAGAGCCCGTCGACCCCGCGCACGCGCAGCCGGGGGTCGCACACCGCATCGTCGTCGCTGCCCATCCGCGCCGTGCCGACCGGATGATAGATGGTGTCGGAGCGCGCGCGGATCAGCCGTTCCAGCGCGTCGTCGTCGTCCGCGTCGACCGGATAGCGTTCGCGCCCGGCAAAGGCGGCCATCGGCGGCGCCTCCATGATGCGGTACATCAGCCGCACGCCCTTTTTGAGCAACGCCAGGTCGCGCGGATCATCGAGGAAGGCGGGGTCGATCAGCGGGGCGTCGGCGACGTCGCCGCTGGCCAGCGTCACGCTCCCCCGGCTCTCCGGCCGCAACACGCAGGCGTGGCAGCTATAGCCGTGGCCGGGCACGGCGGCGCGGCCGTGATCGTCGACCGGGGCGATCACGAAATGGAGCTGGATGTCGGGCGCGGGGGCATCGGGATCGAGCGTCAGGAACGCGCCGCTTTCGGCGAGCGGCGTCGTCATCGGCCCGCGCCGCCTGAGATGCCATCGCGCGATCGCGCCCAGCGCCGCCAGATTGCCCTTCAGCGATTTGCCGAGGAAGCCCGGCGCGGCGCTGTCATAGACCGCGGTGTAATCGAGATGGTCCTGAAGGTTGGCGCCCACGCCGGCGCGATCGATCCGCACGCCGATGCCGTGCCCGGCCAGATGCGCCGCCGGGCCGATGCCCGACAGCATCAGCAGTTGCGGCGTCGCGAAAACGCCGCCGGCCAGCACCACCGCCGCGCGCGCGCGGATCGTGCGCGTTTCCCCGCCGCGCCGATAGGCGACGCCCCACGCGCGGCCGTCCTCGAACAACACGCGTTCGGCCAGCGCGTCGGTGATGATCGCCAGATTGGGCCGGGCCTTTGCCTCGCCCAGATAGGCGCGCGCCGACGTCCAGCGCTCGCCGCGCTTCTGCGTGACCTGGAACATGCCGGCGCCGTCCTGCCGGGCGCCGTTGAAATCGTCGTTGCGCGGGATCTGCAACGCCGCCGCCGCATCGATGAAGGCGGCGTTGGCCGGGTGCGGATCGCACTGGTCGCTGACCCATAGCGGCCCGTTGGCGCCGTGCCAGACGTCGGCGCCGCGCACATTATGCTCGGCGCGGCGGAACACCGGCAGCACATCGGCATAGGACCAGCCGTGGCAGCCCAGCGCCGCCCAATTGTCATAGTCCCATGGATTGCCGCGGACGTAGAGCATCGCGTTGATCGCGCTCGATCCGCCCAGCCCGCGCCCGCGCGGCTGATAGCCGCGCCGGCCGTTGAGGCCCGGCTGCGGCACCGTTTCATAGCCCCAGTTGGTCTTTGGCGTCTGGCGCGCCAGCATCGCCGGCATCAGCGTGACCGCGCCGGTGTTGCGCCCGCCCGCCTCGATCACGGCGACGCGGTAGCGGTCGCCCTCGCTCAGCCGGCCGGCGACCGCCGCTCCGCCCGATCCACCCCCGATGACGACGATATCGGCTTCTTCCATGACCCCTCCTGTGTCCCCTCCTGTCGCCGCGCCATCCATGCGGCGCGGATCTTGTCCGACGTGTCCCGGCTGTCGTCGTGGCTCCACCCCGGCGGCGCGGTGATGTAGCGCAGCTTGTTGGCGAGTCCCGGCGCGCGCCACACGTCGCGCGCGATGCCGATCCATTCGTGGAACGCCGCCCACAGCAGGTTGAAGCTGCCGAGATCCTTGACGATGCCATAGCGCGGCACCTCGTCGTCGCGCTCCGGTTCGAACGTGCCGAACCACTTGTCCCACACGATGAACACGCCGGCATAGTTGCGGTCGAGGTAGCGCGCGTTGGTGGCGTGGTGGACGCGGTGGTGCGACGGGGTGTTCATCACCGCTTCGAACCAGCGCGGCATCCGGCCGATCACCTCGGTATGGATCCAGAACTGGTAGATCAGGTTGATCCCGGCGACGAAGAATACCATCGCCGGGGGAAAGCCGATCAGGAACAGCGGCAGCCGGAACGCGAAGCTGAGCGCGAAGAAGCCGGTCCAGGTCTGCCTGAGCGCGGTCGACAGATTATAGTGCTGGCTGGAATGGTGGACGACATGGCTCGCCCAGAACCAGCGGACGCGGTGCGCGGTGCGGTGGAACCAGTAATAGGCGAGGTCGTCGATCACGAAGGCGACGACGAACCAATACCATTGCCAGCCGATGTCGAAGAGCCGGAACTGGTAGAGCCACAGCGACAGCGCAAAGACCGCGCCGCCGGTCAACGCCCCAGCGACGGTGCTGCCGGTGCCGAGCAACAGCGAGGTGAGCGTATCGCGCGGTTCATAGCGGCGCCGGTCGCGCGCCCGGGCGACCAGCATCTCCGCCGCGACCAGCAGCACGAACGCGGGAACGGCCAGGGTGACGGGATCGGGAAGGTCGGGCACCCGGCGTCACTTACAACAGTGTCAGCGGCAACGCCATCGGGTTCGGAAACCGCGTGGGCTTTCGCCCGCAACTCAATCCGGCGCCAGTCGCAGCCGAGTGGCCGCAGGGCGCCGCGCGTCAATGCAGCGTGTGGACGGTCGCGGTCGGGCTCGCCTCCAGCGCGCGGATGTCGTCGGCGATCACCCCGGTCAGCGTGACCGGGCCGAACTGGCGCTCACCAGTGTCGACGGTGACGCCCTCGACCGCCTCGCGCAGGCGGAGCGGCGGGACCAGACGGCGCGCCGCCACCCGCGCGCCGTGGCGCTTGAGCACCGCCACCGTGCCGTTGCCGGCGACCAGCGCGGCGCGGCCGTCCTCGCTGACCAGCACGCGCCCGCCCTCGAACCCGGCGAGCAGCGCTTCGGCATGG
>NZ_DATMGG010000016.1:0-2279 GCF_035555815.1 Sphingomonas sp.
ATCTTCGGTTTCCTGATCCTCGTGGTGATTTCCAGCGCGGTGGCCGAACTCTATGGCCAGAGCACCGCGACGGGGCTGGTGCGGCTGGGCTTCGTCCCGCTGTTCGTCTCCGCCGCGCTGATCCAGCTCGTGCTGTGGCTGCCGCACGACGCGGGCATGTATCCGCCGGCGGTGGATGCCTTTCCGATCGTGGTGGGACAGGGCATCCGCATGATGCTGGCCGGGTTCATCTCCTACGGCACGTCGCAGACGCTCAACGTGTTCATCTTTTCGCGGCTCAAGGCGCCGGAGGGCGCCGGGCGACTGGTGTGGCTGCGCGGCATGATCGCCAGCGTGGTGTCGCAGGTGGTCGACACGGTGCTGTTCATCACCATCTCGTTCCTGGGCGTGCGCCCGATCCTCGACCTGATGCTGGGGCAGATGCTGGCCAAGGTGGTGCTGTCGATCGTGCTGGTGCCGGTGCTGATCACCGGCTTCGTCTGGCTCGGCCGCCGGCTGGACGCGCGCGCGGCCTGATTGCCTTTCCCGCTCGTCTCTCCCGCTCGCATGAACGGGGTTGGGGAAACGCATGTGTGTCACTAAACAGCCGCGCATGACCGATCACGCCCCTTCGCCCGCCATGCTCGCCAAGGCGGAAACGCTGACCGAAGCGTTGCCGTACCTCCAACGGTACACCGGCAAAACCTTTGTCGTGAAATACGGCGGCCACGCGATGGGCGATCCCGAACTGGCGCGCGATTTCGCCGAGGACGTGGTGCTGCTCAAGATGGTCGGCATCAACGTCGTCGTCGTGCATGGCGGCGGGCCGCAGATCGGCGCGATGCTCAAGCGGCTGGGCGTCGAATCGCGCTTTCACGACGGGCTGCGGATCACCGACAAGGCGACCGCCGAGATCGCCGAGATGGTGCTGGCCGGATCGATCAACAAGGAGATCGTGGCGTGGATCGCCTCCGCCGGCGGGCGCGCGGTCGGCATTTCGGGCAAGGATGCCGGGCTGGTCCGGGCGGAGAAGGTGACCCGCGCCGCCCCGGACAAGCTCCAGGGGATCGAGCGCCACGTCGACCTGGGCTTCGTCGGCGAACCGGTGGAAGTGCGCCCCGGAATCCTCGACACGCTGTCGGCGCAGGGCTTCATTCCGGTGGTGGCGCCGGTCGCGCTGGGCGCCGACGGCGAGACCTACAACGTCAACGCCGATACCATGGCCGGCGCGATCGCCGCCGCCGCCGGCGCCTCGCGCTTCTTCCTGCTCACCGACGTGGCCGGGGTGCTCGATAAGTCGGGTGCGCTGCTCAGCGACCTGCGCCCGGCCGATGTCGAGCGGCTGCGCGCCGACGGCACCATTTCGGGCGGCATGATCCCCAAGCTGGAAACCTGCGTCAACGCGGTCCAGCGCGGGGTCGACGCGGCAGTGATCATCGACGGGCGCATCCCGCACGGCATGTTGCTGGAGATCTTCACCGAACGCGGCATCGGCACGCTGGTCCGGCGCTGATCGGCACGCTATCTATCGCCGATACCGATCCGAAAGGCTGACACGCTTTGAACACGATTTTCGACATCCTGCTGTACCTGATCATGATCGCGCGCTGGATCATCATCATCCAGATCATCGTGTCGCTGCTGGTCTCGTTCAACGTGGTCAACCGGCACAACCAGTTCGTCGATTCGATCTATCGCGGGCTGGAGGCGGTTACCGAGCCGGTCTATCGCCCGATCCGCCGCATCCTGCCCGATACCGGGCCGATCGACTTCGCGCCGATGGTGGCGTTGATCGCGCTGGTCATCCTCAACATCATCATCGTCAACCAGTATCAGAGCGTCGTCTATTCGATGTGAGCGGCTGGACCGAACGGCCCGACGGGCTGATGCTGAGCGTGCGGGTGACGCCGCGCGCGTCGCGCAACGCGATCGGACCCGGCCCGGGTGAGGCATTCGCGGTACGGCTGACCGCGCCGCCGGTCGATGGCGAGGCCAATGCCGCGCTGATCGCTTTTCTGGCCAGGGCGTTCGGCGTGGCGAAGCGCGACGTGACGATCGCTGGCGGGGAGACGGGGCGCAACAAGCGAATCGCGATCGCCGGCGATCCGTTGGCACTGGCCGGGATCGCCGCACGACTTTATGGAGACGGCCCATGACGGCAAGGATCATCGATGGAAAGGCCGCCGCAGCGCGGCTGCGCGAGCGGGTGGCGGGCGTCGCCGCCAGCTTCTGGGCGGCATCGGGGCGACAGGCCGGGCTGGCGGTGGTGCTGGTCGGCGATGATCCGGCCTCGAACGTCT
>NZ_DATMGG010000017.1:0-7625 GCF_035555815.1 Sphingomonas sp.
ATGTCCCGCTCGCCTCGATCCGGCTGAACACATCGGCCAGCCGGCTGGCGCGCGGCGGCCGCGGGGCGATCAGCGGATAGCAAGGGCGGCGCGTCGTCATCGCCGTTGCCATGGCATGGCTACCCCTAACAAATGCCTGTCCCGGCGTGATTTTGCGCGCGGGCCGGTCAGGCCGCCGCGCGCGCCACCGCCGCCTCGCCGCGCCAGTGCAGCGGGCGAAACACCAGCGTCAGCACCTGCGCCCCGCGCACCTTGTCCCCCGGTGGCATCGCGATCACCACCCCGGTCTCGGCGCATTGATAGAGGTCTTCCGCGATCGTGCTCATCCCGTCGACCATCGTCGTCGCCGGGCTGTGATCGGCGCCCCAATTGCCGTCATATTCGCGGATCGGCGTCCAGGTCGCGCGGTCGATCTGGACGGTGTCGCACAGCGTGCCGATCTGCACCGCCACGGTCGGCCGGCGCAGCCCGATCGGCACGCTGACCCGGTAGAAGCCTTCGTGCGTGGGCCAGGCGGTGAATTTCATCACGGTCTGCTCGCTGTCGGTCAGCATCAGCACCGGCACCTCGACCCCGCCGACCTCGAAATCGGTGTTGCGCAGGTCCAGCGCGAAGCGGCTGGTGGTGAGCAGCGACAGGTTGAGCGGCATCCCGTGGCGGGCGATCTCGCCGGGGACGTACATCCGCCGCGTCTCGTTGACATAGGCGATGCCGCGCCGGCGCAGCCCGTCGGCGGCCTCGTCATGGTCGAGCAGCGGGATCATCACCTTGGTGCCCAGGTTGACGTCGTGGTCGAACGCCTCGAACAGCGCGATCTCGCTCGGCAGCGGCAGGAACAGCAGGCGGGTGAGGATCGATCCGGTCATGCGGCGGCGCGAAGCGATGTCGTCGCTCGACGGGCGGCGGTGCATTCCGTCGAACGCGGTGCGGGCGAAATCGAGGCAGGCGGCCTGGACCCGGTCGCGCGTGGCGTTCTGAAAGCTCTTGACCCCCGATTCCTCGCGGATCGGCGCGCCTTCCGGCGTATAGTCGACGGTCGATCCCTGCGCGATGTTGCACATCTGCTCGACCACCGCGACGCAGGTGCCCAGCGCATGGAGCGCGCGGCATTCGAACAGGTCGGTGCCCAGCAGCCCGGCCTTGTCGAGCCCGCTGATGCATTCCTCGCGCAGGAACAGATAGCGGCCGCCGACGGTCAGCCCCATCTCGCGCTCGAGCACCGGGGTGATGATGTTCTGGACGGTGCCCTTGTAGCCGACGTCGACCAGCATCACCGCGTCGCCATCGGCGACGTCGTTGGCGCGCAGGTGCGCGATCAGCCGATCGGTGAAGCCGCGTGACCGCTTGAGGATCTTGCGGACGGTTTCCGGGTCGCGCAGCCATTTGCGGAACGCCTTGTCGTCCTCGGTCTTTTCGCCGGGGCGCTTCTTCAGATGCTTGTCGACCTCGTGGCCGAACAGCATCAGCTGCTTGGCGAGCGCGCGCGGCGGCAGCACGTCGAGATATTCACCGATGAACGCATGGACGTCGTCGGCGGTGTGCAGGCTGGCGCGCGCGGCGGTCAGCCGGCTGATCTCGATCGGGCGGGCGCCGGCGTCGGGATAGAGCGCGTTGAACACCGCATAGGGCAGATAGCCGTCGCGCATCAGGAACAGCGGGCGCACCGGCTGGCCCAGCCGTGCGGCGGTGGCGTCCAGTTCGGCCTTCAGCCACGTCGCCATGGTGTGCATCACCGGGCCCATCACGTCGTGCCCGACGACATAGGCGGTGTCGCTCTCCCGCCGCAGCGCGATCGCCGGGCGGTGGGCCATGTAGCTGGGCACGGTCACGCGGATCGCGGGATCGAGCATGATGCCGGCGGCGGTCTCCAGGCGGAGGCGCTGGATCACCTCGTCGTCGAACTGCTGGAAATGGACGGCGTGGAGGCCGGCGCGCGCGGCGCCCTCATAATCGGCGGCGCGGTTGTCGCCGACATGGAGCACTTGATCGGGCGCGGCGCCGATCGCCTCCAACACCATCGGGAACAGATCCTCGCTCTTGGCGGTGCCATAGGCGGAGGACATGAAGATGGCATCGACCAGCGCCAGCACGTCGTCGCCGGCCGACGCCGCGATCAGGCCGCGCAGTTCCGCCTCGGACAAATACATGTCGGACACCAGGATGACGCGCAGTCCGCGGGCGCGGGCGTCGCGCATCAGTTCGACCACCGGGGCGAACGGAAAGCAGTGCGCCGCTTCCAGCGCCAGTTCGTGAGCAACCGCCGCCTCGATCTCTTCGGGGGTGCCACGGGTCAGCATCCGGCGATAGATCTCGTCCAGGCCGATCTCGCGGCATTTGTCGCGTTGGAACCGCATCCGCCGCGCGACGCCCTCGGCCCAGATGCGCGGTTCGATCCCGCCGCCCGGCGCCGCGATGCCCGCGAACACATCGCGCGGGGCATGGGTGTTGCGCCACAGCAGCGTGTCGAAACAGTCGAGCGACAAGGTGGTCACGCCCGGCGGCGCCCGATCGAGCAGCCCGGAAAGTTCGTGCGCGCGCACCGTCATCGTCATCGCCATCGTCTTGCCCCCATGCCCCGCGGATTCATGGTGGACAGGATATTGACGGGAAGGGTTGCCAAATCGTTGACGACCGGCCCGCGCGCGGCCGCCGGGGGGATGAAAAGATCGCCGTGACGCCCCTATGCGGCGGGCTGAAATTGGCATATGTTCCGGTGGAGGGGGCTCACATGTCCGAACCATTCATGGGTGAAATCCGGCTATTCTCGTTCGCCTTCGCGCCAAAGAACTGGGCGATGTGCAACGGGCAGCTTCTTCCCATCAATCAGAACCAGGCGTTGTTCTCGCTGCTTGGGACGACCTATGGCGGAAATGGGGTGACGACGTTCGCGCTGCCCGATCTGCGCGGACGCACGCCGATAAGCTTCGGCGCCGGTTTCACCCTGGGCGAGCGGGCGGGAGAGGAAGTGCATACGCTGACCGTCCCGGAAATGCCGCCGCACACGCATTTGGTCTACGCGCTGGCGACCGATGCCGACGGCGCCATTCCGTCCCCCACCGCCGCCCTCGCCAGCTTCAACAACGGCTATCGTCCCGGGGGGGATATCACGGTGCTCCATTCGAGCACCCTGTCCAGCGTCGGCGGTTCGCAGCCGCACGAAAATCGCCAGCCTTATGCGGTGCTGAATTTTTGCATGGCCCTGGGCGGCATCTTTCCATCGCCAAACTGAGGATCGTCCCATGACGGGTTACGTCGGCGAAATTCGGATGTTCGGGGGAAATTTCGCTCCCTTGGGCTGGGCGTTCTGCAACGGCGCGCTGTTGCCGATCGCGGAGAACGACACGCTGTTCAACCTGATCGGCACCACGTTCGGCGGGGACGGGCAGTCGACATTCGGCCTTCCCGACCTGTGCGGGCGCGCGCCGGTCCATCTGGGGACGTCGTCGTCGGGCACTGCCTACGCCCTTGGCCAAAAGGCGGGCGTCGAGCAGGTGACGCTGTTGGTGCAGCAGTTGCCGAGCCACAGCCATCCGTTCCTCGCCTCCGGCGCGGCGGGCACGTCGGCGCAGGCGGCGGGCCAGGTGCTGGCGGCACTGAGCGCGGTCAATGTGTTTCGTCCCGGCGCGCCGAACGTGCCGCTGCACCCGCAGTCGACCAGCATGGTCGGGAACAGCCAGCCGCACGACAACATGCAGCCCTATCTATGCGTCAACTACATCATATCCCTGTTCGGGATCTATCCATCCCAGAATTGACAAGGGCAGATCATGGCCGATCCTTTCGTTGCGGAAATCCGCATTTTCGGTTTCAATTTCCCGCCACAGAGCTGGGCCTATTGCAGCGGCCAGTTGCTGCCGATCAGCCAGAACACGGCGTTGTTCTCGCTGCTCGGCACCAATTACGGCGGAAACGGGCAATCGACCTTCGGCCTGCCCAATCTCCAGGGCTCGACGGCGATCGGGAGCGGCGCGGGTGCCGGGCTTTCGGAACGCTTCCTGGGGGAACAGGCCGGTAGCGCGACAACCGCGCTGCTTGCGGCGGAAATTCCAGGCCACAACCACGCGCTGAACGCGATTAACGGCGTCGCCACCACGTCGGTGCCGTCGACGACGTCGGGGTTGTCGCGCAGCCGTGGCGGCAACGCCTATGGCACCGGGGCGCCTGGCACGATGATGGCGCCGATCACCGCGGGAGTCACCGGCAGCGCGGTGTCGCACAACAATATGATGCCTTATCTGACGCTCAACTATTGCATCGCGTTGCAGGGTATTTTCCCGCCACGTTCATGACGCGGGCGGAAGGGGGACGGATGATGGCGGACGATGGCTTGAAGATTTCGCGGCGCGGCATGGTGATCGCGGCCGGCGCGACCGCGATCGCGGCGGCGCCGGCGATGGGGATCATCCAGCAGGTGACCAGCCCGCCCTATGAAGCGGCCAGCTTCGCCCAGTGGCGCCGGCGCGCCGGGTCGGTGCTGCGCGTGCTGGGGGAGGATGGCTGGGTGCCGATCACGGTCGCCGGGGTCGAACAGCTCGCCAACGTCGGCACGCGCCCGCGCGACCTTCAGCGCGCGTTCGGATTCCTCGTCAATTTCACCACCCCGGCCGAATCGGCACCGGCGGGCAACCGCACCTATGAGTTCAGCCAGGGCCTGACCGGCGGCAGCCTGTTCCTGGTGCGGCGCGCCGACAGCGCCGACGGCGCGCACTTCACCGCCGCCTTCAACTGACGGCGATGCGGGTGGTGCTCGACGCGGCGGCGCGGCTGGGCGTCGCCTGCCGCGACGAACGCGACGACGATATCCCCTTCCTGCGCGCGCTCTATGTTTCGACGCGCGCGGAGGAGGTGGCGCGGACCGACTGGCCGGTCGCGGCGCAGCAGGCGTTCCTCCATCAGCAGTTCGACTTTCAGCGCCAGCATTATCGCGCTCATTATCAGGCGGAATGGCTGGTGATCGAGCGGGCGGGCACCGCGATCGGGCGGCTGTACCTGGCGCGGTGGCCGGGCGATTTCCGCATCGTCGACATCGCGCTGTTGCCGGAGGCGCGTGGCAGCGGCATCGGCGGCGCGATCCTGGCCGATGTGATCGCCGAGGCCGTCGCCGCCGCTGCCAAGGTGTCGATCCATGTCGAGCACGCCAATCCGGCGCGCCGGCTCTATCACCGGCTGGGCTTTGTCGAGGTCGAGGAGGACGGGCCGTATATCCGCATGGAGCGCCCGCCCGTGCCGTCATCGGATCAGGTGAAGATCGCCTCGTAATCGGTGCCGTCGGGTCCGCTGCCGACCGCGACGACGAACACGACGTGCTCGTCGGCGCCGTGGATCAGTCCGATCGTCCCCTGCGGGATCACCGGATCGCGCGGGCCGACCAGATCAAGGGCGAAACCGCCCCCTTCGCGCGGCGAGTGCGGGATCGGACGCACCGCCGCGAGCGTCAGCGCCATGGCCGGTTCGGTGCCGGCGATGACCAGCGATTCCCCGATGAGCGGCGTGAAATCTTCCGGACGATAAAATCGCATTATCCCTCCCGCGCCCGACCGCGCCCGCTATAGGGGGCGGATGAGGCACTGACCAGACGGGGGTTGCGTGGGCGGTTGGACGATCGGGATCATCGGCGGGTCGGGGCTCTATGCGATCGACGGGGTCGAGGGCGAATGGGTCGATGTCGACACGCCGTGGGGGGCGCCGTCCGACGCGGTCTTCCGGGGCGCGCTGGGTGACGTCGGGGTCGTGTTCCTGCCGCGCCACGGCCGTGGCCACCGTATCGCGCCGGGCGAATTGAACGCACGCGCCAACGTCGACGCGCTGAAGCGGCTGGGGGTGACCGACGTGCTGTCGATCTCGTCGGTCGGCGGATTGCAGGAGGAGCGCGCGCCCGGCAGCTTCACCATCGTCGACCAGTTCATCGACCGCACGCAGGGGCGCGCGTCGAGCTTCTTCGGCACGGGCATGGTCGCGCATGTCTCGATGGCCGATCCGGTCTGTCCGCGCCTGGCCGCGATGGCCGGGGCGGCCGCCCGCGCGGGCGGCGCCGAGGTGCATGACGGCGGCACCTGCATCGTCATGGAAGGCCCGCAATTCTCGACCCGGGCGGAGAGCCATCTCTACCGCAGCTGGGGGGCGCATGTGATCGGCATGACCGCGCTGCCCGAGGCCAAATTATGCCGCGAGGCGGAACTACCCTATGCGATGGTGGCGATGGTCACCGACTATGATTGCTGGCGCGAGGGTGAGGCGGCGGTCGACGTCGCGCAGGTGATCCGGCAATTGAATGCCAACGCGGAGAAGGCGCGGGCGCTGGTCGGACACCTGCTGCGCGGCCTGCCGGCGGAGCGGCCGGCGTCGCCGATCGACACCTGCCTCGACACCGCGTTGATCACAGCCCCCGACGTCCGCGATCCGGCGCTGCTGGCCAGGCTGGACGCGGTGGCCGGGCGGGTGCTGGGGTGAGCAGGCGCCCATCGGCGCATGATGGCTGCCGGGTGGGCTCGTAGTGCTGCGGTGCGGGATTCGTCGGCGAGATAGAGGCGGCGAGCAATAGTGGCCGTTGCCGCCCTGCCCCGTCATTCGCGCGAAGGGGGCAGCGGTAGTGGCCGGCCGACCAGAGACACGCGACGTTTGGTAATAACGGATTCCGCCTTCGCGGAACGACGATCGCGTGCTGGGCTGGCGCTCTACAGCCCCTTGCCACCCACCGGCCGCGTCGTCGCGGCGGTGTCGAAGCCGGCGATCAGCGGCATCGCCGCGCCGATCGCCGCCTTGACCTGCGGCAGCGCGAGCGAGGCCTTGTGGCTCGCCTCGCTGTCCCACGCCTCGGTCACCCAGATCGCATCGGCATCGGCGGCGTCCTCGGCGACGATGTAGCTCAGGCAGCCGGGCATGTCGGCCGATCCGTCGAGCAACAGCGCGATGAGCGCTGCCCGCTGGCCGGGTCTCGCGGTGATCTTGCCGATCATCCCGTACATGCCACCGCCCTCTGCAAGGGCGGCGCGGCCGGCGAAGGCGAGGGCGATGGCCCCAGCGATCGCCCCGCGCCGCGCGACCCTCATGCCGCCAGCTTGCGCAGCACGTACTGGAGGATGCCGCCGTTGAGGAAATATTCCAGCTCGTTGACGGTATCGATCCGGCAGCGAGTCTCGAACGTCTCGACGGTACCGTCGGCGCGGGTCAGCTTGACCGTCACGTCCTGACGCGGGCGGATGCCGGCGACGTTCTCGATGGTGAAGGTCTCGCTGCCGTCGAGCTTGAGCGTCTCGCGGTTGACGCCTTCCGCGAACTGCAGCGGCAGCACGCCCATGCCGACCAGGTTGGAGCGGTGGATGCGCTCGAAGCTCTCGGTGATCACCGCGCGCACGCCGAGCAGGTTGGTGCCCTTCGCCGCCCAGTCGCGCGACGAGCCGGTGCCATATTCCTTGCCGGCGAAGATGACGAGCGGGCGTCCCTCGGCCTTGTACTTCATCGCCGCGTCGTAGATCGGCATCTCGACCCCGTCCGGCTGGTGCAGCGTGAAGCCGCCCTCCTTGCCGCCCAGCATCTGGTTTTTGATGCGGATGTTGGCGAAGGTGCCGCGCATCATCACTTCGTGATTGCCGCGCCGGGTGCCGTACTGGTTGAAGTCCAGAACC
>NZ_DATMGG010000018.1:0-7010 GCF_035555815.1 Sphingomonas sp.
CGGCCAGATCCTTGCCCGTGCCCTGGATGCACGCGGCGGTGGAGAACACGGGAAAGCCCAGCGCCAGCATCGGCTGGCTGTCGCGCACACCGCCGTCGATCACCAGCCCGGCGATACCGCGCGCCTGCGCAGCGACCGCCATCACCTCACCCCAATAGCCAAAGCCGTGATCACCGGTGGCAACCACCAGTATGTCGCCCGGCGCCGCGTGGTAGATGGCGTGATGCAGCCACAGATTGTCGCCCCCCGGCGACATCACCGGATAGGCGCGTCCGGCCAGGGTGACGTTGGCGGCATGGGGCTTGATCGCGGGGGGCAGCGCGCCGATCCGTCCGCCGGCCTCATGCAGCGTCGCGGTCGATCGCGCCGCCGAGCGGGCGACCAGTGCATCGGACACGCTCATCGCGCCGGCCCACCCGGCAGATCGACGAAGCCGGTACGATCGAAGGCGAAGCCCATCGCCTCCTCATAGGCGCGCGCGACGTGTTCGGGCTGCCCGGCCTGAAGGTGATAGCGCGTATAAAGACGCTTCAGCACCGGATCAGCCAGGATCTCGGCATAGGTCGACCCGCGGCGCAACTGCTCGCGCCCGACCATCGGCAGCGCGACGTTGTGGTTCCGATCGGGATCGCGGATCAGTCCCTTGGGATCCCCCCCCGCTGCCACCGCGCGCGCGTCGGCGAGCAGGCGGTTGCGAAGCTTGGCGATACCGGTGTCGCTGCGGCCGAGGTTCTCGCGGGTGCGGTCGGTGATCCGCCCCTGCCCGGCCCAGGCGAGGAAATCCTGGTTCATCACATGGCTGACGATCCACTCGCCCGCCTCATCATGGGTCGGGCCGTACCAATAGGGAATCCGGTCCTGGACGTACGGCCCGCGATCGCTGGGGAGGCGCCGGAACGAATAGGTCACGCTCAGCGTGTTCTCGTCGTCGATCGGCACGCGCCATTCGCAGTGCGAGCCGAGGTAGAAGGCATTGGGCAGCAGGCACACGCGGCCGTCGGTCCACAACGGGTCCTGCTCGTCGGTGTCCTCGCGGATGCGGCGATAGACGAAGCCATGCTCGAACTCGTCGAACGCCAGTCGCTTGTGGGTAGGCGAGTAGGGGCCGTCGCCTCCTTCCAGTCGGATCTTCCAGTTGGCGTGCATCCACTCGAAATGAACCGGGTCGATCGAATTTTCCTGGCATTGCAGCCAGTTGCACGGGATGATCGCAAAGGCGACCTGGGCAAAGCCATCGGACCAGTTGAACAATTCCCAGTCGGGCACGCACGGTGCCGGATCGGGGCCCAGATAGGCCCACAACATCCCCGCCTTCGCCGCGACCTTGTAGGCGGTCGCCCGCACCTTGGACCGGTAGCTGCACCGGGGGTCCATCTTGTCCTCGAACGGCTGCGCCAGGCACGACCCTTCCTCGCCGAACAGCCAGCCGTGATAGTTGCAGCGCAGGCCATGGTCCTCGACATAGCCATAGGACAGGTCGGCACCGCGATGTGGGCAATGCCGCCCGATCAGCCCGTAGGTGCCCACCTTGTCGCGGAACAGCACCAGATCCTCGCCCATGATCCGCACCGCCTTGGTCGGCTTTTCCTCAAGCTCGAGGACGGCCGCCACAGGATGCCAGTAGCGGCGCATCAGCGCCCCCATCTGCGTATCCGGCCCGACCTCAGTCAGCAGCGCGTTGGTCTGCGCGGAAATCATCGCGATGCACCTTCGGTCGTCCTAGTCGCCTTGGCCGCGACCAGATCGGGTACGCGATCATTGTCGGCGCCCAGCGCGGGCGCCGCCCAGCGCACCTGCGGTCGCTCGCCATCGAAACGTAACGGCGACGCGACCAGCTGCATCGTGCCGTCCGGCGTCGGCTGAAGCATCCCCAGCGCGTCAGTCTGCGGATGCGCGATGACCTCGGTTGCCGATTGCAGCGGCGCGCAGGGTACGCCGACCGCGGACAGCGCGTCGGTCCATGCATCGGCGGTACGCGTGCCGATCTCCGCCTCGATCAGCGCATTCAGTTCGGATCGGTTGGCGACGCGCTCGGCATTGGTACGGAACCGGTCGTCGGTGGCCCATTCGGGCCGCCCGACCACTTCGCAAAGCCGCCGAAACAGATTGTCGTTGCCCGCCGCGATGACCAGATAGCGATCACTGGCGTGGAACGCGCGATACGGCACCAGCATCGGCGTTTCCGATCCGCTGCGCCCGGCATCGCGGCCCGACGCCATGCTGTTGGCCAGTGGAATGTTCATCCACGCGACGCCGGTTTCATAGAGCGACGTGTCGACGGTGCAGCCCTCGCCGGTCTGGGCACGGCGCACCAGCGCGGCGAGGATGCCGACCACGCACCACAGACCCGATCCCATGTCGATGATCGACGGCCCGACACGCACCGGCGGGCGCCCCGCTTCGCCGGTCACGCTCATGATGCCGGAAAACGCCTGGACCAGCGGATCATAGCCGGTGTGGTTACGCAGCGGTCCGACGTTGCCGAACGCGCCGAGGTTGCAATAAATCAGGGCCGGGTTGAGCGCGCGCAGCGTGTCGGCGCCGATCTCCAGCGCCTCGACCAGGCCGGGACGCATGTTCTGGATCACCACATCGGCCTGCCCGGCCAATCCGGCGAGCGTGGCGCAATCCTCCACCGACTTCAGATCGAGCGCCACCGAGAATTTGTTGCGGTTGAGCGTCTGGAAGACCGCCGAGGAATTCTCCCAAAAGGGCGGCCCCCACGAACGGGCGTCGTCGCCCCCGCGTGGGTTTTCGACCTTGATCACCGTCGCGCCCAGATCGGCGCAGACCTGACCGACATAGGGACCCGCTACACTGTGGCCGATCTCGATCACCGTCAGACCATGCAACGGCTGCGCCGGCGATCCCCCTCCCTGCCCCATAACCATCCTGCTCCTCGCGGCCTGTCGGCCAGGCCCTGTCGCGGAGTCCGAACCTGCCGCCGGACATCGAGAACGGGTGTTAGCGAAGTCGGCTAACCCCCAAAAAATACCAACTCATGCTGGCAATATTGGACCAGCTTATGAACTCAGTAGGATCGCGGCATTTCGAGCATATGCTGGCCGACGAAGGCGAGGATCAGGTTGGTCGAGATCGGCGCGATCTGATAGAGGCGAGCCTCGCGCCACTTGCGCTCGACGTCATATTCTACCGCGTAGCCAAAACCGCCATGGGTTTGCAGGCAGGCTTCGCCCGCCGCCCACGCCGCTTCGGAATTGAGCAGCTTGGCCATGTTGGCTTCCGCTCCGCACGGCTGGCCGGCGTCGTAGAGCGCGCACGCCTTCTGCAACATCAGCTCAGCCGCCAGAAGCTGGACATGACCGCGCGCGATCGGGAACTGGACGCCCTGGTTCTGGCCGATCGGTCGGCCGAACACGACGCGCTCGCGCGCATAGGCCGTCGATTTTTCGGTGAACCAGCGACCATCGCCCTGGCTCTCCGCCGCGACGAGGATGCGTTCGGCGTTCATCCCGTCAAGGATGTAGCGAAAGCCCTTCCCCTCCTCCCCGATCAGGCTCGACGCGGGAATGCGCATGTCGTCGAAGAAGGTCTCCGTCGTATTGTGATTGACCATGGCGCGCAGCGGGCGGATCTCCAGCCCGTTGCCCAGCACCTTGCGCATGTCGACCAGAAATACCGACAGGCCGTCGGTCTTGCGCTCGACCTGATCGACCGGCGTGGTCCGCGCGAGCAGGATCATCAGGTCCGAATAGCGCGCGCGCGACGTCCACACCTTTTGCCCGTTGACGATATAGTCGTCGCCGTCGCGCACCGCCGTGGTGCGCAGCTTGGTCGTGTCCGATCCGGTGGTCGGCTCGGTCACGCCGAACGCCTGGAGCCGCAGGGCGCCTGACGCGATCTGCGGCAGATACTCGTCGCGCTGCGCCTGGCTGCCATGGCGCAGCAGCGTGCCCATCGTGTACATCTGCGCGTGACAGGCGCCGGCGTTGCAGCCGCTGGCGTGGATTTCCTCCAGGATCACCGCGGCCGCACGGATCGGCAGGCCCGAGCCACCGAACGTCTCCGGAATCAATACCGCCAGATAGCCGCCCTCGGTCAGCGCCCGGACAAACTCCTCCGGATAGGCCTGCCGTTCTTCCAGCGCCTGCCAATAGCTGCCGGGAAAATCGGCACAGACGCGGCGCACCGCTTCGCGCAGCTCGGGATAGTCCGCGCCCACGGACATCGTCACTTCACTCATAGGAATTCCATCACCCGTTGGTTCATTCCGGCGCGCGCGCCAGTCGCGGCCCGGCTTTCATGACCTGCCCCGGCAGCTCGCGCGCGAACGCCGCCTGCACGTCATGCGCCACACCGATCAGGCGTGGCAGATCGATCCCCGTCTCGACCCCCAGCTCATCGAGCAGGTAGACCAGGTCCTCGGTCGAGATATTGCCGGTCGCGCCCACCGCGAACGGGCAGCCGCCCAGCCCGCCGATCGACGCATCATATCGGGTCACGCCCAGGTCGAGTCCCGTCATCACGTTGACCAACCCAATTCCGCGTGTGTTGTGAAAATGCAGCCCGATCGACAGGCCGGGAAAGCGCGCGCGGATCGCGGTGACGACACCCTCCACCACACGCGGTGTCGCCATGCCGGTCGTGTCGCCCAGCCCGATTCTGTCGGCACCCATCGCCGCATAGCCCTCAACCACGCGCAGCACGGCATCCGCGGACACCTCGCCTTCGAACGGGCAGCCAAACGCGGTGGCGACCGAGCCATCGATCGGTACCCCGGCGTCCGCCGCGATCCGCCCGATCTCACCCATTCCGGCCAGGCTCTCCGCCACGCTACGGCGGACGTTCTTTTGATTATGGGTTTCGCTGGCGGAGGCGAACACGGTCAGCCGGTCGATCCCCGCCGCGACACCGCGCCGCGCGCCGTTGACGTTGGGCACCAGCGCGCTGAGTTCGGCGCCCTTGCCCTTCAGCCGACCGACCAGCGCCGCCGCGTCGGCCAGCTGCGGCACGGCGGCGGGGGACACGAATGACGACACTTCGATATGGCGCACCCCCGCCGCGATCAGCGCGAGGCCGATCGCCTCCTTCCGCTCGGTCGGCAGGATGCGGCTTTCCATCTGGAAGCCATCGCGCATCCCGACTTCGGTGACCTGAACGGAGCGCGGGCGCATCGTCACTGTCCGGTGAATACCGGCTTGCGCCGTTCGAGCGCGGCGCGCACGCCTTCGCGGCGGTCCTGCGTCGTCACGGTCTGGTTATAGGCGGCGATCTCGATGATCAGGCCGGTGCGGCGATCGACCTCGCCGCCGCGCACGATCGCCAGCTTGGCCTGGCGCACCGACACCGGCGCGGCATCGGCAATCGCGCGGGCGGTCGCCAGCGCGGCGTCGAGCAGTTCGGCGCGCGGCAACACGCGATTGACCAGCCCCCATTCCGCCGCCTGCGCCGCGTCGAACGGGCGAGCGGCCAGCACGATTTCTTTCGCACGCGCCGCGCCGACCGCGCGAGTCAGTGTCTGGGTGCCGCCGCCGCCGGGAATGATCCCGATCGTGACCTCGGGCAGGCGAAAGCGCGCCTCCTCCGCCGCGTAGATGAAGTCGCATGACAGCGCGAATTCGCACCCTCCGCCATAGGCCGCGCCGTTGACCGCCGCGATCACCGGCACCGGGCAATCCATGATCGCGTAGAAGGCGTGCTCGAACAGCGTGTGCTGGGTCAGCCACGCCGCGTCGCTCATCCCGTCACGTTCCTTCAGGTCGCCGCCGGCGCAGAAATGCCGGTCGCCCGCGCCGGTCAGCACGATGCAGCGCAGCCCGTCCGCATCGAGGTTGATCGCGGTGAACAGCGCGAGGACGTCGCGCGCCATCTCGGTGTTCAGCGCGTTGGCGGCGCTTTGCCGATCGAATCGTACGATCAGGACGTGCGGATCATGGCGCTCGCACGACAGCGTCGCATAAGCCTGATCGCCAATCGCCATCGGTCGCTCCGCCTCCATCATCGTACGACGCAGTTAGCGCAAGCGCCGGCGGACAGGCCAAATACTGTTTGCGCTTGCCGGGATAAGCGTTCGCTATGGCGCGGAATCGTCCGGGCTCAGCCGCGCGCCGGGCCATGCGCCGGCGGCGATCAGATCCTCGGTCACGCTGATGATCAGGTCGTGGATCGCCTTGACCGGCGGCATCAATGGCGCCGCGTTGGAGTAGGCGATGTGCAGCGGGCGTTCGATCTCGGGTTCCACCAGCATTCGCGCCACCAGCCGGGTATCCGCCACCGCCCAGCCCGCAGCCGGCACGATCGCGACGCCCAGTTGCGCCGCCGCCGCCGCGCACAGGCTGTAGACCGAATTCATCTCCGCGACGACGTTCGGCACCACTCCGATCGAGGCAAAGGCGGTGTCGACCGCCTGCCGCACGCGATTGGCGGGCTCCGGCAGCACCAGCGGGGTGCCCTCCAGCGCCTTCATCGGCAGCGGCGCGTCGCTGTCTCCGAACGCCGAATCGCGCGCGGCGACCAGCGCCAGCCGTTCGCGTAACAGCCGCCGCACGGTGATGCCGGTGGCCACCACATTTCCCGGCAATAGCCCGATATCGACCCGCCCGTTCATCGTGAATTCGTTGAGCAGGTTGCCCGGCAGACCATCTGCAAGGAACAGCACGATGCTGGGATAGCGTGCAGCCGCCGCCTCCAACAGCGGCACCGACAGCACCGCCGCAGCGGTCAACGGCAGGCCGATATGAACCGTGCCCGAAAGCTCGTCCACCGACCGGGACACCTCCGTCCGCGCCTGGTTGAGCTGTCGCAGAATGATCTGCGCGTGACGATAAAGCACACGTCCCGCGGGTGTCGGCGACACACCTTGACGACTGCGAACCAGCAGCTGCGCCCCGAAATCCGCTTCCATCATCGCCACTTGCTGACTGAGCGCGGGCTGGGCGATTCCGAGAATCTGCGCGGCGCGGGTCAAGCTGCCGGTATCGACCATTTGAATGAACGCTTGCAGGCGGCGAGTTTCCATAGCGGGAGTTCCTGTCGGATAATTTCAGATC
>NZ_DATMGG010000019.1:0-21627 GCF_035555815.1 Sphingomonas sp.
CACCGGGCCGAGCCGCAGCCGCTGCGGCGACGAATCCGCCTGGAGGAATTCCTCCTCGACCAGCGCGGAAACCAGCCGGTGGACCGTGGGCTTCTTCAGGTCGAGTTGCGCCGCCAGTTCGGCGACGGTGATGTCGCCGCCCGCCTGCCCGACCGCACGCAGCACCGACAGGCTCCGGCGAACGGCGTTTGCTCCACCCGTCAGCTTGTCGTCCACGTCCTGCATCGATGCACCGATCCCCGAAAACCACCGATTCCACCGGCTGGACTCTGGTTCAGTCTTTGGCGGGCAGGGTCAATATCCTTTCGCGCGTCACCCGGCCCGGAGCGCGTCTATTCGGCCTCCACGCGCCGGATCGCGTCGGCCATGCGCTCGGCGATCATGATCACCGGGATGTTCAGGTTGGCGCGCGGGATGGTCGGCATGATCGAGGCATCGACCACGCGCAGCCCGGCCACGCCGTGGACGCGCCCGTCTTCGGGGCTGGTCACGGCATAGCCGTCCGCCGCGCGGCCCATGCGGCAGGTGCCCGACGGGTGCCATTGGCCGAACACGCCGGACCGGACGAAATCCTCGATCGCGGCACGATCCTCGATCAGCCCGCCGAGGGTCTTGCGCCCGCCGATGAACGTCTCGACGAAGGCCGGCTGCAACGCCGGTATGGCATCGAGCAGCAGCGCCATCGGCGCGGTCAGCAGATAGTTGGCGGCGCTGCGCCGCCCCAGCAGCTTGGCCCAGCCGCTATAGCTGGACGGAGAGGGGGTGACGACGTGCGGCTGCATTTCGGGGGAGGCCGCGATCGCCGCCATCATCAGCGTCGAGTCGGCCAGGCGCTCCAGGTCGCGCGGATCGGAGAACCAGTTGAAATTGGCGATCGGCCCGGTCGCGCCATCCGCGCTCTCGATATCGACGTGGCCGACGGAGAACGGCTTATTGATCCAGTAGAGCAGCGTGCCGATCCGCTCCCCCAGCGGGTGCCAGGCCGATTTGGTGGCGACCATCGCGAACATGTCGCCGGTGCCGCACCCCTCCATCCGCGACGAATAGCGCAGGCCGATATGGCTGTGCCGGCGCGTCCGGTTGCCGAGCCGGGCATGGGGGCGGATGAACGCCGACAGCGAAATCCCGGGATGCTCTTGCAGATTCTGGCCGACGCCGGGCCGATCCGCGACGATATCGATCCCCAGCGCGTGGAGGCGCGGCGCGGCGCCGATGCCGGCGCGCATCAGGATCGCCGGCGATTGCAGCGCGCCGGCGCAGACAATCGTTTCGCGGGCCAGGATGTCGGCGGCCTCGTCGCCCTTGCCGGTGGTGACGCCCAGCACCTGCCGGTCGCGCACGATCAATCCCGAAATCTCGGTGTTGGCCATGATCGTCAGGTTGGGGCGGCGGCGCACCGCTTCGGTCAGATAGCCGCGCGCGGTCGACACCCGGTGGCGTCCGTCGTTCGACAGGGTGAGCGGGAACACCCCGTCCTCGAACGATCCGTTTTGATCGGCGATCGCCGGAAAGCCGTGCGCCAGCATCGCGCGTTCCGCCGCCAGCGTGAATTCCGGCCACTGCGCGCGCGGGATGCGGTGGATCGGGATCGGCCCGTCCGCCCCGTGCAGCGGCCCGTCGAAATCGAGGTCGCGTTCCAGCTTGCGGAAATAGGGGAGCACCGTCTCCCAGTCCCAGCCCGTCGCCCCCTTGTCGGCCCATTCGTCATAGTCGTCGGGCGTGCCCCGGTTGGCGGCCTGGCCGTTGATGCTCGATCCGCCGCCGACAACCTTGGGCTGGTCATAGCGTTTGGGGTGGGGCCACGACGCGGGATCGTTGCCGGTCACCGGCAGCGGACGGCTGCGGATCGTCGACCAGTGATTCGCCGAATCGAACGCGACGATGCCGGGGTACATGTCGAGGAACTCGGCCGGCTCCTCGCCGGGCGGCAGGTCGCGCCCGGCCTCGATCAGCAGGACGTTCAGGCGCGGGTCCTCGGACAACCGGCTCGCCAGCACGCATCCCGCGCTGCCGCCGCCGACGATGACATAGTCGATCCGCGGCATCAGCCGATCCAGAAGCCGCCGTTGACGTCCAGCGTCGCGCCGGTGATGTAGGCGGCCTCGTCGGAGGCGAGGAACGCCACCGCCGCGCCGATTTCCGCGGGATCGGCCAGCCGTCCCAGCGGGATGTCCGCCACCACCTGTTCGCGCACCTCGGGCTTCATGTGGGTGCGGATCAGGTCGGTGTCGACCACGCCGGGCGCGATCGCGTTTACGGTGACGCCGGTCTTCGCCATCTGCCGCGCCAGCGTGCGGGCAAAGCCGAGCATCCCGCCCTTGGTCGTGCCATAGTGGATGCCGCCGTTCATCGCGCCGCGATGCGCCACCACCGACGACGTGCAGATGATCCGACCATAGCCGCGCTCGATCATGCCGGGCAGCACCGCCTTGGAAAACAGGAAGGCGCTCTTCAGGTTGACCGCGATCAGCCGGTCCCAGTCCTCCTCCGCCAGATCGAGGATCGACACCGCCTGGTCCATGCCGGCGTTGTTGACGAGGATGTCGATCTTTCCGAACCGGGCGATCGCCGCCGCGACCGCCGCCGCCACGTCCGCCGAGGACGATGCGTCGCCGGGCGTCGCCAGCGCGCCATCGCCGATCTCCGCCGCCTTGCGGTGCGCGCGATCCGCGTCGATGTCGTTGACCGCGACGCTGGCACCGCGCGCGGCGAGCTCGCTTGCGATCGCGCCGCCGATGCCGTTGCCGCCGCCCGTGACGATCGCCACCCGGCCGCGAAGATTCTGGGTCCGTTCCGCTGACATTGCGATTTGCTTCCTTTGGTATCGGGGGTCAGTTGGCGCGCGCGATCGCGCGCTTCGGGCGGGTCCGGCCGATCACGACGGCGAGGATGACCGCTGAGACGGGGTGCAGGATCGCCAGCCCGGCGAAGATAGCGAAGTAGCCGAACTGCATGACGATCGATCCCGCGAACAGGTTGAGCAGCAGCGAGGTGCTGGCGCCGACCGCGCCCAGCATCCCCAGCGCCGATGCGTTGACCTTGATCGGAAACAGCCCGGCGAGGAGCACGTTGAAGCCGACGAACCAGATCTGGCACACCGTGATGACGGCGGTGATGATGATCAGCGCCAGCGTCGGGCTCGACGTCATGGTGATCATCGCGCCCAGCGGCATCAGCGCGGCGGTGATGCCGAACAGATAGAGCTGGACGCGGATCGGATCATGGCCGCGCACCGCAAAGCGATCGACCGACCGGCCAAGCACCACGCAACTCAGCATCGCGACGATGTACGGAATGCCGCCGACCAGCCCCAGCTCGGTCAGCGACAGGCCGACGCGCTCCTGAAGATAGCCCGGAATCCAGAACAGGTAGAAATACCACACCGGATCACTGAGCATCCGTACCACGATGATCGCCCAGAACCGTTTGTCCTTGAGCAGCGAGGTGGCCGATGCACTGCCCTCATCGACCCTCTCCGCCGGCGCGGCGGGTTGGGCGACCGGTTGTGGAGCCGGTTGCGGGGCGGGCTGGCCGGCGGGCGCGTCCTTGCTGTCGGTGAACCACCACAGGATCGCGATGCCGATACCGACCAGGCCGGGGATGACGAACGCCCCGCGCCAGCTGATCCCGGTCGCCAGCAGCGCGGTCAGCGGCGGCGCCAGGATCGCGCCAAGGTTGCCGGCGGGGGTGACGATGCTGATAGCCAGCGTGCGGCGTTCGACAGGAACCCAGTTGAGGATCGCGCGCTGGATCGCGGGGAACACCCCCGGCTCCGCCGCGCCGAGCACCGCGCGCGACGCCGCGAGATGGGCGAAGCTGTGCGACATGCCCGACGCGATGTTCGCCAGTGACCAGCCCACGGCAAAGATCGTCATGCAGATTCGGGTGCCGAACCGGTCGATCAGCCGGCCGCTCACCACGTACATCAGGATATAGGGCAGCATGAACGCGAAGGTCAGCAGCGAATAGGCGTTGTCGTCGAACGCCAGCTCCGCCTTGACCACCGGCTTGAGGATCGAAAGCGTCTGGCGGTCGAAATAGTTGAGGACCACCAGCCCCATCAGCAGGCCCAGGATGAACCAGATCTTTCGGGGCATCCTCCGGATCGGATCGGCGGGCGCGATCGGGCTGGTGGTATCGGTCATCGGGCGGGCTCCGTCGGTTGCGCCCGCGCTGCCAGAGCCTCGAACTCCTGCACGGCGGTTTGGGCGATATCGGCATCCTGGTGGACGGTGCCGGAGCTGATGCCGATCGCCCCCACCACCTTGCCCGCCGCGGTTACAGGCACCCCGCCGCCCAGAACAGCGACTTCACCGCCGCGCAGCGTGTTCAGCCCGAAACCACGCTGGCCGGGCAGCGCGACCTCGGCCAGTTGCGCGGTCGATGCCCACAGGCCGGCCGCCGTCCGCGCCTTGGCGATCGCGAAATCGGCGGTGTAGGGCTTCGCGCCGTCCATGCGGTGAAACGCCAGCAGCGCGCCGGCGGCATCGACCACGGCGATATTCTGCGGCACGCCGATCGCGCTGGCGGCGGCGATGGCGCGGTCGATCAGCATCCGGGCATCGGCGGCGTCGAGCATGACGATGCTCCTCATGACCAGCGGGGCCCGTGCGGCGCCGGCATCATCGGGCCATCTCGGGACGATCCGACGGCTGGAGCGCGCGCTGGACGGCGGGATCGTGGATCCGCTGCGCCGCCGCGACGCTCGGGGTGCCGCCGTGGCCGTGGCCGGCCGGGGGCATCAGCCTGCCGTCGCCGTCGACGGTCAGCGCGACGCCGACATCGTCGCGCATCGGGTTGACCAGATGGTTGCGCTCGAACAGCGTCAGCTTCTCCAGCCCGGCGCAGCAATGCAGCGCGGTCGCCACGCCGATGCTGGTGCCGACGCCGTGCAGCGCGACGTTGACCCCGGTGCGCCGCGCCAGCGCGTCCAGCCGCCGCATCCCGGTCACGCCCAGTGCGCGGGTGACGTTGGGTTGCAGATAGGTCACGCCCAGGTCGACCAGCCGCTCGAACGCGGACAGGGTGAAGTCGTTCTCGCCGCCGCCGATCGCGAATGGCGCGCGTTCGCACAACAGGCGCAGCGTCTCGAAGTCCTCCGGCTCGACCGGCTCCTCGAGCCAGGCGATGTCATAGGGCGCCAGCCCGTCGAGCAGCGCCAGCGCCTCGTCGCGCTCATAGGCGCAATTGGCGTCGAGCATCAGCGGGGTTCCGGCCGGCATCGCCTCGCGTATGGCGCGAACATGCGTCACGTCGATAGCGACGCCGCGCCCGACCTTGAGCTTCACCGCGGTGTAGCCCTGGTCGAGGAACGCCAGCGCCTGCGCCGCGCTTTCTTCGGGATCGGCGAGGAAGGGGACCGGGCTGGCATAGAGCGGCACCGGCTCGACCCGGCCGCTCAGCATCTCGGCGAGCGACTTGCCCGCGCGCTTCGCCGTCAGGTCCCACAGGGCGATGTCGAGACCGGCCAGCGCCTCCATCGCCGGGCCGCGGCTGTTGCCCAGCGCGAGGAAGAATCGATAGAATTCCTCGAGCGCCTCTTCGGGCGATGCGATCTCCGCACCGGTCAGCGCCGGGGCGATGACGTCCTCGATGATCGCCCGGCTCGGCCCGGGGCTGGGCAGGCCGAAGCACTCGCCAAAGCCTTTGACGCCGTCCTGATCGGTGACGACCACCAGGGTCGCGGTCTGGCCGGTGCGTTTGATTCGCTGGAAATGGGCTGCCGGGCTCAGCAGCTCCTTCGGGACATTCCCCTCCCCATAGATCCGCGTGAACGGGTAGCGCATCTCGACGGCGACGACGGAAGCGATTTTCAGCATCCGGCCCTCACCGCGCGCTCGCGCATGACCGTTCGCGGACCGCCGTGCGGATGGCCGCACCCGCCTGCGCGGGGCGCCCGCGCGGCCCGCTCGCCATAGAATCCGTTTGACATTCCGAGCCTCCAACAATAGGTGGACTGTATTCCATAGTGTGGAATGATGACGGGGGGCGGGCGGGATGTCAACGCCGAATTCGATAAAAGGCCGACGACGAGGCAGACCGATCGACGCCCCTCCAAGTGTCAGCGCAGTGTAACATTATCGTTATTGTAAATGAGAATGAAAAATCGTCCATAATGCGGAAACCAGTCTCTAAACTGTAATAAACACATTATATATCAAGCTGGTAGTGTCAAATTGACTGGCGATTTATCGTGTGGCAGAATTCATTAACGATATCTGAAATCGGCCACGCGGCGCATGATCCGGCAAGGGGTGCCGGTGTGCGATGCGGGTGGTCCGCAACGTCCGGATACGGCTATTGGGGAGGATGAAATGAAAACGCGAGCAACGCTGCTTTTGGCGGTATCGACGGTCTCGATGCTGATCGCCGGCGCGATGCCGGCCTATGCCCAGGACGCCTCATCGCCGTCCGCCGACGCCGCGCCCGGCGCCCGTCAGGCGGGGAGAGGGACGCTGTCGGGCCAGGTCTTCGATCCGGCGGCCGGGTCCTACCTGCGCGACGCGATCGTCGACGTCGAGGCGGCGGACGGGCAGAAGCGTACCGTCACCACCGGTGAGGCCGGCGCCTTCCGCGTTCCCAATCTGCCGGCCGGCACCGCCCGCGTCACGGTCAGCTTCGTCGGCTATGTCGCGCAGACCCGCGACATCGCCATCCAGCCCGACGAGACCGCCACCCTCGAGCTGGAACTGGTGCGCAGCGGGCGCGACGGGCAGGCCGCGGGCGAAGGCGACATCGTCGTCAGCGGCATCCGCGACGCCAGCGCGATCGAGCTGATGTCCCAGCGCAAGGAATTGCAGATCGCGGACATGCTCAACACCGAAGCCTATGGCGACATCGCCGGCGGCAATCCGGCGGAGTTCATGAAATACATGCCGGGCGTCGACGTCGACGGCTCGAACGGCACCTCGGTCTACGCCTATCTGCGTGGCCTGCCGGCGGAATTCACCCGCACGCAGCTCAACGGCATGGACGTCGTCTCGGCCAACGCCGCGACCGCGACGGGCTATTCCAGCGCCGCCGCCGCCGCGCGCATCTTCAACTACGAAACGCTGTCCATGTCCGCGATCGACGCGGTCACCACCTACAAGACCACCGGTGCCGACCAGAACGCGGATGCGCCCGCCGGCATCATCGACCTGCGCACCAAGCGCGCCTATGACCGCAAGAAGGGCTTGTTCGTCGTCTCGCTCGAAGGTTTCACCCACGAAAACATGTGGGACAGCTACAAGAACGTTGGCCCGGATACGGGCGGGTGGGGGAACAGGAAGTTCCTGCCCAACGCCTCGCTGTTCTATTCCAACAGCTTCCTGAACCAGCGCCTCGGCGTAATGTTCTCGCTCGGTTTGAACGACCAGTATATCGAACGTGAGCAGATCACGATAAACCGTAACTACCGACAGTCGGCCACCGCACCCTATCCGCTCGAATTCTACAGTATGCAGGGTCAGACCGGCGCACGACGGACGATCCGCAGGACCGGGGCGCTGGTGCTCGATTTCAAGGCGACCGACACGCTCAACCTGTCCGTCATGGGGACGGCGTATCGCGGGAATATCCAGCTTCACAACCAGATCACGACCGTCAGCGCGGATACCTCGACCGGCACCAACGGCCTGCTCAATCTCAACGGGCAGCCGGCGACCTCCGCCGACGCGCTGTCCGGCTTCGTCGGCAAGCTGCCGGCCACCACCACGTCGATCACCTCCGCGGCAAACGACCAGTACAAGTATAACAACGGCAAGATCCTGGCCGCCAATTTCGACTGGAAGCTGGGCGGCCTCAGTCTCGACGGCTATTTCGCCTATTCGGACAGCCATTCCTATTATGATTCGCCGAGCGCCGGCCAGGTCCAGGCGGGGCCGACGTACGGTTCCACCGGCAATGCCCAGTTCGTGAAGGGCAGCTCCGATCTCGCTCTCACCGACTGGACGATCACCCAGATCAGCGGACCCGACTGGTCGAATCCGGCGTCCTACACCTTCAGCGGCAAGCCGGCGATTACCGTCAGCAATGGCATTTATGCCAGGATCTCGGCGCGCTCGGGTGCGCTCAACGCGCGTTACGACGCCGAGTTCGGCGACGTGCCGGTCAGCTTCAAGGCTGGGTTCAAGATCACCGACACCAGTTACCTGTTCGGCAACGACGCGCAGTATGGCTACACCTACAACGGCCCGCTGACCAACGCGGAATTCATTGCGCAGGCGACGAATCCCGGCATCAGCGGCATCACCGACAAGAGCCATTTCGTCATCAACTCATTGTCCGGGTCGAGCTATATCCCGGCGATCGACCTCGCCCGGCTGCTGCAGATGTATCGCGACAATCCGGGTGAATGGACCAGCGCGGCCACCCCCGCCCAATATGCCACGGCCAACTATCGGCGCACCGACGTCGATGAGACGATCAAGGCGATCTACGGCATGGCGACCGCTGACGTGACGCCCAAGCTGCAACTGCGCGCCGGCGTGCGCGGCGAGTGGACGAGCACCCGCGCCGACGTGTTCCAGTCACGCCCGCTCGCGGAGGTGCGGGCGTACACTCCGCCCGGCGCGGCGGCGGCCTGCGTCGTCACAGGATCGACCGGAATCGCCACCACGATTCCGTGCATCGACTATCAGTTCGCCAATGGCGCGTCGCAGGTGAAGGGCGAGTATTTCACCCTGTTTCCCAGCGCCTCCGCCAAATATACCTTTGGCCGCCGCACCGATCTGCAGATTGGCTACAGCCGTACGATCCTGCGCCCTGGCGTCGACGCCACCGGCAGCTCGCCGATCGAGAGTCTGACCGGCAGTTCGACCGGCGGGCCGCTGTTGACCGTTCCCAATCCGGGGCTGACGCCCGCGTTTTCCGACAATTTCTCGGCGCGCTTCTCGCACTATTTGCGCGGGGTCGGCATGGTGAACCTGGGGCTCTACTACAACCGTATCGACGGCCTGGTGGTGGTCAACGAATATACCGCGGCCGAGGCGGCCTCTAATCCCGTGCTCGCGCCCTATGCGTCGGATCCGACCTACGCGAACTATGCCTTCGCGACCTATACGCAGCGGGACATCATCACGATCAAGGGGCTTGAGGCGGCGTTCCAGCACAGTTTCACCTGGCTGCCCGCGCCGTTCGACGGCCTGTCGGTGCGCGGCGCGTTCATGCACAACGAGCCCAACCAGAAGATCCCGCGTGTCGGCAACAACATCGGCTCGCTCGGTGTGATCTATGAAAAGGGCCCGGTGCGGCTGTTCGCCAACCTGTTGTGGAACGACGACAAATATCGTTCGGATACGCCCACCTGGTTTCAGGCACGCACCGATCTGACCGTCTCTGGAAGGCTCAGGATCACCAAGCATCTGGAAACCTATTTCACGGTCAACAACTTGCTGGCCGCGCCCTATAACGTAATGGTGCCGGGCAGCTCCAACGCCTCCACCGCGGCGGCGAACATCGGCTCGCACAGCGCGATCTACGTTCAGAACGGCCGGACCGGCACCTTTGGTTTCCGGGCGCGCTTCTAGCGTCCCGGAGCGGTAGAACATATCCATCCACGGGCGTCGCCGGGCGCCCGTGGATGGCGAATGATAGTGGGGTTGCCATGTCGAACACGTCGCGTTTCACCCGTCGCCGCCTGCTCACCGACGCGACGCGGCTCGCCTCGCTCGCGGCGGCGACGACGTTGATGCCGCCGAACGTCCAGCGGTTGATGGCACAGGCGCCCAATCGGGCCGGCTCGCTCAAGGACATCAAGCACATCGTGCTGCTGATGCAGGAGAACCGGTCGTTCGATCACTATTTCGGCACGCTGTCCGGCGTGCGCGGGTTCGGCGATCGCGACCCGCTGATCCTGCCCGGCGGCCGGAACGTGTTCCACCAGCCCGACGCGCAGAACCCGAACGGCTATCTGCTGCCCTTCCACCTCGACAGTTTTTCGACCAACGCGCAGAAACTGCCGTCGACCAGCCACGAATGGGACGTCCAGCACCAGGCGTGGAACGGCGGCGCGATGGACCAGTGGCTGCCCGCCCACCGCGCCGCCGACGGCGCGCATGGCCCCTACACGATGGGGTATTTCCGGCGGCAGGACATCCCGTTCCACTATGCGCTGGCGGAGGCGTTCACGATCTGCGACGCCTATCATTCGTCGGTGATGGGGCCGACCTGGCCGAACCGGCTCTATTACCTCACCGGCATGATCGATCCCGAAGCGACCGGGGGCGGTCCGGTCACCCGCAATAAGATGCCCGGCGACGGATTCCGCTGGAAAAGCTATCCCGAGCGGCTTGAGGACGCGGGGATCGACTGGCGCATCTATCAATATGGTGAAGCCGGCAAGCGCCACCACAACATGTTCAAATATTTCGAGCGCTTCCGCAACGCGCCGGCCGGGTCGTCGCTCGCGCAGCGCGGGATGCCGGACACCGACGAGGACCGCTTCGCCCAGGACGTCCTGGGCGATCGCCTGCCCGCGGTGTCGTGGATCTATCCGTCGGCGGAAGCGAACGAGCATCCCAAGAACATGCCGGCGGCGGGCGCCGATTTCATCGCCCGCCGGCTCAACGAGCTTGCCGCCAACCCCGACGTGTGGGCGAAGACCGCGTTCATCCTCAACTATGACGAGAACGACGGCCTGTTCGATCACGTGCCCCCGCCGGTGCCGCCCGCCGGCACGCCGGGCGAGTTCGTCGACGGCGTGCCGATCGGCGCCGGCTTTCGCGTGCCGTGCATCATCATCTCGCCGTGGACGGTCGGCGGCTGGGTGTGCAGCCAGCCGTTCGATCACACCTCCGTGCTGCAACTGCTCGAACGCTTTACCGGAGTGCGGGAGCCGAACATCACCGACTGGCGTCGCCAGACCTTCGGCGACCTCACCTCCGCGTTTCGCTTTGGCCAGCGCCCGGCGCGGTCGCCGGTGCTGCCCGGCACCGCCGACATGCTGGCGCTCGCGCTGCAATCGGCGGCGAACCTGCCCGATCCGGCGATCCCGGGCGCCCGCCAGCCGCTTCCCGCGCAGGAGAAAGGCGTGCGAAAGCGGGTGAAACCGTCATGAAGACCAAGGTGGACGCGACCCTATGACCGCAACCCTGCTCAACCGCCGCCTTGTCCTGCTCGCCGGGGGGCAAGCGGCGCTGCTCGCCGCACTGGCGCGCACGCCCGCGCTGGCCGCCCCCAAATTCCTCGACGATCCGTTCGCGCTGGGAGTCGCCGCGGGCGATCCGGCGCCGGACGGCTTCGTGATCTGGACGCGGCTGGCACCCCGGCCGCTCGAGCCGCATGGCGGTATGCCCGCCGAGGCGGTCGAACTGGGGTGGGAGGTCGCCGAGGACGACGGCTTTCGCAAGATCGTGCGCGCGGGCAAGGCGCTGGCCCGGCCCGAGCTCGCGCATTCGGTCCATGTCGAGGTCGCCGGCCTCGGCAGCCAGCGCCGCTACTGGTATCGCTTCATGGTCGACGGCATCCCGAGCGAGACCGGCACCGCGCGCACCGCGCCGCTGGCCGGCGCGGCGGTGGACCGGCTGCGCATCGCGGTCGCCGGCTGCCAGAACTATCAGGCCGGGCTGTTCACCGCGTGGCGCCACATCAGCCGCGAGGCCGATCTCGATTTCGTCTATCACTATGGCGACTATATCTACGAGGGGGCGACGGCCGGCGTCGCCGCGCCGGGGCGGCCACCGGTGGTGCGCCGCCATCCCGACGACGAGCCCTACAGCCTCGACGACTATCGCCGGCGCTATGCGCTCTACAAGGTCGATCCCGATCTGCGCGCGGCGCACGCCGCCGCCGCGTTCCTGCCCTCGTTCGACGATCACGAGGTGGAGAACGACTGGTCGGGCGATCTCGATGCGAGCAGCACCCCGCCCGAGGTGTTCCTGCTGCGCCGCGCCGCCGCGATGCAGGCGTGGTACGAACATATGCCGGTGCGGATGGGCCAGTTCCCGCACAACGGCGCGCCGCGCGCGTATCGGCGGCTCGATTTCGGCCGGCTGATGCGCGTCAACATGCTCGACAAGCGCAGCTATCGCAGCATCCGGCTGTGCGAGAAGCCCGGCGACGGCAATTGCGTCGACCGGCGCGACAGCCCCGACACGATGCTGGGCGCGGAGCAGGAACGCTGGCTGGGCGACGGGCTGAACGGCGGCGCGACGTGGAACATGCTCGGTCTGGGCGGGCTGGTGATGCCGTTCGACCGGTCGGCGCAGAAGGTGCCGTCGAACGGATATGACAATTGGACGGGCTATCCCGACGCGCGCGAGCGGCTGGTCGGGATGATCCAGGATCGCAAGCTGACCAACGTCGTCATCACCGGCGGCGACAGCCACATGTTCTTCATCGGCCACCTGCCGTCGCGGCGCGGCGATCTGGAAAGCGCGCCGGTCGCCGCCGAGCTTCATGCCACCTCGATCAGCTCGACCAGCAGCAACGGCAATCCGATCGGTCCCGATCCGCGCGCCGCGACCAATCCGCACATCGCGCTGATCCACGACCAGCGCGGCTATATGCTGTGCGATATCGACGCCGCGGGCTGGACGTCGAGCCTGCGCGTGGTCGATCAGGCGATCGCGCTCGGCGGCACGGTCAGCACATTGGCGCGCTACATGGTCCGGCCCGACCGGCCCGGCGTCGTCAAGCTTTGACGGGCGTAGCGCAGGGCGGATCGGCGCCGACGGGGGCGGCGACCGGCAGGTTTGTGACGTTTGGCGAGGTGATGCTGCGGCTGTCGCCGCCGGGGCGCCAATTGCTGCTCCAGACGCCGAAGCTCGACGTCTGGGTCGGCGGTGCCGAGGCCAATGTCGCCACCCAGCTCGCGCGGCTCGGTCATCCCACCCGTTTCGTCAGCGCGGTGCCGGCCAACGCGCTTGGCGACGCGGCGCTGGCGCAATTGCGCGGCGCGGGCGTCGAGGTCGACCATGTCCAGCGCCGCGACGGGCGGATGGGCCTGTATTTCGCGACGCTGGGCGCGGGGCCGCGCGCGACAGACATCCTCTACGATCGCGCGCATTCCAGCTTCGCCGACGCGCCCGCCTCGGCATGGGATTGGGACGCGATCCTCTCCGGCGCCGACCGGCTCCATCTGTCGGGGATCACCCCCGCGCTCGGCCCGAACGGCGCCGAGGCGGCGACGGCGGCGGCCCGGGCGGCGACCCGGCTTGGCGTGCCGGTGTCGTTCGACGGCAATTATCGCGCGCGGCTGTGGCAGGCGTGGGACGGCGATCCGCGCGCGATCCTCACCGAATTGGTCCGCCACGCCGATGTCCTGTTCGGCAACCATCGCGACATCTCTCTGCTGCTGGGCAGCGCGTTCGGCGGCGAGGGGCCGGACCGGCGGCGCGAGGCGGCCGACGCGGCCTTCGCGCATTTCCCCCGGCTCCGGCTGATCGCCTCCACAGCGCGCCATGCCGACGACGCCGATCGCAACCGCATCTCGGCGCGGATCGACACGCGCGACCGGCACGTCCAGACAGAGGAGGTGACGGTCGCCGGGATCGTCGATCGGATCGGCACCGGCGATGCATTCGCCGCCGGGGTGCTCCACGCGCTACGCTCGGCGCGCGGACTGGAAGAGACGGTGCGTACCGGGCTGGCGCTCACCGTGCTCAAGCATTCGATTCCGGGCGATGCGGCGTTGTTCGCGCAGGGCGATATCGATCTGTTCCTGGACGGCGTGACCGACATTCGCCGATGAAGGCGGCGCGTTCGCATCGCCCCGATACGACAAAGGGAGATAGGAAATGATCCATCGCAGGCTCGGCTGGGCGCTCGCCGCCATCGTCACCGTCATCGGCGTCGCCGGTTATGCGGCGGACGGCCCCGGTGGCTATCTCGCGCCGGGCGAGTTCGACGTGACGTCGGTGATCGAGCCGGCGCCACGGCCGGGCGACCCGCGCTACGATACGGACCGAAAGATCTTCCGCGCGACCAGGCGGCTTGAGGGAACGCCGCGCTGGGCGCTGGCGACCGGCGATGCCGACACCGGCGTCCCGGCGCTGATGCGCGACTTCAGCTGCGCGATCGGGGTCGATCTGACGCCGGAGAACGCGCCCCGGCTGGCCGCCGTCGTGCGCCGCGCCGGAATCGATACGTCGGGCCAGACCCGGATCGCCAAGGAAACCTATAAGCGCGGCCGCCCCTTCACCATCGACAAGGGCGCGATCTGCCAGCCGCAGGCGGAGCTGTACGACAAGAAGGCGCAGCGGATGAGCTATGACTATCCGTCGGGCCACACCACCTGGGGCTGGACCTGGGCGCTGGTGCTGACCTCGGTCGCCCCCGATCGCGCGCAGCAGATTCTGGAACGCGGCCGTGCCTATGGCGACAGCCGGTTCGTGTGCGGCGCGCACAACGAAAGCGCGGTGGAGGCGGGCATGTTGTCGGCCACGGCGACGATGGCGCTGGTGGCGACCAAGCCCGACTATCAAAGCGATCTCGCCGCCGCGCGGGCGGAGCTTGCCGCCCTGCGCGCCAGCGCGCCGCCGGCCCGCAACTGCCCGGCCGAAGCCGCGTTGCTGGCGCAGCGCGTCATGCCCAAGCTCGACAACGGGACGAGGCGGCGGTGATCGCGTAGCGGGGTTCCGCCCGCTGACGACCGGAACGGTGCCGGGGCCGCGGTGACCCCGGCCCGCGCCCGTCCGCAATCCCCCGCGCTGGCGGGCGCGCAGGGCGCGGGCAAGGGCGGCGGCGCGCCCGATCCTATGCCGTCTTCGCCGCTGCCTTCTTCTTTGCCGGGGCCTTTTTGGCGGGGGCCTTCTTCGCCGGCTTCCGGCCCTTCTTCGCCGGGGCCGCCGCCGCGCGCGCGTCGATCAGCTGCGCGGCTTCCTCCAGCGTCAGCTCGTCCTTCTCGACCGTCTTGGGCAGCGTCGCGTTGGTGGTGCCGTCGGTGACATAGGCGCCGTAACGCCCGTCCATCAGCTTGATCTCCGCCTCGGTGCGCGGGTGCTTGCCCAGCACCTTGAGCGGTTCGCGCGCGGCGCCGCGCGCCGGACGGCCGCCGTTCGCCGCCGCTTCCGCCAGCTTGACCACCGCCGTGTTCATGCCGGTCTCGAACACCTCGGCGGTCGACGACAGCCGCGCATATTTGCCGGCGTGCGCCAGATAGGGGCCATAGCGGCCGATCGACGCGGTGATCGGCTCGCCGGTTTCGGGATGGTCGCCCACCGTGCGCGGCAGGCTCAGCAGCTTGAGCGCCATCTCCAGCGCGACGGGCTCTGGCACGTCCTTGGGGATCGAGGCGCGTTTGGCGTCCTTGCCGTCGCCAAGCTGGAGATAGGGACCGAACCGGCCCGAGCGGCGCGTGACATCGACGCCATTCTCGTCCTGCCCCAGCGCCTCCGGGCCGCTGCTCTCGCCCGCCTCGCCGCCCGGCTGGGCGAAACGGCGTGTGAACTTGCACTCGGGATAGTTGGAGCAGGCGACGAACGCGCCGAACCGGCCGCCGCGCAGGCTCAGCTTGCCGTCGCCGCATAGCGGGCACAGTCGTGGATCGGTGCCGTCGGCGTTGGGCGGGAACAGATAGGCCTCAAGGAAGGTGTCGAGCGCGGCGGTGACCTCGCTCGGCTGCAATTCCTTCACTTCCTCGGTGCGCGGCTTGAAGTCGCGCCAAAAGGCGTCGAGTACCGCCTGCCATTCGGCACGGCCGCCGGACACGTCGTCCAGCTCCTCCTCCAGGCCCGCGGTGAAATCATAGCTGACGTACTTCTCGAAGAACCGTTCGAGAAACGCGGTCAGCAGCCGCCCCGTCTCCTCGGCGAAGAAGCGGTTCTTCTCGACGCGGACATAGGCGCGATCCTTGAGCACCTGGATGATCGAGGCATAGGTCGACGGGCGGCCGATCCCCAGTTCCTCCAGCCGCTTGACCAGCGATGCTTCCGAAAAGCGCGGTGGCGGCTGGGTGAAATGCTGTTCGGCGGCGACGCCGGTCCTGGCCGGGGAATCGCCCGAACGGAGCAGCGGCAGGCGGCGCGAATCGTCGTCGGCGGCGTCGGCCTGTTGGCCGGAGCCGCCCACGAAAGGCTTGTCGTCCGATCCTTCCTCGTAGAGCGCGAGATAACCGGGGAACAGCACCACCTGCCCGGTCGCGCGCAGCCCGGTGCGGCCGGTGCCGTCCTCCAGCTCGATCGTGGTGCGCTCCATCCGCGCCGACGCCATCTGGCTGGCCAGTGCGCGCTTCCAGATCAGTTCGTACAGCCGCGCGTGGTCGCCGCCGCCTGCCCCTTTTCCAGAATTTGGGTCCTTGCCGAAGTCGGTCGGGCGGATCGCCTCGTGCGCTTCCTGCGCGTTCTTCGCCTTCGCGGTATAGTGGCGCGGCTTTTCCGGCACATAGCTGCCGTTGTAGCGTTCGGTCACCGCCTTGCGTGCGGCGTCGATCGCGCTGCCGTCCATCTGCACGCCGTCGGTCCGCATGTAGGTGATCAGGCCGTCCTCATACAGGCCCTGCGCGATCCGCATCGTGTGGCTGGCGGAAAAGCCGAGCTTGCGCGCGGCCTCCTGCTGGAGTGTCGAGGTGGTGAAGGGCGGCGGCGGGTTGCGCGTCGCCGGCTTGGTCTCGACGCTGGCGACGGTGAACCTGCCCGCCTCGACATCGGCCTTGGCGCGGTTGGCGGTGCCCTCGTCGCCGATCGACAGCCGGTCGAGCTTCTTGCCCTCCCAGGTCGTCAGGCGCGCGGCAAAGGGGGTGCCGTCATGCTCGAACGTCGCCTCGACGCTCCAATATTCCTGCGCCTTGAACGCCTCGATCTCGCGCTCGCGCTCGACGATCAGGCGCAGCGCCACCGACTGCACGCGCCCGGCGGATTTGGCGCCGGGCAATTTGCGCCACAGCACCGGCGACAGGGTGAAGCCGACCAGATAATCGAGCGCGCGGCGGGCGCGATAGGCGTCGATCAGGTCGGTATCCAGCTCGCGCGGGTGCTGCATGGCGTGGAGGATCGCCGGCTTGGTGATCGCGTTGAAGGTGACGCGCTCGACCTCCTGCGGCAATGCCTTGCGGTTCTTCAGCACCTCCTGCACGTGCCAGCTGATCGCCTCTCCCTCGCGATCGGGGTCGGTCGCCAGGATCAGTCGATCGGCCTTCTTGGCCTCGTCGGTGATCGCCTTGAGCTGCTTGGTCTTGTCGGCATAGGCTTCCCAGTCCATCGCGAACCCGTCGTCGGGGTTCACCGACCCGTCCTTAGCCGGCAGATCGCGGACATGGCCGTAGGAGGCGAGGACCCGATAGTCCGACCCCAGGTATTTTTCGATGGTCTTGGCCTTGGCCGGCGATTCGACGATGACGAGCTGCATGGGTGTCTGGCGTTCCCTTACGTGTACGCGCGAGGGTGGAGAAGCTTGGGCGGGGGCGTCAAGCCGGGACGGGGAAGTGAGGGCGGCGCGGCGTTCCGTCAAGGGCGCTGGCCGTCAAGGGTGCTGGCCGTCAAGGGCGCTGGCGATCAACGGCGCTGGCTGGTCAGGGGCGGTGCCGCAGCCGGCCGGTTCCGGGTGATACCCGCGTCGGTGTATCCGGTGCGCCGCCCGGCTCCTCCAGATCGGCGAGGATCGGGCAGTCGGGCCGGTCGTCCCCCGCGCAGCAGGCGACCAGCGCGCCAAGCGTCGCGGTCATCTGTTCCAGGCTGTCGATCCGCGCGCGAAGCTGGACGATATGCGCCTGCGCGATCCGTTTGACGTCGGCGCTGTGGCGGGATGTGTCGCGCCACAGGCTCAAAAGCTCGTTGATCTCGGCGACCGCGAAGCCAAGATCGCGCGCACGCCCGATGAACCGCAGCATATGGACGTCCGACGGCGAATAATCGCGATATCCGGAATCCTTGCGATCGGCCTTGGGGATCAGGCCCGTCTGCTCATAATAACGGATCATCTTGGCGGAAACGCCGGATGCCTTTGCCGCCTCGCCGATATTCATGCCGTTCCCTCCGTCGCGCGCGGCGCGAACCCGCGCAGGCGCAGCGCGTTGCCCAGCACGAAGACGCTCGACATCGCCATAGCCGCCGCCGCGAACACTGGCGACAACAGGATGCCCCAGGCGGGATAAAGCACCCCCGCCGCGACCGGGATCAGCGCCACATTATAGGCGAACGCCCAGAACAGATTCTGCCGGATGTTGCCGATCGTCGCACGCGACAGCGCGATCGCCGTCGCCACCCCGCTCAGCTGGCCCGACATCAGCACCACATCGGCCGCCTCGATGGCGATGTCGGTGCCGGTGCCGATCGCCAGGCCGACATCGGCCGCCGCCAGCGCGGGCGCATCGTTGATGCCGTCGCCGACGAAGGCGACGCGGCCGTGCGCTGCCTTCAGCCGGGCCACGGCCTCGACCTTCCCGGCGGGCAGGACTTCGGCGACCACCTCGTCGATGCTCAGCTGGCGGGCGACCGCTTGCGCCGTGATGCGGTTGTCGCCGGTCAGCATCGCGATCTTGAGGCCGAGCGCGTGGAGCGTCGCGATGGCAACCGGCGTGCTGTCCTTGATCGGGTCGGCCACGGCGATGATCGCGGCGAGCTTGCCATCGATCGCGGCATAGAGCGGGGACTTGCCCTGTCGCGCCATCCGCTCTGCCGTGTCGGCGAAGGCGGCGACATCCAGCCCCAGTTGGCGCATGTAGCGATCGGCACCGATCTGGATCCGATCTCCGCCGGCCAACGCGCTGACCCCGAGGCCGGTGATCGATTCAAAGCCGCTGATCGCCGGGAGCGTGATGCCCTCGGCCCTCGCCGCGTCGCCGATGGCGCGGGCGATCGGATGCTCGGACCTGTCCTCGACCGCGGCGACCACGCCCAGCACCCCGGCCCGGTCGAATCCGTCGGTTACCTGTAGGTCGGTGAGCGCGGGCCGTCCCTCGGTCAGCGTGCCGGTCTTGTCGACCGCGACCACCGTCGCGTCCTTCAAAAGCTGAAGCGCCTCGCCCTTGCGGAACAATATGCCCAGTTCCGCGCCGCGCCCGGTGCCGACCATGATCGCGGTCGGCGTCGCCAGCCCCATCGCGCACGGGCAGGCGACGATCAGGACCGCGACGGCATTGACCAGCGCAAGGGTCAGCGCCGGCGGCGGGCCGAACCACAGCCACGCGGCGAAGGTCAGCGCGGCGACCGCGAAGACCGCCGGGACGAACCACATCGTCACGCGGTCGACCAGCGCCTGGATCGGCAGCTTCGCGCCCTGCGCCTGCTCGACCATGCGGATGATCTGCGCCAGCATCGTCGCATGGCCGACCGCCGTCGCGCGAAACGCCAGCGCGCCCTCCTGGTTGACGGTGCCGCCGACCAGCGTGGCCCCCGGCGACTTGGCGACGGGAATCGGTTCGCCGGTGATCATCGATTCATCGACGTAGCTCTCACCCTCGGCCACTTCGCCGTCGACCGGGATGCGTTCGCCGGGGCGCACCTCGACGATGTCGCCGCTGACGACATCGGTGATGGCGATATCGACCGCCGCGCCGTCGCGGCGCACGCGCGCGGTGCTGGCCTGCAAGCCGATGAGCCGCTTGATCGCTTCTGATGTCCGGCCCTTGGCGCGCGCTTCCAGATAACGGCCGAGCAGGATCAGCGCGACGATGACGGCGGCCGCCTCGTAATAGACGTTGACCGTCCCGGCGGGCAGCACGCCGGGCGCGAAGGTCGCGACCAGCGAATAGCCATAGGCCGCGAGTGTGCCGACCGCGACCAGCGCGTTCATGTCCGGCGCCAGCCGCGCCAGCGCGGGCAGGCCGGCCCGGTAGAAACGAATGCCGGGGAAGGCCAGCACCAGCGTCGTCAGAACGCACTGGAGATACCAGCTCGTCTGGATGCCGATCGTGCGGTCGATCAGGCCGTGGGCGCCGGGAATGACGTGGCCGCCCATCTCCAGCAGGAACACCGGCAGCGCCAGCGCGGTCGCGAGGGTGAGGTCGCGCTTCAGGGAACGGCGCTCGGCGTCCCTGCGCTCGGCCGTTTCCTCGTCGCCCGCTACGCTCTCCGCGATCGGACGCGCGGCATAGCCGGCGCCGGCGATCGCCGCGACGAGCGCCTGAACGTCGGCCGCGCCGCGCACGCTCGCGCGCTCGGTCGCCAGATTGACAATCGCCTCGCCAACGCCGGGAACGGCCTTCAGCGCCCGCTCCACGCGCGCGACGCAGGATGCACAGGTCATCCCTTCCACCGCCAGCTCGACGCTTGATGGTGCCACGCCATAGCCGGCCTGCTCGACCGCGCGCACCAGCGCCTGCCGGTTGGCGGGGCCGTTCGTCTGGATGTCGGCGCGCTCGGTCGCCAGGTTGACGCTGACCGACCGCACGCCTTCCACCTTGCGCAGCGATCGCTCGATACGCGCCACGCAGGAGGCGCAGGTCATGCCCTCGATCGGCAGGCTGATCGTCGAATCGGCGGGTTGTTGCGGCTTTGACGGGGCGTCTGCGGTCAACATGGGCCGCATGATGCAGCTTCCCATCGTGGGAAGGTCAAGCGCAGATACATGATGCCGTTCGCGCCATCCCGGTCCCGACCGAAAGAACGGCCTTGACCTTCCAACGATGGGAAAGATTAACCCGCATTCCGTTGTCGGGAACAATGGAGGCCATCGGTGCAGCTGCACGTCGAAAACATGACCTGTGGTTCGTGCGTCCGGCACGTCACCCGGGCGATCGAAGCGGTCGATCCGCAGGCGACGGTCGAAGTGGATATTGCGGGCAAGAAGGTCACCGTCGATACCTGCGTCGGGGCGCACGCCATCGAAGCGGCGCTCGCCGCGGACGGCTATCCCGCGCGCGCCATCGAGGCGGCATAGGGATCGACGGTCATACCGTCGCAAGCTCCGGCCGTTGTTTCCGTTCCCGGCAATCGGACATCCGCAGGGCAGTTGAGCCATGACATCCTTCGTTGAACGCCGCTCGCTCCTGCGCGCTGGTGTCGTCGGGCTTGCCGGGCTGGGTGTGACGGGCCTTGTGCCCGCCTGGGCGCGGACGGGTTCCGCCGGGCTCGCACCCGCCATGCCCATGCTTTCGGGCGAGGACATCCATCTCAGGATCGCCAACACCCACTTCACCGTCGGTCGCCGCGCCGGTCATGCCGTGACCGTCAACGGCGTGTTGCCCGCCCCGCTGATCCGGCTGCGCGAGGGGCAGAACGTGCGCCTGCACGTCGAGAACGCGCTCGACGAGGATAGCTCGATCCACTGGCACGGGCTGCTCGTGCCGTTCCAGATGGACGGCGTTCCCGGCCTCAGCTTCCCCGGCATCAAGCCGCACAGCCGGTTCGTCTATGAATTCCCGGTGCGGCAAAGCGGCACCTATTGGTATCACAGCCACTCTGGCCTTCAGGAACAGCAGGGGCATTACGGTCCGATCGTGATCGATCCCGCCGGGCACGATCCGGTCGCCTGTGATCGCGAACATGTGATCGTGCTGAGCGACTGGACCTTCCTGCATCCGCACGCGCTCATCGCCCGGCTCAAGGCGGAAGGCGGCTATTTCAATCGCCGGAAGCAGAGCTTGCTCGGCATGATACGCGGCGGCGCGGAGGAAAGCATGTCCGCGGCCGATCGCGCGATGTGGGGACGGATGCGGATGGACCCCACCGACATCGCCGACGTGACGGCGGCCACCTACACCTATCTCGTCAACGGCCATGGCCCGCGGGAGAACTGGACCGGCCTGTTCCGCCCCGGCGAACGGGTGCG
>NZ_DATMGG010000020.1:0-14336 GCF_035555815.1 Sphingomonas sp.
CCCGACGCCTTGAACAGCATCTCGGTGGCGGTGGCGCAGCTATCCCAGACATAGGCGGCGTCCGCGTGGAACCGCACCAGATCGGCGGGGACCGCATCGCGCCCCTCGGCATGCATCCGATCCAGCTCGTCCAGCGCGGCCTCGGCGACGCGACGCGCCGAGTCGATCTGCAACCTCGCGTAGCCGACGTTCAGGTGCGTGACGGGCGCGTCCTGCTGCCGCGCGTAGGGCGAATAGGCGATCGGCTTCTTGCCGATGCCCTGTAGGAAGAGCTCGAGCGCGTGCTCGGCCATGCCGACCGCGTTCCCGCTTCCCACCATGACGGAGCGGCCGAGCCCGCCGGGCCTGAGCGGCTCGCCGAGTTGCTTGAGCGCGGCGAGCCGCTCTATCAGGATCTGCGGCGAGCTGAACTGCGCGTCGGGCACGAAGAGCTCGTCCTTGATGACGATGGTGGCGCTGCCGGTGGCCGCCAGCCCCATCGCATCCCAGTCGTCGAGCAGCATATATTGCTCGCGAGGCACGAGGACCATGCCGACCTTCGAATCGTCGGCATCGTCGAGATAGACCGCCAGATAGGCGTGCGAGGCGTGCGCGCTGGCCGTGGCGAAGAACCAGTTGCCCTTCGTCATCCAGCCGCCATCGACCTTTCGGGCGGTGCCGGCCAGACGACGGGTGCTGCCGCCGACCGCGCAGGTGCGGTTTCCGACCCAGGGCGCCTGATAGACGGGGGCGACGACCTGTTCGGGGAAGGCGGCGCTCCACAGATTGCCGCCGGTCGCCGCCCATGTGGTCCAGGAAGTGGCGCCGCAGCCTGATCCGAGCGCCTCGTAGATCCGGAACAGGTCCCGGGCGGAAAAGTCGGCGCCGCCAAACCGCGGCGGCATGGTTATGCCGTAGACCCCGATCGCATCGAGGCGTTCGACCGTATCCTGCGGAACACGCCGCTGACGCTCCGCCTCGGCCTGCTTTTCGCGCAGCCACGGCTGGAGGGCGACAATGTCGCTGATCAGCTCGTCCGCCGCACGCGACGCCTGGGTGTTCTTCGCAAGACCCGGATCCGCTTCAAGCGCAACGCCGTGGGAATTCGCCATGCCGTACCTTTCCATCGATCGCCCCGGTCCATGGCCGTGGCAGGGGCCTTCCCGCCGCTGATCATGCACCAAGCGCGATGGGGCACTAGCATGCGTCGTCACCCCATGTGAAGTAGTCATCAGGAGACCTAGTGATTTAAGCGTTGTCCGCATTTAGGGAGCCCGGTTGAGGTGGTCTCCAGATTCAAGGCTGGTGGGCGAGCCGAGCCGTGAGCAGGCGCACGGTGACGGATGAGCGATGGGAGCGGATCAAGGATCATCTTCCCGCCCGAGCGGGGACGCGGGGGCGCGGGGTGTCGACCACCGGCTGTTCGTGGATGCGATCCTGCGGATGGCAGGCGACTCGGCACGCTGGCGTGATCTGCCGGGGTGTTTGGCAAGTGGAGCGGGGTCCGTGCCCGATTCCGCGCCTTCATCGCCGGCGATCCTGCAGCCGCCGTCCAGATCGAGGCTAATCCCGGCCGCACCAGCACGTCCCCATCGACTGGAGCCTCTGCAAGGAACGCCACCAGGTCGAATGCTTCCCCAACAGCTCAGACGTCTCCGCCGGATTGCCCTGCGCTGCGAGAAACCACCGCCGCCTTCATGCCGCGTCCATCTCGCCATGATCTGGATGCGCTCAATGCAGGCAGCGCCCAGGGCGGATTCCGATCCGATTGCATCGGCTCGGCTGCTCTACGTTTTTTTGATCTAGCGCGTTTTCCTAGTCAGCGGGTGATTCCACCCTCCTGGAAAGCGCGCTAGCCGCCGGCGCGTGCCAGCACCCGCTGCGCCTGCACCAGATGCGGCCGGTCGATCATCTTGCCATCGAGGGTGAGCACGCCGGCGCCGGGATGGTCGGCGAACGCGGCGATCACCGCGCGGGCATGGGCAACCGCCGCGTCGGACGGGGTGAAGGCCGCGTTGATCACCGCGACCTGATCGGGATGGATCGCCATCATGCCGGTGAAGCCGTCGCGCGCGCCCCGCGCGGCATAGGCGGCGAGCCCGTCGAGATCACGGAACCCCGGATAGACCGTCTCGATCGGCGCGACCCCGGCGGCGGCGGCGCCGAACAGGGTGAGCGCGCGCACCGTCTGATAGGGGGCGGTATAGCTGCCGTCGGCCTCGCGCGAGGTTTCGGCGCCGATCGCGGCGGGCAGGTCCTCCGCGCCCCACGTCAGCCCGACGAGGCGATCGGCGACCGCGCGATAGCCGCCGAGCGCGAACACCGCCGCCGGTGTCTCGCTGGCGATCGGCAGGATCGGCGTGGACGCCAGCCCGCGCGCCGCCAGCCGTTCCGCCAGATCCTCGACGCAGGCGGCGCCCTCCGCCTTGGGCAGCATGATGCCGTCGGGATCGGCGGCGGCGACGGCATCCAGATCGGCATCGGCCAGCGCGCCGTCGAGCGGGTTGATCCGCACCAGCAGCGCGACCGTGCGCGGGCCGCGCAGATGCTCGGCCACCGCGTCGCGCGCATAGGGCTTGCGCGCGAGCGCCACCGAATCCTCCAGATCGAGGATCAGCGCGTCGGCGCCGAGGCCGGCGGCCTTGACCATGCGTTCGGGCCGGTCACCGGGCACGAACAGGAGCGAGCGAAGCGGGGGGAGGACGTTGGCCATCGCCGGGCTGTCGTCCAGCGCCGCCGGCCGGTCAAGGGCGCGGGCGCGGCGCCGCCGTTCCCGGCGGCCGGCCGCGCCGCGCAGCCGGGCCAAATTTACGATTTGTCATAATTTTCCGGGCCATAGCAGGGTCATGGACGCCCACTTCACCATCGATGTCGATCCCGAACGCGATCTGGTCCGCATCGCCATGGACGGATTCTTCAACCTGGCCGATATCGATCGGTTCCTGGAAGCGCGCGCCGAGGCGCACAAGGCGCTGACCTGCGCGCCCAACGCCCATCTGACGATCAATGACCTGCGCGGCATGAAGATCCAGTCGAAGGACTCGGTCGCGCGATTCGGCGCGCTGCTCGCCGGACCCGAATATCGTTCGCGCCGGCTGGCGTTCGTGGTTGGTCCGACGCTGGCGCGCGGCCAGCTCGCGCGGCTGATCACCCATCGCACCGCGCGATGCTTCGATACGCCGGCGATCGCCGAGGCGTGGCTGTTCGACGAAAGCGGGCAGGTCTCCGACGCCGCCTAGGTTGACGGCCCAGGCCGATCGCCATTCACGAATATCAGCGGCGGATGCGCGCCGTTTTGGGTCTCATCCCGGACTTGATCCGGGGTTACGGACCGCAGAGCCGCCGCTTGTGGCTCTGGGGAGGATGCAGCAAAGGACCGCTGCCGCTTGAATGTCGATCCGCCCTAGATCAGCCGCAGTCCGGCCAGCCCGGTCACGATCCCGACCCCGACCAGCAGCGCGCCACCGAGGATCGACAGCGCGGGGAGCGGCAGCGCGCGCCAGCCGCGTTCGCCCAGCGTCACCGCGGCGACGCCCAGCACCACCGCCCCGATCGTCGCGCCGATCCCGGCCAGCGTCGGTTCGGGCCCGCGCACCGCGAGCGCGAAGGTGATGAAGGTGGTGCGATCGCCCAGCGCCGCGCCGATCATCGCGACGAACGTCGTCGCGCGTCCGCCCGTGCACCGCTCGACCCGCGGCGGCCCGGCGCGCAGGAGCGCCCCGACCCCGCCGGCGATCAGCGCGAGTGCGAGCAGCAACGCGCGGGCGTTGGCGGTGAGCAGCGGCGCCACCACCCACGCGCCCGTTACCGCGATAGCGGCGGCGGCGGCATGGGCGACGACCAGCGTCACGATCGCCCACCGGCCACGATAGCGATCGCCGATCCGCGCCGCGATCATCGCCGGCCGATCGCCGACGCCCGCGACCAGCGCGGCGATCAGCGCGGGAACCAATGCTTCCACAGGATCGAGATCAGGCGCCGAGCCGCACGGTGCAGGCGGCGGCAAAGGCCTCACAGGTGCGCGCGTCGTTCGATTCGCAACCGATCGCGTCGCGCAGGATCGCCAGCCAGCCATCGACCAGCGGGCCGCGCTCGCCGCGTCCCAACGCCGACAGGATCGCATGGACGACGGTGACGGCGGGCCGGATGCCCTGCGCCACCGCGATTCGGCGGATCTGCTCAAGCTCGTCGGCGAGATCGCCGGCACCGACATGGCGCGCGCGAAACCCGATCGCGTCGATTCGCGACGCAAGATCGAGACGGATGCGGTCGGTCATGCGCGGTTCCCCCGAAATACCACGTCGCCGGTGTATCGGCGACGTGGTTAACATCGCGTAAACTGCGGGTTCGCTTGACAAGCGCGGCGCCATCGGCCATGCGCCCGCTTCTGTTCGGCGGCGGCTCTTTATCCGGGCGCGCCGCTTTCTTTTTTACGCTGTTCGAGAGTTTGGGGCCATGGCCAAGCCGACTACCGTCAAGATCAAGCTGGTCAGCACCGCTGACACCGGTTTCTTCTACGTCACCAAGAAGAATCCGCGCACCCAGACCGAGAAGTTCAGCTTCCGCAAGTACGATCCGGTCGTGCGCAAGCACGTCGAGTTCAAGGAAGCCAAGATCAAGTAACCGGCGCCAAGGCGCCTGTTACGCAGACCCCGGCGCAGGCCGGGGTCCAGGGCCGCGAGCGCAAGCTTCGCGGCTTTTCGTATTTTCCGGCCTCCGACTTTTCTACCCCACCGTGTCCGCATCCGGGACCGGCGCATCGGGGATCAGCCCGCGCACTTCCTCGATGAAGCGCATCACCGAGATCGGCTTGGAAACATAGGCGTTGGCGCCGGCGGCGCGAATGCGGTCCTCGTCCTCGCGTCCGGCATAGGCGGTCACCGCCATCACCGGCACCGCGCGCAGGCGCGGATCGCGGCGCATCTGGCCGATCAGTTCCAGCCCGCTGACATGCGGCAGCTGGATGTCCATCACCACCAGGTCCGGCTCGAACGCGCGGGCGCGCGCCACCGCCTCGCGCGCGTCGCGCACCGGCTCCGCCGCATAGCCGTGCGCCCGCAGCAGATCGCAGAACAGCTTGAGATTGAGTTCGTTGTCCTCGACAACGAGCACCCTTTTTGCCACGCGCTTCACCACCCCTTCCCACGTGATTTACGCAATGCCCGCCGATGATACAAACGATGCCGCGATCGCGCTCCAGGCACTGGCGTGGACGCTCGGCGATCCCGCCCGCGCCGAGCGGCTGCTGGCGGTGACCGGTCTCACGCCGGCGGCGCTGCGCGCGGGTGCGGGCGAACCGGCGACGCTGGCGGCGGTGCTGGGGTTCCTGGAAGCGCACGAACCCGATCTGGTCGCCTGCGCCGCCGCGACCGATACCAATCCCGCGACCTTGGTCGCCGTCCGCCACAGGCTCGAATCATGAACCGTCCGCTGCTGATCACCGATTGTGATGAGGTGCTGCTGCACATGGTGCGCCACTTCGGCGTGTGGCTGCGCGAGCACCACGACATCGCCTTCGACGCGGGCGAGGGACGATTCGCGATGGCCCGGCCCGACGGCAACGAGGTGCCGGATGCGGAGAAATGGGCATTGCTCAACGGGTTTTTCCCCGCCGAAATGGCCCGCCAGACGCTGGTGCCGCACGCGCGTGAGGCGCTGGAGCGTCTTGGCCGCGACGCCGATATCGTCGTCCTCACCAACCTGGGCGATCATTGCCGCGACGCGCGGATCGCCCAGCTCGCCGAACACGGCATCGCGCACCGCGTCGAGACCAACCAGGGCGGCAAGGGCGATCCGGTCGCGCGACTGGTCGCCGAATATGCCCCCAGCGTGACGGTGTTCGTCGACGATCTGCACGTCCACCACGAATCGGTCGCGCGGCACAGCCCGGGCGTCCACCGGCTCCACATGGTCTCCGAACCCGAACTGGCGCCGCGCGTCAGCCCCGCCGCGCACGCGCATGCGCGCATCGACGACTGGCGCGACGCCGCCGACTGGATCGCCGCGCGCTTCGCCGCCGGCCTGCCCGCCCCCGATTCCACCCCCACCGAAGGAACACGACCATGACGATCGCGATCGACCGCAAGCTGGAGGAACTCGGCCTGACGCTGCCCGAAGCGGCGGCACCGATCGCCGCCTATGTCGCCACGGTGGAGGCCGGCGGGCTGCTCCACATTTCGGGCCAGCTGCCGTTCAACGACGGCGTGGTGATGACCGGGCGGATCGGCGAGGACAAGGACGTCGCCTATGGCCAGGACGCGGCGCAACGCTGCGCGCTGATGCTGGTGGCGCAGATCAAGGCCGCGCTCGGCAGCCTCGATCGCGTCGACCGCATCGTCAAGCTGGGCGTGTTCATCAACAGCGCGCCCGATTTCATCCAGCAGCCGCAGGTCGCCAACGGCGCCTCGGAACTGATGCTGGCGCTGTTCGGCGATGCCGGCCGACACGCCCGCAGCGCGGTGGGCGTGCCCGCGCTGCCGCGTGGCGCGGCGGTCGAGATCGACGCGATCATCGCGGTGCGCCCGGCCGCGCTCGACTGAGGATCAACGCTTCGCCCGGCGGTGACAGTCGCCGCCGGGCGGGCACGATCAGGCCACCCAGCCGGCCAGGTCGGGCTGCTCGCCGATCAGCGCGAGGCCGTGGGCGATCGAGGTCAGTTCGCCCCCCGTCGCGATCCGTTCCGTGCCGAACCGCCGGTCGAACACCGCGCGGATCGCCGGGATCAGCGACGAACCGCCGGTCAGGAACACCCGGTCGATCGCGGCGGCGGCGATCCCGGCGCGGGCCAGCGCCGCATCCATCGCGCCCTCGATCCGGCGCAGGTCGTCGACAATCCATTGCTCGAAATCGGCGCGGCGCACCTCGGCGGCAATCTCGACCCCACCACCCGAGAAGCGGAATTCGGCCCGGTCGTCGCTCGACAGCGCGCGCTTGAGCCGGCCGACCGCGTCGTACAGCGGAAAGCCCTGTTCGTGCTCGATCAGCGCGATCATCCGCCCGATCGGCTCGGGCTCGACCGCGTCGCGCTGGAGCCGGCGCAGTTCGTCGAGCGTGCGGCGGTTGCGCATCATCGCCAGGCGCGACCAGTCGGCGAAGTCGACGAAATAGCCGCCGGGAATCGGCAACAGCTTGCCGAACGAGCGGTAGCTGCCGCCCTTGCCGAGCATCGGCAGCACCAGCCGGTCGACGATGCGCTGGTCGAACCGGTCGCCGGCGATGCCGACGCCCGAGGATGCGATCGGCACGCAGCGGCGCTCCGCCCCCGGCTCCGCCACCCGGACGATCGAGAAATCGGTGGTGCCGCCGCCGAAATCCGCGACCAGGATCGTCGCCGGCTCGGTCAGCCGCGCGGCATAGCTGTACGCGGCGCCAAGCGGTTCGTAGACATAGTGAAGCTCGACCCCGAATTCGGCCAGCATCAGGTCGTAGCGTTGGCGCGCCAGCGCCGGATCGGGCCGCGCGCCGGCATATTCGACCGGCCGGCCGACGATCACCCGGCGCGGGCGCGTGTCGAGTTGTCCGCCGGCATGGGCGACCAGCCGCTGGAGGAACAGCCGCCCGAGATCCTCGAAGCGGAACGGCTTGCCGAAGATCTGCGCGCGTTCGAACAGCGGGCTGGCGGCGACGGTCTTGAACGACTGGATGAAGCGGCTGTCGAGCGGCGACTGGAGATATTCGGCGATCGCCCACGGCCCGCCTTCATGCGCGATGCCGTTCCAGCCGCGCTCCTCCTCCCAGCAGCACAGCGCCGATCGGAACACCGCGCCGGTCGCCTCTTCCCCGGCGAACTCCACCAGCCGAGAATCGCCGCTGCCGTCGGCCAATGCGACGACGGTGTTGGTGGTGCCGAAATCGAGCCCGAGCGCGCCCGCCGCCGTGTCGCCGTTCACGACATTGCTCCTGTGTCGGTTCTTGAGGGGTGCCGGCACGCGGCCGGGCGGCGCCTATGGCAGCGCCCGGCTCAAACCACAACCCGCCGCGCCGGCGGCGCCGCGGCGACGACAAAGGCGACGGCGGTGCCGATGCACAGCTGGAACGGAAAGGCGAGGTGGCGCAGCGCCGCCGGCAGCCCGATCGCGGTGGCGATCGCCGGCTGGAGCAGCAGCACGACGACGAAGCCGGCGCCGAGCGCCGCGATCACCGATCCGGTCGTCCCCCGCCGGGTGAACAGCACGGTGAAATAGACCCCGAGCAGCCCGGCATAGGCGAACACCATCACCTGCAACGCGAATTCGAGCAGGCCGAGCCGGGCATAATGCTGCCAGTAGAAGGACAGCACCGCCACCACCAGCATCGCCACGCCGATCACCCCCATGCCGGCGCGCCCGGCCTGCACGAAATGATGCTCCGCCACCGCGCCGCGCCGTTCGCGCCACGGGCGGTAGAAATCCTCGATCAGCACCGACGACATCGCGTTGAGCGCGGAATTGGTGGTGGCGACGGCGGCGGCCATGATCCCGGCGGTGACCAGCCCGCGCAGCCCCGGCGGGGCCTGGTTCAGGATATAGTGCATGAAGATGCTGATCTTCTCGCCACCGAATGCCGCGCCGGCGCTGGCGGTGGCGCCGCCCATCAGCTCGGGCCGGTCGTAGAAGATGTGGAGCATCAGCCCGATCGCGATGAAGATCGCCACCACCGGCACCGTCGCGAACACCGACAGATACAGGCTGCGCGCGCCGGTGCGGGCGTCGCGGCAGGCGAGCAACCGCTGAGTCGTGTCCTGGTCCAGCCCCGACGAGGCGATGTAGAGCAGCGCGATCCCGGTGACGATCGCCAGCAGCGAGAACGGCCGCGACAGATCGGTCGACAGGTCGAACAGCCGCAGCTTGTCGACGCCGCCGGGGGCGTGGCTCAGCCCGGCCAAGATCTCCGCATTGGTCGCCGGGATCGCCAGCCGCAGCACCACCAGCACGGTGATCGCCGCGCCGACCATGATCGCGAACTGGACCAGGTCGATCCACAGCACCGAACGCAGCCCGCCGACGAAGGTCGACAGGAAGCTGGCGACCACCAGCACGGCGGCGGCGATCAGGATGGTGGTGCCGCTGACGGTGGAGGTCATCACCATCGCGATCGCGATCGCGGCGAGGTAGACGCGCGCGCCATTGGCGAGCACGCGGCCGAGCAGAAACATCGCCCCCGCCCAGCGAGTCGCGCGCGCATCGAATCTTTGCGTCAGCAGCTCATAGACCGTGCTGACGCGCGCGGCATAGAATCGCGGGATCAGCACCCGCGCGACAAAGACCGCACCGATCAGCCCGCCCAGGTTGGTACCCAGGTAGGTCAGATCGCCGTGATAGCCGAAATCCGGCCCGCCGAGGAACGTCGCGGCGGATTGCGTCGCCGACAGCACCGACACCGCCGCCAGCCACGCCGGCACCGTGCCGCCCGCCAGGAAATAGTCGCGCGCGGTGCCGGTATGGCGCGGCATGAACAGCCACGCCCCGCCCGCCAGCAGCGCGAAATAGGCGAGGATCACCGCCCAGTCGACGGCACCGAACGGCAATGTCACGCTGTTCCCTCCCCCAATCGCGCGCCGGTCAATACAACAGGTAGCGCGCGCGTCGCGCCTTGAACCGGTCCAGCTCGGGCTGCCATCCAGCGACGATCGCGCGCGGATCATCGCCAGCCTTGATCCGGTCGAACACCGCGCGGTTGCGCAGCAGCCGGTCGACCTTGTCGATCTCGAACGCGGTGCCGTAGAGCTTCCACAGCGCCGCGACCGCCTCCACCCCCAGCGCCGGCGCGTCGAGCGCGTCGCGGTCGTGGACGATCACCTCGACCCCTTCGACGCGCCGGCCGATGTGCGGGTAATATTTGTCGCCCGCGGGCACATAGGCGACGGCGAGGAAGCTGACCCCGGCGATCGCGCGCCCGTTCAGATAAGCGGCCAGCTCGACCCCCTTGATCCACGGCGCGCCGAACCGCAGGAAAGGCGCGTCGGCCGGTCCCTTGATGTTGACGTTGGTGCCCTCGATCAGCGCGGTGCCGGCATAGGCAGCCGCCTGCGTCACGCTGCGCAGGTTGGGCGACGGGTTGACCCACAGCAGTCCGGTATCGTCGTACCAGTCGCCGCGCTTCCATCCGGTCATGCGGATCACGGTCAGCCGCGCGCCGATCCGGCCTTCGTCGTTGAACATGCCGGCCAGCTCGCCCAGCGTCATGCCCGGCCGCATCGGTTCGGAATGCGGCGTGGTGTAATCCTCCAGCCCCGGCGTCGACACCGGCCCCTGCACCGCGACGCCGGTGATCGGGTTGGGCCGATCGAGCAGGATCACCTCGACCCCATGCGCGGCGGCGGCCTGGAGGAAATATTTGGTCAGCGTCTGGAACGTCCAGTAGCGCACCCCGACGTCCTGCAGGTCGATCACCACCGCATCCAGGCCGGCAAGCTGCGCGGCGCTCGGTCGCTTGTCGGCCTCCTGCGCGCCATAAAGGCTGACGATCGGCAGCCCGCTCGCGCGATCCTTGTGGTCGTCGATCGCATAGTCATCGACCGTCGCGTCGATGCCATGCTCGCCGCTGAACAGCCGCACCACCTCCAGCCCCGGCACGGCGGCGCGCGCGTCATTGCGCAGCACGTCGATGGTGCGGCGGCCCTGCCCGTCGATGCTGACCGGATTGGCGAGGATGCCCAGCCGCAGCCGCCCGCCGTGGCGCGCGGCGATCTTCAGCAGCGGCGCGAACTGCTGGTCCTCGAGCACGTCGATGCCGGTACGGACCTGCGCGGCGGCGGCGGGGACGACGGCGAACAGCACCGCGAGCAACAGGAGAAACCGTCGGATCATGGTTGCCGTGTCCTTGCGTCCAGCGCGGCCAGCACCGCGTCGTGGATCGCCGGCCGCGCCTGATTGATCAGCAGATTCTCGCGGGTCGGATTGACCCGGTTGGTCAGCAGGATGACGAAGGCGTCCCGATCGGGATCGATGTAGATCGACGTGCCGGTGAAGCCGGTATGCATGATCGCGCGGGCGCTGGCGCGCGTGCCGGCCCAGCCGCCATCGTCGGGCGGCATATCCCAGCCGAGCGCGCGGGTGCTGCCGGGCGGCACACCCTGCCGCTGGCTGAACAGGGCGATCGTCTCCGGCCGGATCAGCTGCTTCCCGCCGGCGCGGCCGTGATCGAGATACAGCCTGGCGAACCGCGACAGGTCACGCGCGGTGGAGAACAGCCCGGCGTGGCCGGCGACGCCGCCCATCAGGAACGCATTCTCGTCATGCACCACGCCGCGCACCAGCGTGTGGCGCAACTGGTCGTCCTGTTCGGTCGGGGCGATGCGGGAAAGGCGCGCGCCGGACGGGCGGAACCCGGTGTCGGTCATGCCGAGCGGACCGAACACATTCGCCTGCACGAACCGGTCGAGCGGCTCGCCGGTAATCCGCTCGACGATCTCCCCCATCAGGATGATGTTGAAATCCTGATAGCGGAACACGGTGCCGGGCGGATCGCCGACCGCCAGGCGGTCGATCCGGGCAAGGATGCCCTGCCGGTCGCCGGCCTGCCGCCAGAACAGCCCCGACGCCGTCAGGCCGGAACTGTGGGTGAGCAACTGGCGCACGGTGATCGCGTCATGCCCGGCGGCGCCCCCGAACGCGGGCAGATAGCGCACCACCGGCGCGTCGAGATCGAGCCGGCCCCGGTCGTAGAGGATCGCGGCGGCGGTGGTCGTCGCGACCACCTTGGTCAGCGAGGCGAGATCGAAGATCGCGTCGGCGGGCATCGGCGGCGCGCGGGGCGCGGCCTCGATCCGGCCGAACGCACGCAATGCGATCAGTCGGTCATGACGCCCGACCGCGAGCACGGCGCCGGGAAAGGCGCCCTTCGCGACGAAATCGTCGACCACGGCAAACGCACCGTCCAGCCGCGCGCCGGCAGCCGCGGGCACCGGCACCGGCGTGGGCGCGCTCGACGGCACGCCCGCCGGGACGGGCTGGCCGCCCGCCAGCAGCACGACAGCGGCCGCCGGCCACCAAAGGCGCCTGATCGCGACCGTTTTCCCGCCCCCCTTTGCGCCGCTGTTTCGGCACGCAGAATGATCGCGCCCGGCACGTCGGGTCAAGGGCCCGGCACCTGGCGCGGTCCCCCGCCATCGGGGGCCGCGCCGGGGGCGCTCGCGCATCAGCACTGCGACCGCGCCACCTATCGCACAGCCACGCCGCGCGGCGCGCGGTGCCGGGTCAGGCGATATGCACCGCCCGGGTCACCATGTGCGCCAGCACGCCCTCCGGCCCGTCCTCCGATCCGAAGCCCGATTCCTTGACCCCGCCGAAGGGCGCGTCGGGCCAGGTCGCACGGACCTGGTTGATCATCAGCATCCCCGATTCGATCGAGTCGCCGAGCAGGTTCTGGCGGCGCCCGTTCTCCGTGAAACAATAGGCGGCGAGGCCGAACGGCAGGCGGTTGGCCTGTTCGATCGCATCGTCGACGGTGGCGAACGGACGCAGCAACGCGACCGGGCCGAACGGCTCGTCGTTCATCGCCTTCGCGTCCAGCGGCACGTCGGCGATCACGGTCGGCGAGAAGAAGAAGCCGCCGCCGTCGCCCGGCGCGCCGCCGGCCAGCACGCGCGCGCCGGCGCTGCGCGCGTCCTCGACCAGCGCGGCGATCGCCTCCGGCCGGCGCGGATTGGCCATCGGCCCCATCTGGCTGGCCGCGTCGAGCCCGTCGCCGACCTTCAGCGCACGGGTGCGTTCGGCGAAGCCCTTGGCGAACGCTTCGTAGATGCCCTCCTGCACGTGGAAGCGCGTCGGCGCGATGCACACCTGCCCGGCGTTGCGGAACTTGTGCGCGACCAGCGTGTCGAGCGTCTTGTCGAGGTCGCAATCGTCGAACACCAACACCGGCGCGTGGCCGCCCAGCTCCATCGTCATCCGCATCACAGAGTCGGCGGCGAGCTTCATCAGCTGCTTGCCGACCGGTACCGATCCGGTGAAGCTCAGCTTGCGGGTGACCGGCGAGGCGAGCAGGTGGCGCGACACCATGTCCGGCACGCCGAACACGATCTGCGCGACATCGCCGGGCAGGCCGGCGTCGATGAAGCAGCGCATCACCTCGATCGCGCTGCCCGGGGTCTCCTCGCTCGGCTTCAGGATGATCGAACAGCCCGCCGCGATCGCCGGTCCCAGCTTGCGCGCGACGTTGAGCGCCGGGAAGTTCCACGCGCAGAACGCCGCGACCGGGCCGACCGGCTGGTGCAGCACCAGGCTGCGCATCCCCGCCGGGCGCATCAGCACGCGGCCATAGACGCGCACCGCCTCGCCCGCGTGGAAATCGAGCAGGCCGGCCGCGCCGATCACCTCGCCGCGCGCCTCGGCCAGCGGCTTGCCCTGTTCGATCGTCGCGATCCGCGCGATATGGTCGGCCCGTTCGCGCAGCAGCGCCGCCGCCTTGCGCAATACATCCCCGCGCGCCTCGGGCGCGACCGCGCGCCACGCGCGGAAACCGCGATCCGCCGCCTCCAGCGCGCGATCGAGATCGGCCGCGTTCGCCAGCGGGACTTCGCCGATCGCGTCGCCGGTCACCGGATTGAGCACCGGCTGGACATCGCGCCCCTCGCCCGAATGCCAGGCGCCGTCGATGTAAAGGCCGAGCGTGGTCGAATAATCCATGGTGTCAGGCTCCCGCAGGCGTTGGCGCGACCGGTCGCCGTCAGGCCACGCGCTCGAACAGCCTGTCAGTTAGTCCGACCGCCGCCCGGCGCAACCCCATTCGTGACTCGCCCGGCGGCGGGTGGCGGCAAATCGCGCGGCCGTCCTTGACCCGGTCGGTCCAAGGCGGTCTGGTGCCGCCCGATGATCAGTCTGCGCCATATCGAAATCTTTCATGCCGTCTATCAGGCCGGCTCGATCAGCGGGGCGGCGCGGATGCTGCGCGTGTCGCAGCCGTCGGTCAGCAAGGTGCTGCGCCACGCCGAGACGCTGATCGGCTTTTCGCTGTTCCAGGTGGTCAAGGGCCGGCTGGTGCCGACCGAGGAAGCGCACCTGCTGTTCGCCGACGCGCATGAGGTCCAGGACCGGGTCGACGTGCTGAAGGAGGCGATCGGCAACCTGCGGCGCGGCGGCGACGGCCACCTGCGGCTGGCGGTGCTCCACTCGCTCGGGCTCGATTTCATCCCGGCGGCGGTGTCCGCGTTCCGCGCGCGGCACCCGCTGGTGTCGTTCGACATCCGCACCGATCACAGCCGGGAGATCATCGGCACGTTGTACGAGCGCGCCTGCGACCTGGCGATCTGCTTCGACGTGCCGCCGCGCCCGCGCCTGACCAGCGTGCGGCTTGGCGCTGCCGAACTGGTGCTGCTGTTCCACCGCGCCGACTGGCCCGACGCGCCGCCGCTCATCGCGCCGGACATGCTGCACGGG
>NZ_DATMGG010000021.1:0-1793 GCF_035555815.1 Sphingomonas sp.
CGTACCCAGCCGGCGACCGGGGCGGGCAACGGCTTCTTGCTGTCGGGCGCTTCGTCGGGCGCGATCGATTTCATCAGCGCGGGCGGAAGCTGCCCCGCCTTTTGCGCGGTGACCGCGGTCGATTCGATATCGCCGGCGTGGTTGAGCGTGAAGCCGGTGATCGCGAACAGCAGCAGACCGATCAGGCTGATCGCCGAGCTGATCCAGTGCCAAGTATGGAGCTGCTTCAGCCAGAACGCCTTGCGGCCAGGCTTCTTCCGCGCGGAATGAGTGGTCATGAGAATGGCGCGGATCCGCAAGGCTCTGAAATGGGTGGACCGCCGTTAACGCGAACCATTCGCAAAAGCAAACGAGAGTTTGTCGCAGCGTGTCGCAGGGCGCGCGCCCGGTCTCCCCGGCACGCGCCCCGCGTCATCGCCTGGTGGCGATCGCCCTACCGCCCGAGCAGCACCCGCGCCTGACCCGCGATCTGCGCCAGCATCGCTGAATTGGGCGTCGGCGCCAGCCGGGCGCGGGCGACGACGTCGGCGAACTGCCCGACGCGGCGCCGATTCGCCTCCAGCCACGCCGTTACCGCCGCCTCGGGATCGTCACCCTCGGCCCGGTTAAGGAACTCGAGGCGAAGCTGCTGGAAATCGCGGGCAAGCCCGGCGATCAGCAACCGCTCCCACGGATCGCCGGTGGTGATCCGGGCCGATACCGTCTGCGCCCAGTCGAGCCCGAGCGCCTGGCCGAGGTGGGTGAAGGCATGGGTCAGCCGGATCTCGTCGATCCCGCGCGTCGCGCCCAGCGCGGCGAGCCCGACCGCGCCGTCGAGCTCGAACAGCCGCACGATCTTGCGGACCAGCGCCTTGGGCGCGCCCGCCCCCTCCAGCGCGGCGGCGATCCGCGCGCCGCCGGCCCTGGCCTCGTCCTTGAGCAGCGTCTTGACCTGGCGGTCGAGCGCGTCGACGCCGGGCTTGAGCCGTTTGACGACGTCCGCCGGTCCCTCGCCGGGCCGCTGGGCGCGCAGCAGATCGGCGACATGGCCGCGCACCGCCGTCGCCGCCTCGTCGAACAGCGCGATGCGCGCGCCCTCGGCGATGTCGGCGGTCTCGATCTCCTCCCACAGCGCGGGCAGGCCAAACATGCGCTCGGCGGCGACGAACATCGCCGCGATGTCGGCCATCGCCGCGCCTTCCTCTTCAGCCAGCTCGAACGGGTGGAGCACGCCGATGCGGTTGACGATCCGGTTGGCGAGCTTGGTCGCGACGATCTCGCCGCGCAGCCGGTGTTCCTCGATCGCGGTGCCGAACTTCTTGCGCATCGCCGGCGGGAACGCCGCGCGCAGATCGGGAATCAGTTCGGGGTCGAGCCCAAGCCCGCGTTCCTCGATCGCATCCTGCAACGCCAGCTTGGCCGAGGCGAGCAGCACCGCCAGTTCGGGCCGGGTCATCCCCCGCCCCTCCTGCGCGCGCCGCAGCAGCTCCTCGTTGCCGCCCAGCCCCTCGACCTTGCGGTCGAGCCGGCCGGCCGCCTCCAGCATCTCGATCACCCGGACATAGCTGGGCACCGCGATCGCGCCGTCGTTCTCGGCGATCGACAGCGCCAGAGTCTGGAGGCGATTGTCCTCCAGCACGATCTCCGACACGTCGTCGGTCATGCTCGCCAACAGCTTGTTCCGGGTGGCGAAGGCCAGCCGGCCCTCGATCATCTCGCGGTTGAGCGCGATCTTGATGTTGACCTCGTTATCCGAACAGTCGACGCCGGCCGAATTGTCGATGAAGTCGGCGTTGATCCGTCCGCCCGCGCTG
>NZ_DATMGG010000022.1:0-12726 GCF_035555815.1 Sphingomonas sp.
CAGCACGCGCCGCGCGGCGGGCTCGTCCCCGGCGGCCGCCAGCGCGAGGATCAGGTTGTTGCGCGCTCGCGTGTCAGCCGGCGCCAGCTCGACCGCCTGACGCAGCCGGAACACCGCGTCCGCCGGCTTGCCCGCGCGCAACAGCGCGAAGCCATAGTCGCTGAGATAGAGCGGTTGCGTCGGCGCCCGCTGCACCGCGCGGGCATAGTGCGCCACCGCCGCCGGCCACCGTTCGTTCAGCGCCTCGATTCGCCCCAGCCCCGCGAACGCCTCTGCGGCATGGCGTCCGCGCACCAGCCGTTGGAACACCGCGCCCGCGCCGGGATAATCAGCGATGTCGACCAGGCAATTGCCGCGCAGGATCGCCGCCTCGTCCGACCGGGGGAACTGCGTGTCGAACGCATCGAGATGGGCGAGCGCGGCGTGGACCTGCCCCGACGCCCGCATATTCTCGATCAGCGACAGGTAGAGCGTCCGCGAATGGGTATCCCGTCCGGTGATCGCGGCGGGGCTGGCCAGCGCCCGATCACCGGTCTGTGCGGCAGCCGGCGCGATCATCGAAGAGCCGGCCAGCGCACCGGCCAGCAGCGGCATTGCCACGCGCCGGCCGGCAATCCACGCGCGCACGCTGGAATCGGGCAATTCACGGCTCCACGCCATCGTGATCGACGGCGTGGAGCCTATCACGACACGCGGCGCGGCGTCGCCGAACTCCCTCCATTTCGGACCATAGCGCGCGTCGGCGCCACCTCGGTTAGAGCCGGCGCGCGATCCAGATCAGTCGCGCGGCGTTGAGCAGCGCGGCGGCGACCATGCCGATCCCCGATGCCCACACCAGCGCCATCGGCCCCAGGCCCGCTTCGACCAGTCCCCAGCCTACCCCGCCGGTGACGATGAAGAAGGCGACGATGCCGTTGATCCCGGCGGCGACCTGATCGCCGAGCGAACGCAGCGTGTAGACCAGCACCACCTGGATCCCGTCGAATAGGATGAACGGCGCCCATATCAGCAGCATCGCGGCCGCCAGCACATGGACCGGCGGCGTTGCGGGAAAAGCGCCGGTGACGGTGCTGTCGAACAGCAGCAGCACTGCCGCGCACAGCCCCGTCGCGCCTGCCGCCAGCGCGGTCGCGATCGCGGCGCGCCACGGCGCCTCGCGCGGCCGGCCCTCACCCATCGCATTGCCCGCGCGGACCCCCGCCGCCGATCCGACCCCCAGCGCGACCGCAAAGGTGACGTTGTGGATCGAAAAGACGATCTGAAATGCGTGCGCGGCGGTATCGCCCAGCCGGGTCGACAGCGCGATCAGGATCGAGAATCCGGCGAGTTCGAGCGCGGAGGCGATCGCCGGCACCGTGCCGAACGCCGCCAGCGTCCGGACGCCGGCCACGGTCGCGCGCCATTGCCGCACGCCCCGCTCGATCGCGCCCGGCAGGGTCCACGCCGCGCCGACCATCAGCACCGCGCCGATCGCGGAGGTGATCGTCGTGCCCAGCGCCGCGCCGGTCGCGCCCATCGCCGGCAGACCGAGATGCCCGCCCGACAGCGCCCAGGACAGCAGCGCGTTGATCGGCATCGTCGTCAGGTTGACCACGGTCGCACGGCGCGGCCGGCTGATCCCCTCCAGGAAAAAGCTCACCGCGATCAGCACCGCCTGGAACGGATAGGCGAACGCCATCACCTCGACCACCCGCGCCGCGTCGGGCGCCAGCGCGGGGGCGACGCCGATCGCCAGCAGCATCGGTTCGGCAAAGGCGAACAGGATCAGCCCGAACACGCCCCCCAGCGCCAGAGCCAGCACCAGCCCTTCCTGCATCAGCCGCCCCGTCTCGGGCAGGTCGCCGGCGCCGTCGGCGCGCGCCACCAGTGCGAGAATTCCGGTCAGGAAGCCGATCGCCGCGACGATCCCGATGAAGGTCAGCGCCCGGCTCGCGCCCAGCGCGGCGGCCTGCTCGGTCGAGACCATGCCGACCACCACCACGTCGGTGACGTGCAGGATGGTCCAGTTGAGGCTGGTCAGCACCACCGGCCAGGCGAGCGCGAGCAGCCGGCCGATCTCGACCGGAACGTTGCGATCGGCAGGGTGGGGGCGGTGCGTGGGCATGGAGGCGGGCCCGTAGACCATTTTCGGAGGGGACGGAACGATCGACGGCGCTTGCCAGCGTCCGAATGCTGCGCTAGGGGCGCTCGCCTTACCAGCCGTCGGCGTTCGTCCGGCGGGGTTTCAAGTGCGGTCGTGGCGGAACTGGTAGACGCGCAACGTTGAGGTCGTTGTGGCCGAAAGGCCGTGGAAGTTCGAGTCTTCTCGACCGCACCAATTACCGATCATGGCACGCCGAGTGTCCGATGGTCCAGCCGGCATGCGCGCCCTGCTTCAGGGCATCGATCAATCGGGCGGTCCCGCATAGCCTGCCGGGATCGCGGCGTGGTGGCTCAGACGGTAACGCCGCGAGTGTACCGGCGCCATCATCCCCGATATCAGAAATGCGCGAGATATCCGCCGTCGACCGCGAGCACCTGACCCGTCACATAGGACGATGCCGGGGCGGCGAAGAACAGCACGGCGCCGGTGATTTCCTCGGGCCTTCCCCATCGGCCGAGCGACGTGCGTCGCGCGAGATGATCGGCAACGGCGGGGTCGGCGACCATCGCCGCGTTGGCCTCGGTCGCGAGAAAGCCTGGCGCCACCGCGTTCACGGTGATCTGCCGCGGGCCGAGTTCGGCGGCCAGCGCGCGCGTCGCGGCTTCCAGCCCGCCCTTGCTCATCGTGTAGGCGGCGTCGCCCGAACGGGCGATCTGCCCGGCGATCGAGGTGATGTTGATGATCCGTCCGCCGGCGGACATTTGCGCGGACAGCACGCGGGCCAGGTCGAACGGCGCGACCAGGTTGATCTCCAGCAGGGCGCGAACGGCGTCGCGATCAAGACCGGCCAGCGATCGCCGATCGCGGCCCCCCGCGTTGTTGACCAATATCTGGATGTCGCCATGTGCGGCCAGCAAGCGCACGCCCGCATCCGCGTCGCGCAGGTCGCCGACGACGACCTCCGCCGATCCGCCCGCGCCGGCGATCCCCCGTGCCAGCGGAGCGAGGCGGTCGCTGTCGCGGCCATGCAGCAGGACGTGGGCGCCGGCCTGCGCCAGTCCGCGCGCGATTTCACTGCCGAGGCCGCCGCTGGCCCCGGTGACGAGCGCGACCTTGCCGTCGAGCTGGAACATGCGTTCTCGATCCTTCCCCACGGGGGTTATGGCCGTCTCCGGCATCAGTTCAACGCACCGTCATCGGCAGGTCGCGCCCAGTCGTCGCGACATTGCCGGCCCGATCGGCCGCGTGGATGCGGATGATATAGTGTCCGGGGGAAAGCCCCTCCGGGTTCCAGCCTTCGGCATGCGCCCTGCCGCCATGCAGGGCGTTGGTGACGACGTAGAGGAACCGGGTCCGCTGGTCGCTGTGGACCGAGTCGCCGCTGGCGGGGGCGTAGACGATCTTTGCGGCGTCGGAGGCGGTCGGCATCCGGTCGAACGCGATGGTGATGCGCGGCCGTTCGAATCCGGGCAGCGGCGTGCCGTCGCCGCGCAGGATCTGGAACCCCGCCCGGTACAGGCCGAGCCGGCGACGGTCGGCATTGCCGTCGACCTGATCCCACGCCTCTGCGACGATACTCATCGGACCGGCGTTGCGCGGAATGACAAGCCGCCCCTGCTCCATCGCGGTCAGGTGCCGGCCGGCCGCGTCGAGGAGATGAACATCGTCGATCTGCGGCGGAACATGGTCGGCAAAGCCCGGAAAGCGCAGCAGCAGCGCGTTGATCTTGGCGCGCGGGGCGCCGAGTTCGAGATGGACATGCGCCATGCGGTTGATCGTGCCGAGCGGATCGCCCACTCGAAAGCGGGCGCCGCGCTTGATCCGCACTCTGACGACGCGGCCCGCGTCATCGCGGAGGAGCTGGAACCGGGCCGGGTCGAGCGGCGCGCCGCTGGCTGTGCGACCGACGCGCATGTGGATATAGGTCAGCTGGTCGATGCGCAGCCCTTCGCTGAGCCCGTCGAGGCCCCGATTGGGTAGCGGATCGCGCACCGTCTCATCCGCCGACGCCAGGACGGGCGTGCCCACTGGCGCGCTGATATCGAGTCCGGCGTGAAGATGGTCGCGGCTGTCGCCCTGATAATTGCCGCGCACCTCCCCCAGTGAGCCGACCACTTCATGCCACCCGTGCTGCGGCGCGACCGGCCACGGAACCACCGCCGCGTGGACCAGCGCCGGCGGCGCGGGTGCGGCGATCGCAGGACGAGCGGTGTCGCCGCGCGGCGCAAGCCTGCGGATCGCATAGGCCGAGGCATCGGCGACATAGACGACACCCCTGCGATCGACCGCGACGCCGGCGGGGCCGGTCAGCGGCAGCGCCGCGTTGCCCTCGATCGTCGATCCCGACCCGGCCAGTATGCGCAACTCGCCCGATGGCGTCATCTGCACGATGCGCCCCCGCCGCAGCGACGCGATATAGACGAAGCCGTCGTGGGTCGCCGCCAGGCCGATCGCGCCATCGAGCAGACCGGGGCCGTCGCCCGGATCGGTGCGTGCGACCGTCGAGACGCGGCCGTCCGCGTCAATCTTGCGGATCGCGGCGTTGCCGGTGTCCGCGATCAGTAGCGCGCCGTGTCGGTCGAGCACCAGCCCGGTCGGCGTGTCGAACGCCGCCACCGATCCCTGTCCGTCGGCAAGGCCGGGCGCGTCGCCCCCGGCGATGGTACGCACCGCACCGTCGGCGGTGATGACGCGGATGCGATCATTGTAGCTGTCCGCGACATAGACATTGCCCTTCGCATCGGCGGCGACGCCGATCGGGCCGTTGAAGCGCGCCTGGGCGGCCGGGCCGTCGCGAAACCCCGGCGCGCCGTCGCCGGCGAGCGTGGTCACCGATCCGTCGACACCGATCCTGCGGATCGCGTTGGCGCCGGTATCCGCGACGATGACATTGCCCGCGCGGTCGATCGCGACGCCCGACGGCGTGTCGAACGACCCCGGCAGGGTGGTGACGTCGCCGTCCGGCGCGATCCTGCGGATCTGGCCGGTATCGTCGGCGTCGGCGACATACAGCACCCCATGCCGATCGATCGCCACGGCGAACGGGTCGCCGAAGCGCGCCGTGCCCGCCGCGCCGTCGGCGTGGCCTCGTGCGCCGCCGCCCGCCACCGTCGTCAGTTCCGCCGGCCAGGCGACGTTGGTCGGGACGGGTGTGAAGCCGTCCCACAGCCATAGCCAGAGGCCGCCTCCCGCCGCGATCAGGAGGAGCAGGGCGATGCCGGCGGCACGTAGACGGAGGAATTTGCGGGACATCGACCGTGCCCTAGCAGCGTCTTTCGCGAAAACCCGGCGAAAATGCCGCCGTGCGTGCTGATCGGTACTGATCGACGCTGTTCGACGCCGTTCGGCGAGGACCGCGCAGGACGGATCGGCGCCGCGCCCCCGCAAACCCGTAGCGTCAGCCTCGCCCCATAATTTTCACTGACACGTGAAACAATGATTGCAATTCGCCGGGGCGGGGGTCATGATCTGATTATCACGCCGGAGAGTGTGTTGGTCTGGAGGAGGGGTTCTGATGCTAAAGGCAGTTCTGTTATGCGGTGTCGCTTCGGTCATCCTGCCGTCGATGGCGCAGGCGCGCGCGGCGGCATCTCCGCCTTCGCCGACGCCCGATTCAGCGATGGTCGGCCAGGCCGCGCCGGATCAGGATTCCCCCGCGACGCAAGCGACGCCGGACCGGGATATCGTGGTGACCGGTTCGCGCATTACCGCGAACGGCTTTCAGCAGCCGACGCCGGTGACGGTCGTCGGCGAGGCGGAGATCGCGCGGCAGGCGCCGGCCACGATCGCGAGCTATCTCAACCAGCTTCCGTCGTTCGGTAACGCCACGTCGGCCAAGAATCCCGCCATCAACGTCGCCGGCGGCGGCGCGGAGTTCGTCAACCTGCGCAACCTGGGGGCGACGCGGACGCTGGTCCTGCTCGACAACCGGCGGGTCGTCGAATCGACCACGGCGGGGGGCGTGGATACCGTCACCCTGCCGTTCGGCCTCATCAAGCGGGTAGAGGTCGTCACCGGCGGCGCCTCGGCCGCCTGGGGTTCGGACGCGGTTGCCGGCGTCGTCAACTTCGTGCTCGACCGCGATTATCAGGGTCTGGGCGTAAACGTCGAAAGCGGCGTCACGGAGCGCGGCGACGCGGGCTATGTGAAGGCGAACCTGACCGCCGGACACAGCTTCGCCGGCGGCAAGGGGCACATCGTCGCCGAGTTCGACTATTTCAACCAGCCCGACGGGGTCGATCTGATCGACCGCAGCTTCTTCAAGAGCCGGGCGGTGGTCAACAATCCCGCCTATACCGCGACCAACGGCCAACCGCGCCAGATCACCGTCCGCAACGTCGGCACGTCGAACGTGTCGCCCGGCGGCGTCATCACCTCCGGGCCGTTGCGCGGCATCCAGTTCCTCGGGCCGTCGGGCACGCCGGCGCCCTATGATTTCGGCAATCAATCCGGCCTGGTCCAATATGGCGGGGACTATGACAACACGGTCGGCCTCGCCCGGTCGATGTCGACGCCGCTGAACTATGCCAATTTCTTCGGGCACGTCGATTATGAGGTCGTGCCGGGGATCACCGCCTATGTCGAAGGCTTCTATGGCCGGTCGAACTATAATGAGAATGGCTATCTCTATTATATGCGGCAGGGCAATATCACGATCAATGCCGACAACGCCTATCTGAATCCGGCGATCCGCGATCAGCTGCTCGCGGCGGGGCAGACGACGTTCAGCCTGGGCAAGGACACGGTCGATTTCGGTCCGCCGACCTCGAGCAATTCCCGCGACGTGTGGCGCGCGGTCGCCGGCTTCGACGGCGAGATCGGCTCGAGCTGGAAATGGCACGCCTATTACACCCACGGCGAATCGACGACCAATCTCTACGCCTACAACAACACCATCATCGCCAATTTCAACAACGCGGTGGATGCGGTCCGCGACCCGGCCTCGGGCGCGATCGTGTGCCGTTCGACGCTGACCAATCCCGCCAACGGCTGCGTCCCGCTCAACCTGTTCGGCGTCGGCGTGGCGACACCCGAAGCGATCGCCTACACCCACGGCACCGCTTTCCAGCGCATGATCGTCAAGCTCGACGTCGCGTCGGTGGACGCATCCGGCACGATCTTCAGCCTGCCCGCGGGTGACGTGTCGGTCGCCTTCGGCGGCGACTATATCAGGAACGAGGCGTCGGCGACGCAGGATGCGCTGGCGCTCGCCCGCGCCTTTGCCGTTCAGAACTTCCAGCCCTTCTATGGCAAGCGCAACATCAAGGAAGGGTTCGTCGAAGCGGTGATCCCGATCCTGAAGGACGTTCCGCTGGCGCAGAAGCTGGAATTGAACGCGGCGGGGCGGCTGACCGACTATAGCACGAGCGGCAGCGTGAAGACGTGGAAGATCGGCATTTCGGACCAGGTCTTCGACGATCTGCGCGTGCGCGGCACCTTGTCCCGCGACATCCGCGCGCCGACGCTGACCGATCTGTTCTCCGGCGGCACCCTTACCCAGCAGCCGGTGTTCGATTCGCTGACCAACAAGACCTACCCGCAATATACCAACGCCACCGGCAATCCCGCGCTCAACCCCGAACTGGCCGATACGACCACGGCGGGCGTCGTCTACAGCCCCGGCTTCATTCCGGGGTTGCAGCTCTCGGTCGACTATTATCGAATCAGCCTGAAGGGGGCGATCGCCTCGATCAGCGCGGCGCAGGAGCTGGCGTTCTGCAACGCGGGCCAGACGCAATATTGCCAGTACATCCACCGCGACGCCAACCAGGCGATCCTGTCGATCGATACCGTGCCGGTGAACGTCGCCAGCCTGGTCACCCAGGGGTGGGACTTCGAGGTCGATTATCGGCGCCGCGTCGGTGCCGGGCAGGTCAGCCTGCGCGGGCTGGCGTCCTATGTGCCGGTGTTCCGGCAGGTCGATGCGGTCGGCAACGTCACCGACCTCGCCGGGCAGGTCGCCGACCTCAATCCGGGGCAGCCGAAGCTGAAGGCGAACGCCTTCGCCACCTATGAGCAGGGGCCGTTCTCGCTCACGCTGAACGCGCGCTATGTCGGGCCGGCGAAGCTGCAGAACAATTGGGTCAGCGGCGTCGACGTCGACGATAACTCGGTGAAGAGCTTCCTGACCTTCGGCCTCACCGGGATCGTCAAGCTCGATGGGCCGGGGGCCTACACGCTGACCGTCGGCATCGACAATCTGTTCGACCGCGATCCGATCGATCTGCCGGTGGTGCCCGCCACGGTGCAATATTCGGCTCCCGGCCTGGGCGGACGGTTCGACCTGTACGATCCGATCGGACGCAGCTTCCGCGTCGGCGTCCGGGCGAAGTTCTAGGAGGAGGTTTCCCCCGTTGCCGGGGCAACGTCAGCGGGGGGTCGGGCCGGTGGCGGCGCGGAGAATTGTCCGCGCGCGCATTCTCGACCGGGCGCGGGCCGGTCGCTTCAGCGCGCGATGGCGTGGGCCATCGCGGCGTCGACCCCGTCGTCCCAGACCCGGCGCAATGCCGCGTCAAAGGCGGCCGCGAAACCGCGATCCTCGGCCAGGTCGCCATAGATCGCGCGCATCTCGATCCAGCGGGCGGGGGCATCCCGGGCCGCGCGCGCGGTCGCGGTCAGCGTCTCCCAATCCGGATCGTTCGGTTCGATCGGGCGCCCGCGTTCGTCGATGCCGTAGCAATAGCGGCACCACAGCGCGCTGGCGAGGATCAGTCCCGTCGGCATCACGCCGCGCGCGATGTTGTCGCGGATCGACGGGATGATGAACTTGGGCTGCCGGTTCGATCCGTCGAAGCACACGCGCCGCACGGTGTCGGCGATCTCGGGGTTGGCGAAGCGGTCGCCGATCAGCCGCTGGTAGCCGGGCAGGTCGTGTCCCGGCGCGACGGGCATGATCGGCAGGATCTCGTCGGTTGCGACCCGGTCGAGGAAAGCGGCGATCGTCGGGTCCGCCATCGCCTCGTGGACATGCTCGATACCCTTGATCGCGCCGGGATAGGCGATGATCGCGTGGCCGCCGTTGAGCATGCGGATCTTGCGCGTCTCAAAGGCATGGACATGGTCGGTAAAGGTCACGCCGACCTTTTCCAGCGCGGGGCGCCCCGACGGAAATCGGTCTTCGAGCACCCATTGGCGGAACGGCTCGCACGTCACCGGCACCGGATCGTCGGCCAGTCCGAAGGCGGCGGCCATCGCGCGTTCGCGTGGACCGGTCGCCGGGGCGATCCGGTCGACCATCCCGTTCGGGCAGGCGAGATGGGCGGCGATCCAGTCGGCCAGCGCCGGGTCGGACAGCTGGGCGAGCCCGACGGTCGCGGCGCGCGCGGCGTCGCCGTTGCCGGGCAGATTATCGCACGACAGCAGCGTGAACGGCGCGATGCCGGCGTCGCGGCGCGCGCGCAACGCGGCGACGATCGCACCGAACGCGGTCGCCGGCCGATCCGGCTGCGCGGCGTCCGCGACGATCTCGGGCGCGGTGGGATCGAACCGGCCGGTGGCGGGATCGATGAAATAGCCGCCCTCGGTCACGGTCAGCGATACGATGCGGATATCCGGCCGGCGCAGCGCCGCGATCAGCGGCGCGTTCGACGGATCGACCTCGACGAAATCGATCATCGCGCCGACCCGCCGGGCGCGCTTGCCCGCGGGATCAAGCTCGATCACCGTCGACAGCCAGTCCTGCGCCTTCAGCGCGGCGCGCATCGTGGCGTCGGCCGGGCGCACCCCCGCGCCGATGATTGCCCAGTCGTGATCTTCGCCAAGCGCGAACAGGTCGTCGAGATACGCCGCCATATGGGCGCGGTGGAAATTGCCGACACCGATATGGACGATCCCGGGCCGCAATCCGCCGCGATCATAGCCGGGCTGGGCAGGGCTGGGCGAGGCGGAGCCGGGTGGGCCGGGGCGGGGAGGGGCGGGGCGGTGAGCGGTGTGATCCATCGTCACGCCATCCAGTTGCCGCCATCGACGCCATAGGTCTGGGCGACGATGTAATCGGCCTCCGCGCTGGCGAGAAAGACCGCCATGCCGGTCAGGTCCGCCGCGCTCGCCATCCGGCCGATCGGCACCGAAGCGGCGGCCGCGCGCTTCTTTTCGCCCGGCGCCCGGTTTTCGAGGCGGGCGAAATATCCGTCGACGCCGTCCCAATGCTCGCCGTCGACCACGCCCGGCGCGATCGCGTTGACGTTGATGCCGTGGCGGATCAGGTCGAGCCCGGCGGATTGGGTCATGCTGATCACCGCCGCCTTGGTCGCGCAATAGACCGCGACCAGCGGTTCGCCGCGCCGCCCGGCCTGGCTGGCCATGTTGATGATCTTGCCGCCCTGGCCGCGCGCGATCATGTGCCGGGCGGCCGCTTGCAGGCAAAAGAAGGTGCCGGCGGCGTTGACCGCGAACACGCGGTCATAGTCCGCCCGCGTCACCTCGGCGATCGGCGCGGCGGTGAACAGCGCGGCGTTGTTGACCAGGATGTCGAGGTGGCCGATCGCGCCGATCGCGTCGGCAAAGCCTGCATCGATCGACTCCGGCTGCGTCACGTCCATCCGGATGCCGACCGCGCCGGGGCCGATGGCCTCGGCTGCCGCGCGCGCGCCGTCGCCGTCGATATCGGCAAGCGCCACGGTCGCGCCCTCGGCGACATAGGCGCGGGCAAAGGCCAGGCCGATGCCGCGCGCGGCGCCGGTGATCAGCGCGGTCCTGCCCTCAAGCCGCATGGTGCGGACCGTCCACCCTCAGCACGCCGCGCGCACCGCCGGATAGGTCGTCAGCTCGATCGGGGCCTGGGGATCGATGACATTGTCGAAATCGATCACCGCGCCCTGCGCGATCAACGTTTCGCGCAGGTGGGCGAAGTTCATCTCCGACATGCCGTAGCCGTGGCGGACGCTCAGCGCGGCGGCGGTCCCGGCACCCTGGCCCATCGCCATGCAGGTCGCCATCACGCGGACCGATCCGAAACCGGGGCCGTCCGCGCTCAGGCAGCGCCCGGCGGTGACCAGGTTGACGCTGCCCTGCGGCACCAGGCAGCGGAACGGCACATTATATTCCTGGCGCGGAACGACCAGCCCGTCCTGGTCGTTGCTGTCGCTGGAGTGGATGTCGATGACGTGCGCACCCTTGGCGATCGTGTCGGGGAACGCCTTCGGCACCAGAATGTCGTCCTGCTGAAGCTGGTAGAGGCCGACGATGTGGTAGGATTCGCGCACCCCGGTCTGGATGCCCGATTTGGCCAGCCAGCAATCGCGGAACTCCGGGAATTCGCGGCGCAGGACCTCGATGATGAGCTGCAGGTTCTCGCGCAGGCTGCATTCGGTGCGGGTGAACCATTCGGGGTCGCTGGCGTCGGTCGGCTCACGCAGCACGTTGATGCTGACCATGCCGTCGCGGAAGAACCTGTTGATCCACGGCCCGCCGAAGATCGGGATCTCCCCCTGTGCGTTGAGCGCGAGCAGCCGGCTGCGGATCGTGTCGGACACCGGCAGCATCCCGTCGACCGCGTCGCCGAACAGATAGGACAGCGCGTCGGTGTCGACGCCGCCCAACTGGAACCACAAAGTCGCGGGCTGCAGGACGTCGCCCTTCGTCGTCGGCAGGCCCGCCGCGCGCACCAGATCGGCGTCGCCGGTGCAGTCGACGAACACCTCGCCCTGATACGCGACGCGCCCCGCCTTGTTCTGGACGATGACATGGGTGACGCGGTCGCCGTCCATCACGCAGTCGGCGAACCAGCTATGATAGAGCAGCGACACCCCGCTCTCGAGCAACAGGCGTTGCGCGGCGAGCTTCATGATCTCGTCGTTGACCGGGAAGTTGCCGCTCTCCAGCGTGGTATTGGCGCCGCCAAGGTCGGCGGCCTTCTGGAGCAGCTCGAACGGGATGCCACCGATGTGCTGCTTGCCGAAATGGCGGAACTCGCTGATCGGGGTCACCAGCGCGCTGGTCGCCATGCCGCCGACGAAGCCATAGCGTTCGATCAGCAGCGTCCGCGCACCGTTGCGCGCCGCGGCGACCGCGGCGATCAGGCCGGCGGGCCCGCCGCCGCAGACGATGACGTCATAGCGCCCGACGACGGGCACGTCGCGAACGGGTTCCCTGATCGACACATTCTCTCCCGATATCGCGGACACGCTTGTTCCCATTGTTCTGGTTGGCGGTTGAGGGCTCGGACGACGCCGGATCGATCCGCCAAATTCAATAACGATAATTATTTCTGACACAGGATCATTTCCCAGTCAATTATGGAAATATATCGTTCTTTTTACGCGGAAAAATAAAATTACGCGGCGGACAATTCTGTGCGGCTCTCATCAAATCGCCGCCAAGGTTGATACCGTTAATGGTGTCAGGCGCTCGGCACGGCGCGCGAGTTGCGCGCCGCGCGACGGGCGCTGGATACAAAGGCGGAGCGGGCGGCCGCGCATTGCGCGCGCTGATCGTCAGAGTTCGCAGACCAGCACGCTGCCCGACAGCGGCGCCCGAAGCAGCTGACTCGGGCTCAACCGCACCGAGGCGGAGGTGACGATCAGGCGCCGCCCATCCCGGCTGAAGCGAAGCCCCGATGGGCGCGGGACCGGCAATCCGATCCGGTCGAGCACCTCACCGCCCGGGGTCAGCTCGACCAGTTCCCAGCCGTCCCAGATCGCGGT
>NZ_DATMGG010000023.1:0-13815 GCF_035555815.1 Sphingomonas sp.
CGGCATGGCGCTGCTCGCGGTGGCGACCTTCCTCCAGCTCGATCCGGCGACCGATCGCCGGATGCTGCTGACCGTGCTGTGCGCGGTGTGGGCGATCCGTCTGGGGGGGTATCTGTTCTGGCGCTGGCGCGATCATGGGCCGGACCGCCGCTATGTCCGCATGATGGAAAAGGCTGAACAGAAGCGCGGCTGGGGCTATGCGCGCGCGTCGTTCTGGCTGGTGTTCGTCACCCAGGCGCCGCTCCAGTTCATCGTCGCGCTGCCGGTGATGCTCGGCCAGATCTCGACCGATCCGGTCGCGCTGGGGCCGCTCGCCTATGCCGGCGCCGCGCTGGCGGTGTTCGGCATCGTGTTCGAAAGCATCGGCGACTGGCAGCTCACCCGCTTCCGCAAGAATCCGCTCAACGAAGGGCAGGTGCTGCGTACCGGGCTGTGGCGCTACACCCGCCATCCCAACTACTTCGGCGATGCCTGCGTGTGGTGGGGGCTGTACCTGATCGGCGCGGAGACCACGATCGGCCTGTTCGCGATCCCCGGCCCGATCCTGCTGACGTGGACGCTGATGAAATGGTCGGGTGCGCCGACGCTCGAATTCCGGATGCGCAAGACCAAGCCCGCCTATGCCGACTATATCGAGCGCACCTCGGGCTTCGTGCCGTGGCCGCCGAAGCGCGCGTGACCGGGCCGACAGGGAGAGTGACATGCAGCTGACCCCGCAGTCGCGGATCGACGATTTCACCGCCCGCGGGTGGTGGGGCGACCTGACGCTCGACCACTGGCTCCAGCGCAACCGGCGTGAGGTGCCCGATCGGGTGGCGCTGGTCGATCCGCTGAACCGGGATGCGCTCGACGGCCACGCCCCGCGCCGCTTCACCTGGTCCGCGCTGGGGGAAGAGGTCGATCGAGTCGCGGCGGCGCTGCTCGCGCAGGGGCTGCGCAAGGACGACATCCTCACCTATCAGCTGCCCAACATCAGCGAGACGGTGGTGCTGGCGCTGGCGTGCTCGCGGATCGGGCTGATCATCTCGCCGGTGGTCATGCCCTACCGCGCGCATGAGCTTGGCTATGTCGTCGATACGGTGCGGCCAAAGGCGATCGTCACCGTCGCGCGCTTCGCCGGGCACGATCACGCGGCGATGGCGCTCGCCACCGGGGTGGAACGCGTGCTGATCCACGGCGGCGACGCGCCCGCCGGCACGGTCGATTTCGACGCGGCAATCGCCGCTGCCGATCCGGCCGCCGGCGCCGCCTATCACGATGCCCAGCCGACCGGTGCGGGGGAGGTGTTCACGATCTTCTGGACCTCGGGCACCGAAGCGCGGCCAAAGGGCGTGCCGCGCGACCAGAACCACTGGATCGTCAATGCGGAGGTGGTGTCCGAAGCCGCCGACATGCGCGAGGGGGAGGTGCTGCTCAATCCCTTCCCGCTGGTCAACATCGGTTCGTTCGGGCTGGTCACGCCGTGGCTCAAGCATCGTGGCACGCTGGTGCTGCACCACCCGTTCGACCTGAAAGTGTTCCTGGCGCAGATCACCGCCGAGCGAGTCAACTACACGCTCGCGCCGCCGGCGATCCTCAATTCGCTGCTCAAGATGCCCGAACTGCTCAAGGGCAGCGACCTGTCGTCGCTGCGCGCGATCGGCTCCGGCTCGGCGCCGCTCAGCCCGTGGATGATCGAGGGTTTCGCGCGTGAGCACGGGATCGAGGTGTGCAACATGTTCGGATCGAATGAGGGCGCGACGCTGTTCTCCGATGCGCGCCAGGTGCCCGATCACAACGATCGCGCGCGCTATTTCCCGCGCATGGGCGTGGCGGGCATCGATTGGCCGGGCAGCCGCATCGCCGAAATGATCCACACCCGGCTGGTCGACATCGACACCGAGCAGGACATCACCGAACCCGGCAGGCCGGGCGAGCTGCGCTTTCAGGGCGCGTCGACCTTCGACGGCTATTGGGAAAACCCGGAGGTGACCGCCAACGCCTTCGACGCACGGGGTTTCTATCGCTCGGGCGACCTGTTCGAGATCGCGGGGGAGGGGGAGATCCCGCGCTTCTATCGCTTCGTCGGGCGGTGCAAGGACATCATCGTGCGCGGCGGGGTCAACATCTCGCCGGCGGAGATCGACGACCTGCTCGCCGGCCACCCGCAGCTGCGCGAAGCGGCGGTGGTCGGCATCCCCGACGATCGGCTGGGCGAGCGGATGTGCGTCGCGGCGGTGCCGGCGGAGGGCGCCGCGCCCACCCTTCCCGATATCGCCGGCTGGCTCAAGGATCGCGGGCTGGCGGTGTTCAAGCTGCCCGAGGCGATGGTGGTGGTCGACGCGCTGCCGCGCAACGTGATGAACAAGGTGTCGCGCCGCGATCTGCGCGATCAGGTGCTGGCGATGCTTGGATGAGCCTCTATCCGCGCTTCGCCGCGATGATCGCGGCGTGGAACGCCGGCGACATCGACGGCGCGCTCGCCACCATGACCGACGACGTGGTTTGGCACGTCGCCGCCGGCGCCTTCGCCCCGCTTGAGGGCAAGGCGGCGGTGCGCGGTTTCCTTGAGGGGCTGCGCGCCGACATGGCGGCGACCGACTGGCGCATCGTCCATCATGCGGAGGCGGGCGACCGGCTGTTCGTCGAGGGGGTCGACGCCTACACCCGCACCAACGGCGTCGCGGTGGCGATGCCCTATGCCGCGATCGTCGAGTTCGACGGCGGGCTGATCGCGGCGTGGCGCGACTATATCGACACGCGGCGGATGGAGAAACTGCGAGAGGGCGGGCCGGTGCCCGCGCATGTCACCGCGCTGGCGGATCGCTGACCGCGTCGAAACTGGTCGACACCACCGATACCGTCTCGCCGCACTGGTCGCAGATGATCCTGGTCTTGAGCACCGTGCCGCACGGCCGGTGGCGGATGATCTGCGGCGGCCCGGCGTCCCCCGCCAGCCAGCGGTCGCCCCAGCGGATCAGCTCCAGGATCAGCGGGAACAGGTCCAGCCCCTCGGGCGTCAGCACATATTCGAACCGCTCGGGCTTGTCCTGATAGCGCCGCCGCGCCAGCACGCCCAGCTCGACCAGCCGCGACAGCCGTTCGGCCAGGATATTGGGCGCGACGCCCAATACCGCCTGCAGCGCGTTGAACCGGCGGGTGCCGCCGAACGCCGACGCGATGGTCTGGGCCGTCCAGCGATCGCCCAGCACCTCGATCGCGCGCTCCAGCATCTTCTGGTGCGGATCCAGCTCGCCGCGCGCGACGGTGGAACGGCGCTGCGCGCGCGGCTTCTGCGGCGGCTCGAACCCCGCGCCCGGCCCGTCGACGGCAGTGACGTCGCGCGCGACCACCTCGATGTCGCAGGTGGCGCAGTGGAGTTCGGGCATGAACACCTTGCCGCAGCTGTGGCGCAGCCGGTGGACGATCACGTCGGGGTCATAGAACCACCGCTTTTCCCAGCGGATGATCATCAGCGCCGAACCGAACAGGTCGATCCCCATCGGCGTCAGCACATATTCGTCGCGCGGCGGGCGATCCTGATACCGCTCGCGCCGCACCACGCCGGCCTTTTCCATCCGGCGCAGACGGTCGGTCAACAGGCTGCGCGCCAGTCCGATCCGCGACTGGAAATCCTCGAACCGCCGCACGCTGGTAAAGGCGAGGTGGAGGATCATCAGCGTCCAGCGATCGCCGACGATGTCGAGCGCGCGTCGCGCCGAATTCGACGCGAGCTGGTGCCCGCCCGTTTCCGCAACCCCCTCATGCGCTGCGGATTTTTCGTCGACTCCCGATTCCGTCATCCACTCGACCTGTAATGACTATCGACGCAAAGGAAAGCGCGGCGGTGGGTGGGGCCGCCGATCGCGGAATCGTCGCGCGCGATGCGGGTCATCGTCGGGCGCGATGCGGGTCGCGCCGGGGCGTCCCGGCCCGCGCGGGCGATTGCCCTTGTCCCCGTTGTCCCATATCGCGCGGCGGATGACCGGCCATTCCGTCTTTCGTTCGTCGTTCGGTTCCATCGGCGCGCGGCTGGGCTTTCCGTTGCGGCAGGTCGATGTCGCGTGGCTGCGCACCCTGTCCGACCAGCTTCGCCCGCTCGGCGTGTCGCCGGGACGCACCGCCGCGCTGTTCTTCATCGAAAACAACCCCGGCTGCTCCCAGGCGCGGCTGGGCGAGGCGCTGCGCATCAACCGGCCGAGCACCGCGCGCGCGGTCGATGAACTGGTCGCGCTCGGCGCGGTCGAACGGCGCAAGGCGTCGCCAAAGGCGCGCGACAATGCGCTGTTCCTGACCGACCATGGGCGCACGCTCCACACCCGCATCGACGCGCTCGCCGAGGCGCACGAAGCGGCGTTCTTCGCGCCGTTGAGCGCGTCGGAGCGTGAACGGCTGCGAACGCTGCTGCTGAAGCTGCTATAGTCTCCGCTCAGACCAGCCGCCATTCGACGGCGCCGATCGTCGCCTTGTGGCCGCGCGTCGCCGGGTCGATCGCGGTCAGGTCGATTGCGATCAGCCCGCGCCGGCCGCTCGCCGGGACGAACCGGATCGTCTTGTCGACAAGGCGAACGCGGGCGCCGTCGACCGGCGACTGGAACAGCCGCCCGACCTGCGCGGCGATCTCCGCCGGTGGCGCTTCGACCGCGACATCGGCGCCGACGATCCCGGATGCGGTGCCGCTCCTGGGATAGTCTCGCCCGACCGGATCACCCCACCACCCGTTGGGCAGCGAATAGCGATAGGTCTCCAGATGGGTACCGAACCGCGCCGGCTCGAACTGGATCAAGTCCTGTCCGCGGAACAGCATGTCGCGGGTCAGCCGCAACTTCTCCGCCGCCGCCCGCGCGCGAAACGCATCGGCGTCGAACGTCTGAAACACGATCATGTAGCCGCCACCGCCGCCGTTTTCCGCGAACCAATGGTTCAGGCGATGGTCGGGCTTCACCGGCTGGACCAACTCGACCATGGTCGAACCGATCATCATCATCTCGTTCCGAAAGCCCAGGATCGCGCCCATGTCGTTCCGAAAGCCCGGCGCGATCTTCAGAAACGCCTGCAACGTGCCCGACAGCGTGTCGAGGTCGGGGGTGGCGAGCACGACGTGCCGCATCAGGTGCGGCTTGATCGCGTCCTGCATCATCATGCTCCTCAAACGAACCGGAACTGGACGCCGCCGATGCGCGCCCAGTCGCCCACGCGCGCCTGCTCGCGCGCCTTCAGGTCAAGCGCGACCAGCCCGTGCGCCTTGCCCTCGATCGGTACGAAATTGATCGTGCGATCACCGAAACGGACGCTGTTGCCCGATTGCTCGCCCAGGAACAGCCGCGCCGCCTGCGCCGCGATCGCCGCCGGATCGGCCACCGCGACATCGCCGCCGATCACGTCCGACGCCACGCGCGCGTCGCCATAGGGGCCGTTCAGCGGATCACCCCACCAATTGTCCTCGGGGGCATATTGGTACAGCTCGAAAAACGCGCCGAAATGGCGGTCGTCGAACTGGATCATGTGCTGGCCCTTGAACATCATGTCGCGGCTGGGTTTCAGCCATTCCGCCCCGGCGCGGGCGATCAGCGCGCGGTCGTCATAGGTCTGCGCGACGACCATGTATCCGCCGTCGCCGCCGCGCTCGGCCAGCCATGCGTTCAGGTGATGATCCGGTTTGATCGGCTGAACGATCTCCAGCATCGTCGTCCCGACGCGCATCATCGTGCTGTAGAAGCCATAGGCTTCGGTCACCCCCGGCCCCGGTTTCCGGGGCGTGGGCGGCAGGCCAAGCACCTCATAGATCTGGTCGCAAACGAACGGCATGTCGTGCGTCGCGATCACATAGTGGCGGATGCGGGTCGGGCGTTCGCCCGGCACGGCGGCCATCAGCGGCGTGCCGAGAAAGGCGCCGGTGGCGGCAAGCATTGTACGGCGGTCCATTGGTCGATCTCCCCCATCACAGCCGCGAACGAAGTTCGATGCCCCAGGTGCGCGCCGGCCCGAAGAATGCGGAATAGGCGCCGGTGAATCCGGGCGAATCATAGATGCGCAGCGCATAGCTCTTGTCGAAGGCGTTCTCGACGAAGCCCGAGATGTCGAGCCGGCCGTTGTCGATCGTCGTGCCGACGCGGAATCCGGCGATTCCCCACGCCGGCTGATAGGTGGCGGGGTTGAGGTCGCCTCCATAGATCACCGAACTGCGCCACGAATAATCGCCGCGGACATAGAGTTCGGCGCCACCGCCGATCGGAAAGCCCTGCTGGCCGCGCAGGTTGAACTGCCAGTCGGGATTGTTGCTCAGCTTCCGGCCCGACAGGTTCTGGCCAGTCGCCGGGCAGGTCTTCAGCGCGTTCTGCACGCTGGTGCATGGGGCACCCAGATATTCTTCATAGATCGCGTCGACATAGGCGAGCCCGCCCGACAGGCTGAATCCCTGCCACGGGATCGCGGCGAAGTCGGCCTCGACGCCGCGACTGCGCAGCTTGCCGGCATTGCGCAGGATCTGCGACGAGGTGACGTTGTCGAACGACGACGCCTGGTAGTTCTGGAACTTCGACAGGAACAGCGTGGCGTTCAGCTTCAGCCGGTTCGCGAACCAGCTGGTGCGGGTGCCCAGCTCATACGACAGCACCGTTTCGGGGTTAAGAACCGCGCGCGCTGGGTTGAGGAAGAACACGTTGCCCGTGTTGTTGTCGATCGCCTTGCCCTTGTATCCGCGCGACACCGACAGGTAGACGCTCTGCCGGCCGGTCGGGGCGAAGCGGATGCCGGCGCGGCCGACCCAGTTGGTATCGTCGGTGGAGATCGATCCCTGGAACGTGCCCGGGGTAAAGGCGAAATAATTGCCGCTGCGGTAGTTGTCGACGGCCAGCGTCTCGTGCAGCCCGCGCAATCCGGCGAACACCTCGACCTTGGGCACCACGGTCAATGTGCCGTCGGCGAACACCGCGACGTTCTTCGTTCGTGTCTCGCCGATGCCCTGGGTCGACGACTGGCCCAGGATCGTGCCGGCGCCGCCGGCGGTGATCGTGTTGGTGTCTAGCGTATGCTGGTAATAATAGGCGCCCAGCACCCACCGCAGCGGCCGATTCTCCGGAGAGATCAGCTGCAATTCGCCGCTGAACAGCTTCAGGTCGCGCTGCTGGCGGGGATCGTTGCCAACATTCACGTTGACGCCGTCGACGTCGATCGTGTCCAGCTCCTTCCAGCGTCGATAGCCGGTGATCGCGCGCAGCACATAACCGCCGCCCAGCTCCTGCGCGATGGTCAGCGTTCCCTGAAAGGTCGAGGTATGCTCGTTGAGCGGTCCGTCGGCCAGCGACACGCGATTGTCCGGTCCGGGCACGACCCCGTATTGGGCCAGCGCGGGCAGCAGATAGAGGCGGGTCAGCGCGCCATAGGCACGCGGATCGAGCCCGTAGAACGACGTGCGGCAACAAGCGTTGTCCTGCTCCTCATATTGCAGGATCGCGTCGATCGTCGTGCCGCCGCTGCGATAATCGGTGCGGAACCGCACGCCGGTGCGGTCGCGCTTGTTCTCGTCGTTGTTCTTGACCGGGTTATGGATCTGCCCCTTGCCCTGCGTCAGGACAAATCCCGACAGCCGTGCGCGCCAGTCGTCGGTGATCGGCCCGCTGACCGCGGCTTCGGCGCGCAGTTCCCCAAGACGCCCGGCATAGCGCAAGTCGGCGCTGGTGGTGAACATGTCGGTTGGCGCACGGCTGACGATATTGACCGCGCCGGCGGACGAATTCTTGCCGAACAGCGTTCCCTGCGGCCCGCGCAGCACCTCGATCCGCTCGACGTCGAACAGGTCGACCAGCGCCGAACCGCCCGGACCCGATACGATGCCGTCGACGATGGTCGACACGCTCGGCTCGGTCGCCGATCCGAACGCCGCGCTGCCGACACCGCGCAGGCGCAGGCCGGCGCCCGAGGACGACTGGGCGGGGGAAAAGGACAGCGACGGCGCGATGTTGTACAGGTCCTCGACGCGATTGACGCCGGCGCGGCGAAGCTCGTCTCCGCTGACCACGGCGATCGAGATCGGCACTTCCGCCAGACCCTGCGCGCGTTTTTGCGCGGTGACGACAATGTCTTCCAGCCCGCTCGCCGGTTGCTCCGGCGTGGTGGTGTCCTGCGCCCATGCCGGTGCGCCAACCATGGTTACGACAAGCATCAGCGAGCCGCCGAACGCGTGCAATTTCCGCACTTTCCCCTCCTATTTTTTTCGTCCGTCGTTTTATGAAAGTTGCAGGCGAAGTCAAATTTTTTGTTTGCCATGCGAACATAATTCGCGGTTCCGGCGCTGACCGGGAGGGGAAGGAGCGTGGAATTCCGACACCGGGCCGCGTGGCGCGCTATAATCCGGCGGCACCCGATTCGCGTCCCGCGCGATCGATCCGCGCTACGGGATCCGCGCAACGGAAAACGCCATGTCCACCGCACCCGCCGTCCTGATCTCCGCCGCCGCGATGACGGCGATCGTCGGGGTGCGCTATCTGGTCGCCAGCGGCGCGTTCGCGCTGGCGACCCGCGCGGTGCGGCCGCGCCTCTACGCCGGGCTCGATCGCCAGATCCGGCGAGAGATCGGCTGGAGCCTCGCCTCCGCCGCGATCTACGGCGTGCCCGCCGGGGTGGTCGCCTGGGGGTGGCAGGCGCACGGCTGGACGCGCATCTACACCGATATCGAGGCCTGGCCGCTGTGGTACTGGCCGCTGTCGATCCTGCTCTATCTGATCGCGCATGACGCTTGGTTCTACTGGACCCACCGCTGGATGCACCGGCCGGCGGTGTTTCGCCGGGTCCACGCCGTCCACCACGCCAGCCGCCCGCCGACCGCCTGGGCGGCGATGAGCTTTCACCCGCTGGAGGCGATCACCGGCGCGGTGGTGATCCCCGCGCTGGTGTTCGTCATCCCGATCCATGTCGGGGCGCTGGGCGCGGTGCTCGCGATCATGACGCTGATGGGGGTGACCAATCACATGGGGTGGGAATTGTTTCCGCGCGCGATGTGGTCGGGTCCGCTCGGCGCGTGGCTGATCACCGCCAGCCACCACCAGCGTCATCATCAGGCCTATAACGGCAATTTCGGCCTCTATTTCCGCGTGTGGGACCGGTTATGCGGCACCGATCAGGGGCTGGGCGAATTTCCCGCGGACGCGGCCGACGGAGCCAAAGCCCGCCCGCGGCGTTAGGGTCCACGAAATACAGGGATTTCGTGTGATGATCGTTCGCGTTGCTTTCGGCGCCGTTGCGCTGGTTCTTGCCGTGCCTGCCGCTGCTCAGGATACGCCGCCGCCCGCCGCCCCGGCCGACATCGATCTGGCCGGCGACAGCGTCACCCTCGGTGCCGGCATGGTCTACATGCCCGACTATGAAGGGTCCGGCGACTACCGGTTCCAGGCGGCGCCCGGCGCGATCGGCTCGATTTCCGGCATCGGCTTCGTCGTCGCCGGCAACCGCGCCAGCGTCGATCTGGTCCCGAACCGTCCCGGATCGGCCTGGGACTTTCAGCTCGGGCCGATCGCCGCGCTCAACTTCAACCGTACCAGCACGCGCAGCATCGACGATCCGCGCATTCGTGCGCTGGGCAAGGTCGGCACCGCGATCGAGCTGGGCGGCTATGTCGGCATCGGCAAGACCGGGGTGATCACCAGCCCCTATGACAAGCTGTCGCTGTCGGTCAGCTACCGCCACGACGTCGCCGGCGCGCATGATTCGGGCATCATCCAGCCGACGCTCACCTACCTGACCCCGCTCAGCCGCAAGGCGGCAGTCACGGTGTTCGCCTCCGCCGAACACGCCGGGCGCGGCTATGCCGATGCCTATTTCGGCATCACCCCGGCGCAGAGCGTCGCCAGCGGCCTGCCGGTCTACAACGGCCGCTCCGGCTGGAAGAACTGGTCGCTCGGCGGGCTCGGCACCGTCGCGCTGACCGGCGATCTGCTCCACGGCTTCAAGCTGGTCGGCGGCGGGCTCTATCGCGGCATGGTGGGGAGCTACGCCGACTCGCCGGTGGTCCGCATCGCCGGATCGCGCGGCCAGTGGATGGGCGTGGTCGGATTGGCCTATACCTTCTGATCGTTAGCCCCTAAGCTGCGCCCATCCCCGGGGGACCGCACGAGCGGTTGAGAGGTGGCTGACGGCCACGACCCGCTGAACCTGATCCGGTTGACACCGGCGGAGGGAGGGAGCGGCGCTCGATCCGGGAACCGTCCTCGCTCCGACCAACGGAGTGAAGACGCATGGCCGACATCCCCGCCCGCACCGAAATCGGCGTCACCACCGGCCCGATTCGCGGCAGCCGCAAAATCCACGTCGGCCCGCTCGCCGTCGCGATGCGCGCGATCGATCTCGATCCGTCGTCGGGTGAACCGCCGCTCAACGTCTACGACACCTCCGGTCCCTACACCGATCCCGCCGCCAGCATCGACATCATGGCCGGCCTGCCGGCGCGCCGCCGCGACTGGATCGTCGGGCGCGGCGATGTCGAGGCGTATGACGCGCGCGCGATCCGGCCCGAGGACAATGGCCAGCTCGGCCCCGATCGCTCGGGCGGGGTCGATCCCTTTCCCAACGTGGTCCGCCGCCCGCTGCGGGCAAAGCCGGGGATGAACGTCAGCCAGATGCACTATGCCCGGCGCGGCATCATCACGCCCGAGATGGAATATGTCGCCACGCGGGAGAATCTGGGGCGCGCGATGCTGGCCGAATATGTCCGCGACGGCCAGGATTGGGGCGCCGCCATCCCCGACTATGTCACGCCGGAATTCGTGCGGGATGAGGTCGCGCGCGGCCGCGCGATCATCCCCAGCAACATCAACCACCCCGAAAGCGAGCCGATGGCGATCGGCCGCAATTTCCTGGTCAAGATCAACGCCAACATTGGCAATTCCGCCGTCGCCAGCAACGTCGCGGCAGAGGTCGACAAGCTGGTGTGGTCGATCCGCTGGGGCGCCGACACGGTGATGGACCTGTCGACCGGCCGCAACATCCACGACACCCGCGAATGGATCATCCGCAACTCGCCCGTCCCGATCGGCACCGTCCCGATCTATCAGGCGCTGGAAAAGGTCGGCGGCATCGCCGAGGAGCTGACGTGGGAGATCTTCCGCGACACGCTGATCGAACAGGCCGAACAAGGCGTCGACTATTTCACCATCCACGCCGGCGTGCGGCTGCCCTATGTCCCGCTGACGGCGAAGCGCGTCACCGGCATCGTCTCGCGCGGCGGCTCGATCATGGCGAAATGGTGCCTCAGCCACCACAAGGAAAGCTTCCTCTACGAACGCTTCGACGAGATCACCGAGATCATGAAGGCCTATGACATCGCCTACAGCCTCGGCGACGGCCTGCGCCCCGGCAGCATCGCCGACGCCAATGACGAGGCGCAATTCGCCGAACTCTATACGCTCGGCGAGCTGACCAAGCGCGCCTGGGCGCAGGACGTCCAGGTGATGATCGAAGGCCCCGGCCACGTGCCGATGCACAAGATCAAGGAGAATATGGACAAGCAGCTCGAGGCGTGCGGGGAGGCGCCGTTCTACACGCTCGGGCCGCTCACCACCGATATCGCGCCCGGCTATGATCATATCACCAGCGGCATCGGCGCGGCGATGATCGGCTGGTACGGCACGGCGATGCTCTGTTACGTCACGCCCAAGGAACATCTCGGCCTGCCCGACCGCGATGATGTGAAGGTCGGCGTGGTGACGTACAAGCTCGCCGCGCACGCCGCCGATCTCGCCAAGGGCCACCCGGCCGCCAAGCTGCGCGACGACGCCCTCAGCCGCGCCCGTTTCGAGTTCCGCTGGCGCGACCAGTTCAACCTGTCGCTCGATCCCGACACGGCGGAGCAATACCACGACCAGACCCTGCCGGCGGAAGGCGCCAAGACCGCGCACTTCTGCTCGATGTGCGGGCCGAAGTTCTGCTCGATGAAGATCACGCAGGAAGTGCGGGATTTCGCCGCGAAGCAGAATGCGGGGGTGGAAAGCTTCCTCGCCGCCGCTCCGGCAATTCACCCGAAGGCTGTCGAAGCGCCGTCCTCAATCACCGAAGCCGAAGCGGAAGCCGGTATGCGAGAGATGAGCGAACTGTATGAGGCGACCGGGCGCGAACTGTATATGGGTGCTGGCGGGCGGGAGCAGGACTGAATCAGTCGCCCCTCAGCAGTCTTCGGCTAGTTTGTGTTACCAAATTTGCGCGGCATTGGTGTGTCGCGCGGCCAATATCCCCTCTTGCCAATATGCTGGAACTGTTCGGATCTCCAAATATTGGTTCCCAGCACTTTCGATTTGTCGCTGCCATCAATGACATAGCCCTCGGACTCGAGCCGTTGGAGCAGCTCGCTTCGCGTGAGCGGCCTCCCCTCCGCGAGAATGAGGCGCCGCGTCGCGGCCATCATCTCCGCCACATATGCGGACCGCGCACGCCTTGAGCGGCTCCCTTTCCAGAGGTCCAGCTGAGGCAAATCCTGCTCCTTCTCTAAAAGAGAGAGTCGCCGGTATGTATCGATCAATTTATCGAGTGCCTCGGACTCCAAGCGTAACTCGTCCCGCCTTTTCAGTAATTTAGCGAGAAGCTCGCGCAGCGATTCATCTGCCATCGACACCTCCGAGTCACGATTTAGATCAAAATAACACGCTATGCGGCACCCGCGAAGCCAAAAATGGGTTGCACGGACGGTTAAGGGTGCGTATACTTGACTCGCGAAGCCTCATCCTCGAATTCGTAGGTAGGCTTGGCAGAAATGCGAAGGGCGAATCAAAAGGGGGCCACCCCTGCGGATGACCCCCTGGCAAGCTGAGTGACGGTGCACTCGGGCTCACGTGAGACCTGCCTGCTCGCATGCATCGTCGCTTGGGTCAACCTGAAGTCTTGCGATTTCGGGCGGGCGGAGTTGTGCATGAGATGGTTGCGTCAGCAACCGAACATTGCCCGGCCCCAACCTCTCGCATTCGGAATGCTTCATCGATCAAAGACGAACGCGAAAGCGAGGTGATTAAAATGTCGAAGGTTTCAGCATATCACTCGATCAAGCCCGGCACTGGGGTTCATCACAATGATAACAAGTGCACCGAGGGCAATAACATCGAGAGCTACAATCGCCGCAGCGGTACGGGTGGGCATCCGCTCTGCAACCACTGCAAGCTTCTGTAATCTCGAACCTTTGGGGTGTGGTTTCTGCCACACCCCAACCTAATAATGATCCCGACGCTCCGCCACGTTCAACACCTACTGCGCGAACTGCGATGCTAATGGTTGGTCGGCCACGATGACCTCAAACCCGTCGTTCCACATCCATCGCTTTGTGAAGGATGCGCGCTATCACAACGGCGTCATCCTCGATTGTATAGAAAATGCGGTGGCTGCCTACGGCCCGAGAACGCAATCCTGCGCGCAATCCGCTCGCCGGGCCTGACTTTGGATACGTACAAAGCCCCTCCATCGCCGACCAGACGTTACGGACATAGGCTTCGGCCTGCTGCACACCGTGCGCCGCAAGCGTGTAGTCATAGATACCATCCAGGTCGCGCAGCGCCGCCGCGCGCACCGCCAGCTTCATTCGGCCCCGTTGCGGGCCCGCCCGCGCGCAACGATATCCTCGATCGATGTTTCGACGACGGGTGACGCCAGCCCCTCGTCGATTGCCGCCAGCAACGCGCGGCGCTTTTCCTCATATTCCTGATCGCGCCGCATCAGGTCGCGGACATAATCGCTGGTGCTGCTGTAGCGGCCTTCCGCAACGCGGGCCTCCGCCCAGCTTTTGAGACCTTCGGGGAGCGAAACGTTCATCTGTGCCATCGGCGTAATATAGGATTTTGCGCTAATATTGCCAAGACGCCC
>NZ_DATMGG010000024.1:0-9437 GCF_035555815.1 Sphingomonas sp.
GTCCCCGACGATCTCGGCGCCCAGATCGAGGCGCAGCTGCGCCGCGCCGCGCTCGACCGGCTCGGGCTGGAGGCGAAGGCGGGGCATGTCCTGGCCGGCACCGACCGCATCGAGACGGCGGCGCGGTCGGGCCAGTTGCGCCTGCTGCTCCACGCCGCCGACGCGGGCGAAGACGGGATGCGCAAGCTGGCGCAGGCGTGGCGCGTCGGCTCCGATGCGGAGGGTTCGGACCTCAAGGGATTGGCATTGCCGCTGCCGCGCACCATATTGTCCTTGGCGCTCGGCCGCGAAAATGTGGTACATGTCGGCCTGGCGGACGCTCAGGCGGCGAAGCGGGTGGAGCAGGCGCTCCTCCGCTGGCTCCACTTTATCGGACCTGACCCTGAACCATATGCTTGCGCCGACCCACCGGTCGGCGCATCGGCATCCACGATCTTGCCCGGGGCGGCGCACGCCTCACACGAAGGAATTTGAGTACGCGCATGAGCGATTCTGACAACGACAAGCCGAAACTGGGAATGCGCGCACCGCTGGGGGTGAAGCGCACGGTGGAGACCGGCAAGGTCAAGCAGAGCTTCAGTCACGGCCGGTCGAACACGGTGGTGGTCGAGGTCAAGCGCCGCCGCGTGCTGGGCCCCGGCACCGGCCAGCCGGAGGCGCCGGTCGTCGCCGACGTGGCACCGCCCCCGCCACCGCCGCCGCCCCCGCCGGCCCCCGCCCCGAGCAGCGAGACCGCGCGCGAGCGGCAGGAACGCCTGCTGCGCGAGGCCGACGAGCAGCGCATGGGCGCGCTCGAGGAAGCACGCCGCCGCGAGGAGCGCGAGCGCGCCGAGGCGATCGAGGACGAACGCCGCCGCGCCGAAGCGCGCGCCGCCACCGAAGCGGCCGCCGCCAGCCAGCCCGCGCCGGCCCCGGAACCCGCGCCCGCACCTGCGCCGGAAACCAAGGCCGCACCCGCGGTTGAGGCCGCCGCACCCGCGCCGGAGGCCAAGCCTGCTCCCGCCCCGGCTCCGGCCCCCGCGCCTGCGCCCCCGCCGGTGATCGAGCTGTCGCGCGATCCCAGCCTGCCGGCGCCGCGCCTGTTCACCCCGGTGCAGCGACCCGAGATTCCCAAGCCGGTCCAGCGGCCCGCGCCGACTCCTCCCGCGAGCCAGACCGCATCGTCGTCCGCGCCGTCGCCGTCGGGCGGCGCCGGTGCCGCGCGTCCGTCGTCGCCGGGCGCCGCCGCGCCGCGCCGCGATGCCCCGGCCCAGCGGCCGCAGCAGCGCGACCGCAAGGGCGACGACCGCCGCCAGTCGGGCAAGCTGACCGTCAACCGCGCGCTGGGCGACAACGACGGCGCCCGCGCCCGCAGCCTCGCCGCGCTCAAGCGCGCGCGCGAAAAGGAAAAGCGTTCGCACGGCGGCCCGCGCGAGGCGCAGGCCAAGCAGGTCCGCGACGTCGTGGTGCCGGAGGCGATCACCGTCCAGGAACTCGCCAACCGCATGGCGGAAAAGGGCGCGGACCTGGTCAAGACGCTGTTCAAGATGGGCATGCCCGTCACGATGACTCAGACGATCGACCAGGACACCGCCGAACTGCTGGTCACCGAATTCGGCCACAACATCGTCCGCGTCAGCGATTCGGACATCGACCTCGCGCTGTCGACCGAGGAGGATGCGCCGGAGAGCCTGAAGCCGCGTCCGCCGGTGGTGACGATCATGGGCCATGTCGATCACGGCAAGACCAGCCTGCTCGACGCGCTGCGCGGCACCGACGTGGTGCGCGGCGAGGCCGGCGGCATCACCCAGCACATCGGCGCCTATCAGGTGACGCTCAAGGACAAGAGCCAGATCACCTTCCTCGATACGCCGGGCCACGAAGCGTTCACCGAAATGCGTGCGCGCGGCGCCAACGTGACCGACATCGTCGTGCTGGTGGTGGCGGCCGACGACGGGCTGATGCCGCAGACGATCGAGGCGATCAACCACACCAAGGCGGCCGGCGTGCCGATGATCGTGGCGATCAACAAGGTCGACAAGCCCGAGGCCAATCCGCAGCGGATCCGCGAGCGGTTGCTCGAACATGACGTACAGGTCGAGGAAATGGGCGGCGAGACCCAGGACGTCGAGGTCTCCGCGCTCAAGAAGACCGGGCTGGATACGCTGATCGAGAAGATCCAGCTCCAGGCCGAACTGCTCGACCTCAAGGCCAATCCCGACCGCGATGCCGAGGGCACCGTGATCGAGGCCAAGCTCGACAAGGGCCGCGGCCCGGTGGCGACCGTGCTGGTCGGCCGCGGCACGCTGAAGGTCGGCGACGTGTTCGTCGTCGGCGCGGAAAGCGGCAAGGTCCGCGCGCTGGTCGACGACAAGGGGCGCCAGCTCAAGTCGGCCGGCCCGTCGATGCCGGTCGAGGTGCTCGGCCTGTCGGGCGTGCCGTCGGCGGGCGATCCGCTGCAGGTGGTCGAGAACGAGGCGCGCGCGCGTGAGGTCGCCGAATATCGTGCCGGCGTCATCCAGCAAAAGCGCACCACCAACGCCCCGGCCAGCCTGGAGACCATGTTCTCCGCGCTCAAGGACAAGCAGGCGATCGAATACCCGCTGGTGGTCAAGGCCGATACGCAGGGGACGGTCGAGGCGATCGTCGCCGCGATCAACAAGATCTCGACCGACGAGATCAAGGCGCGTGTGCTCCATTCGGGCGTCGGCGGCATCACCGAAAGCGACGTGACGCTGGCCGGTGCCAGCGGCGCGCCGATCATCGGCTTCAACGTGCGCGCCAACGCCAAGGCGCGCGAGATCGCCGAACGCAACAAGGTGGCGCTCAAATATTACGACGTCATCTACGACCTGATCGACGAGATCCGCGCCGGCATGGCGGGCGAGCTTGGGCCGGAAGCGTTCGAGACGGTGGTCGGCCGCGCCGAAATCCGCGAGGTGTTCTCGGCGGGCAAGCACGGCAAGGCGGCGGGTCTGCTGGTGGTCGAAGGCGTCATCCGCAAGGCGCTCAAGGCACGCATCACCCGCGACGACGTCATCGTCTATCAGGGCGAGATCGCGTCGCTGCGGCGGTTCAAGGACGACGTCGCCGAAGTGCGCGCCGGCCTGGAATGCGGCGTGACCTTCTCGAACAACTTCGTCGACATCAAGGCCGGCGACTTCCTCGAAACCTTCGAGGTCGAGATGCGCGAACGCACGCTGTAAGTCTCCCTCCGGTGGGAGAGGAAAGGAGCCGCCGAAGGCGGCGGGAGGGTGAGGGTCAGAGTCCCGTCACCCTCGCCCTCCCTCTCCCTGCCGGGAGAGGGGCCTGGAGGTAAGATGCGCCAGAACGACACCGCCCAAGACCGTTCCGTCCGCCTGCTGCGCGTCGGCGAGCAGGTGCGCCATGCGCTGAGCGACATCCTGATGCGCGGCGACGTGCATGACGACACGCTGGCCAAGCACATGGTGTCGATCACCGAAGTGCGGATGTCGCCCGATCTGCGCCATGCCACGGTGTTCGCCAAGCCGCTGCTCGGCAAGGACGAGGCGGTGGTGCTGAAGGCGCTGCGCACCAACACCGCCTATCTGCAAAGCGAGGTCGCGCGGCGGGTGAACCTCAAATATGCCGCGAAGCTCAAGTTCCTCGCGGACGAGAGCTTTGACGAGGGCGGCCGCATCGACACGCTGTTACGCGATCCCAAGGTCGCGCGCGACCTGGGTGAGGACGACGCGCAGGGGTAGCGTCGCGGAGCGGTTTTGTTTCGCGCGAAGACACGAAGATTTTTGGTTCGCGCGGAGACGCGGAGACGCGGAGTGTGTCGCCTGGCATGCTCGTCTCGCGTCAGCGAGACCTTTCAGCCCCTGCAAGCGACAGGCATGACGGCCGTTGGTGCCGCTGGCCGAACCGCGGGCGACACCCTCCGCGTCTCCGCGTCTCCGCGCGAATCCGTTCTTCTGTCTTCTTCGCGCCTTCGCGTGAAAAAAGATGCCCCAGCGTCACGCCGCCGCCTTGCGCTCATCCCGCGCGCCGAACGCGGCCAGCGCCTGGCGATAGCTGTCGCCGTACCGCGCGCCCACCGCGGCGGCATAGACCGGCACCGTGGCGATGCTAGCGTCGACGTTCGCCTCCACCGCGTCGCGCACCGCCGCCCATGTCGCCGCATCGCCCGCCGCTTCGCGCAGTCGCGCATGGAAGAAATCGCGCGCGGTGCCCGGCGCCAGCCGGTGGTTGCTCTCGGCCTCGTCGGGTTGGTCGACCAGCGCGTCGATGGCGCCGAGCCGGTCGATCATCCGCCAGCCGGGATAGGGCAGTCGATCCTCGTAATCATGGACGAACAGCCGCCGCCCGGTCGCGGCAAAGCCCATCAGGAACGCGAAATAGTCGAAGCAGAAGAACCAGTACGGCGTCGCGCCCTCGCCGAAATGCGGCTCCGGCAGGAACACCATTCCCTTCTTCATCACCTCCGCGAACATCGTCAGGCTGTCGGCATATGTGTGCCAGCTCAGCTGCGAATGGATGCTGGCGAAATAGGCGCCCGGCTCGCGGATCACCGCATGCCACTCGATCTCGGTGATCCCCTCCTCGGCGGCGACCTGCTCCAGCAGCGCCGCGACCGGCAGGTTGAAGGGCAGCCCTTCCAGATTCTCGGACGAGAACAGGATGGTGTGGCAGCCGGCGGCGCGGCCGTTGCGGATCATCGCCGCGAACGGTTCCGGATCGCCCGCCAGCAACGGATTGGCGATGAAGTGATGCGCGGGGTAGATCGTCTGCGGCTCGTACCAGATGCCGCGCCCGGCCAGCCGCTGCGTGTTGCGGTTGAGCAGCGCCTGCAGATAGCTCGACGCCGTCTTGTGGAAACCCATGTGCACGACCAGACGCATCGCCGCCCCCCTTTTGAAATGGTTGCGACAGGGTGGCGGATAATGGTTAACACGACGGAAATGGCGCGCGCGGGCAAAAGCCCATAGGATCGCGCCATGGCCAAGCTCTATTTCTACTACGCCAGCATGAACGCCGGCAAATCGACCACGCTGCTCCAGGCCGATTTCAACTATCGCGAGCGGGGCATGCGTACGATGCTGTTCACCGCGGGCGTCGACGATCGCTTCGACGCTGGCACGATCACCTCGCGCATCGGGCTGTCGATGCCGGCGACCGCGTTCGACGCCGGTACCGATCTGTTCGCCTGCGTCGCCCGCGCACACGCCGCCGATCCGCTCGATTGCGTGCTGGTGGACGAGGCGCAGTTCCTCACCGCCGATCAGGTCGCCGCGCTGGCGCGGATCGCCGATGATGCGGGCATCCCGGTGCTCGCCTATGGCCTGCGCACCGATTTCAGCGGCGCGCTGTTCGAAGGGTCGGCGCGGCTGCTGGCGATCGCCGACGCGCTGATCGAGATCAAGTCGGTGTGCCTGTGCGGGCGCAAGGCGACGATGAACGCGCGGGTCGGCGCGGACGGGCGCGCGGTCAGCACCGGCGCGCAGACCGAAATCGGCGGCAACGATCGCTATGTCGCGCTGTGCCGCCGCCACTTCGTCGCGGCGCTGGCGGGCACGCTGCCGCTCAGCACCGGTTCAGACTCACCGGCGCAGGAATAACGCCATGAACCGCACCCTGATCGCCCTCGCGGCGCTCGCCGCATCCGTCGTCCCCGCCGCGGCGCAGGAACAGCCGGCGCCGCCGACCGGCGCGCAAGCGTCGATCCCGTTCGTCCAGTTCGGCAACATCTGGAATTTCGAGGCGGACGGCGATCGCGGCATCTATCTGCAGAACCGCGCGCGGCAATGGTATTATGCCGAATTCAACGGCCCGTGCATCAACCTGCCCACGGCGATCCGCCTCACCGTCAGCACGCGCTTTGCCGGGGACCGGCTCGACAGCACCGGGCGCATCTATGTCGACGGCGAACCGTGCTGGATCGCCAGCCTGGTCAAGAGCGACGCGCCGCCCAGGAAAGCGCGTCGCAAAGGATGATGGCCGGGCGACCCGCGACCCGCTAGAGCGGCCCGATGGCTGAACCGAATATCGTCTATACCGTCGCGGTGTGGCTGATCCCGCTGGTGTTCGCGATCGTGTGCCACGAAGTCGCGCACGGCTGGGTCGCGCGCGCGCTGGGCGATCGCACCGCCGCCGATCTCGGCCGGCTGACGCTCAATCCGATCAAGCACGTCGATCCGATCGGCACCGTCGTGCTGCCGCTGGTGCTGGCGGTCGCGCACGCGCCGATCTTTGGCTGGGCGAAACCGGTGCCGGTCAACTACCGCTGGCTGCGCCATCCGCGCCGCGACATGGTGCTGGTCGCGCTGGCCGGGCCGGGGACCAATTTCGCGCTCGCGCTGCTGGCGACGCTCGGCATCGGCGCGACCTATGCGATGGCCGGCGGATTGCCGCAGGGCGGCGCGGCCGGCTTCCTCGCCGCCAATCTGGTCAACTTCCTGCTGATCAACATCTTCCTCGGCGTGTTCAACCTGATCCCGCTGCCGCCGTTCGACGGGGGGCATGTGGTCGAGGGGATGTTGCCGCGTTCGCTGGTGCCCGGCTGGCAGCGCGTCGCGCGGTTCGGCTTTCCGCTGCTGGTGTTCCTCCTGCTGGTGCTGCCGATGATCGCCCCACAGGCCGATATCGTCGGCCGGGTGATCGGCCCGATCGCGCAGGGGGTGGCGCGCGCCTATCTGTCGCTGGTCGGCCTGGGCGCCTGACGCGCGTGCACGGCTGGCTGATCCTCGACAAGCCGCTCGGGCTTGGCTCGACGCAGGCGGTGTCGGCGGTCAAGCGCGCGCTGCGCGCCGGCGGCTATCCAAAGGCGAAGGTCGGCCACGGCGGCACGCTCGATCCGCTCGCCTCCGGCGTGCTGCCGATCGCGCTGGGCGAGGCGACCAAGCTTGCCGGGCGGATGCTCGACAGCGACAAACTCTATGACTTCACCGTCGCGTTCGGCGCACAGACCGACACGCTCGACGGCGAGGGGGAGGTGATCGCCACCTCCGAAATCCGCCCGACGCCGGCACAGGTCGAATCGGTGCTGCCGCGCTTCACCGGCCCGATCCGCCAGGTGCCGCCGGCCTATTCGGCGCTCAAGGTTGACGGCCAGCGCGCCTACGACCTCGCCCGCGCCGGCGCGGAGGTGACGCTGGCGAGCCGCGACGTCACCATCCACGCGCTGACGATCGCCGCGGCGGACGCGGACACCGCCACGCTCACCGCCCACGTATCGAAGGGCACCTATATCCGCAGCCTCGCGCGCGACATCGCGCTGGCGCTGGGCACGGTCGGCCACGTCACCATGCTGCGCCGGGTCAAGGCGGGGCCGTTCGGCCTCAGCCACGCGATATCGCTGGACAAATTGGCCGAAGCCGGTATGGCGCGCGAGCTTGAACACCACCTCCTGCCATTGAGGGCGGGGCTGGACGACATCCCGGCCCTCCCCCTCACCCCCGACCAGGCAGGAGCGCTCCGACAGGGGCGTGTGCTGGCCGGGATCGCCAGAGACGATGGCCTTCACTTCGCGACGCTGGGCGCAACCCCGGTCGCTTTGGTGGATGTCCAGCACGGGGAAGCCCGTGTCGTCCGCGGCTTCAACCTGTGATCACGATGTCGAAGGAAGACACATGACGATTACCGCCGAGCGCAAGGACGCGCTGATCAAGGAACATGGCCGCGCCGAAGGCGATACCGGTTCCACCGAAGTGCAGGTCGCGATCCTCACCGAGCGCATCCGCAACCTCACCGAGCACTTCAAGGGCCACGCCAAGGACAACCATTCGCGTCGCGGCCTGCTGATGATGGTCAACAATCGCCGTTCGCTGCTCGATTATCTGCGCAAGTCGGATGGCGACCGCTATCTCGCGCTGATCGCGAAGCTGGGTCTTCGCAAGTAACCGGGAAGGGCGCCTTCGGGCGCTCTTTTCATATCCGGGTGGGGAGCAATCCGGCTCCCGCCCAGCCTGGGGCGAACCATCGCCCGAAACCGCACGGGCCGGTCTAGCCCGCACATCGGCCCCGGCCGGCATAGGGCCGCCGGAGTGAAGGAAATCAAATGTTCGATACGAAGAAGGTCAGCATCGAGTGGGGCGGACAGACCCTGACGCTCGAAACGGGCAAGGTCGCCCGCCAGGCCGACGGCGCGGTGATCGCGACGCTCGGCGAGACGGTCGTGCTGTGCGCCGTCACCGCCGCCAAGACGGTCAAGGAAGGGCAGGATTTCTTTCCGCTCACCGTCCACTATCAGGAAAAATTCTCGTCGGCCGGCCGCATCCCCGGCGGCTTCTTCAAGCGCGAGCGCGGCGCCACCGAGCGTGAGACGCTGATCAGCCGCCTGACCGACCGCCCGATCCGCCCGCTGTTCCCGGAAGGGTTCTACAACGAGATCAACGTCATCGCCCAGGTGATGTCGTATGACGGCGAGAACGAGCCCGACATTCTGGCGATGATCGCCGCGTCGGCCGCGCTGACCATTTCCGGCGTGCCGTTCATGGGCCCGATCGGCGCCGCGCGCGTCGGCTACAAGGACGGCGAATATCAGCTGAACCCCTCCGACGCCCAGGTCGCCGAGGGTGAGCTCGACCTGGTCGTCGCCGCCACCCACGACGCGGTGATGATGGTCGAATCCGAAGCCAAGGAGCTGTCGGAAGAGGTCATGCTCGGCGCGGTGATGTTCGCGCACAAGGCGTCGCAGGACGTGATCAAGGCGATCATCAAGCTCGCCGAACAGGCGGCCAAGGAGCCGTGGGAGCTGACCCAGGCCGCCGACACCTCGTCGGTCAAGGCCGAGCTGAAGAAGCTGATCGGCAAGGACATCGACGCCGCCTACAAGCTGACCAACAAGTCGGCGCGCTCGAACGCGCTCAATGAGGCGCGCGCGAAGGCCAAGGCCGCGATGGCGGACAAGACCCCGCAGGAGCAGATGGCCGCGCAGAAGCTGGTCAAGAAGCTGGAGGCGGAGATCGTCCGCACCGCGATCCTCAAGACCGGCAAGCGTATCGACGGCCGCGACACCAAGACGGTGCGCCCGATCGAGGCGGAGGTTCACTTCCTGCCGCGCGCGCACGGCTCGGCGCTGTTCACCCGCGGCGAGACGCAGACCATCGCCACCACCACGCTGGGCACCCGCGACGCGGAGCAGATGATCGACGGCCTGGGTGGCCTCAGCTACCAGCATTTCATGCTGCACTATAACTTCCCGCCCTATTCGGTCGGTGAAGTCGGCCGTTTCGGTGCGCCCAGCCGCCGCGACATCGGCCATGGCAAGCTCGCCTGGCGCGCGCTGCACGCGGTGCTGCCGACCAAGGAGGAATTCCCCTACACGATCCGCGTCACCAGCGACATCACCGAGTCGAACGGTTCGTCGTCGATGGCGACGGTGTGCGGCGGTTCGCTGTCGCTGATGGACGCCGGCGTGCCGATCAAGCGCCCGGTTTCGGGCATCGCGATGGGCCTGATCCTGGAAGGCAAGGACTTCGCCGTCCTGTCCGACA
>NZ_DATMGG010000025.1:0-31435 GCF_035555815.1 Sphingomonas sp.
ACACCCAGCCGCTCCACCTCGACGCGGAGGCGGCGCGCGCGTCGGAGTTCGGCCAGATCCTCGTCAACGGCACCTTCACCTTCGCGCTGATGGTCGGGATCACCGTCGGCGACACCACCGCGGGCACGCTGGTCGCCAACCTCGGCTACGACAAGCTGGTGATGCCGAAGCCGGTGTTCATCGGCGACACGCTGCGCGCCGAAAGTGAGGTCACGGAACTGCGCCCCAGCAAGTCCCGCCCCGGCCAGGGCATCGTCACCTGGCGCCACCGCATGCGGAACCAGCGCGACGAGATCGTGTGCGAATGCCTGAGGAGCGCGCTGCTGAAGTCCAGACCCTGACCGTCAGGCCGCCTGCTTTCGCGCGCCGCCGGGCTCGGGATTGGAAAACTCCATTCCGTCGTCGACCGATCCGAACTTGAGCATCATCAGGTCGTGGGCATAGCTCTGCTTGAGCTTCCAAGGCGCCTTTGATCCCTGCTGCGGGAACTTGCCCAGCCCGCGCTGGACATAGCCGGAGGTGAAGTCGAGGAACGGCGCCGGCACCACCTCGGGATCGGTCACGCGCGGCGTCGCCTGTCGCAACCCACGCGACCGCATGGTGTTGAGCAGCCGGCAGACATAGGCGCAGGTCAGGTCGGCCTTCAGCGTCCACGATGCGTTGGTGTAGCCGAAGGAGGACGCCAGATTGGGAATGTCGGAGAACATCATTCCCTTGTATTGGAGCGACTTGGCCGGATCGACCGCAACGCCGTCGACGGTCAGGGGAATACCGCTCATCAACTGCATTTCCAGTCCGGTGGCGGTGACGATGATGTCGGCCGGCAGTTCCGCACCGGACTTGAGCCGGATCCCCGTCGGCGTGAACCGCTCGATCTCATCCGTGACGACCGACGATGTTCCCGCCTTCAGCGAATCGAACAGGTCGGCATCGGGCACCAGGCACAGCCGCTGGTCCCACGGATTATAGCGCGGCGTGAAATGCCGATCGACCATCTCGTCGCCCAGGTGCCCGCGCGCCCAGCCGAGGATGCGCTCCTTGGCCTTTTCGGGATATTTGCGCGTGCGGCTGTAAAAGAACTGGCCGAGGATCACGTTCTTCCACCGGGTGATGCCATAGGCGATCTTGGACGGCAGCCGCCGTCGCAGCCAGTTGGCGATCCCGTCCTCGCTCGGCCGCGACACGACATAGGTCGGCGACCGCTGGAGCATGGTGACGTGCGCTGCCTGTTTGGCCATTTCGGGCACCAGCGTGACCGCGGTGGCGCCGCTGCCGATCACCACCACCCGCTTGCCGGCATAGTCGAGATCTTCGGGCCAGAATTGCGGGTGGACGATCCGCCCCGCGAAATCGCCGCTGCCGGCGAACTCCGGCGCATGGCCGCGCTGGTAGTTGTAATAGCCCGAACACATGAAGAGGAAGTTGCAGCTGATCTCCGCCCGCTCCCTGTCCGGCCCCCGCTCGACGGTGACGGTCCAGGCGGCGGCGTCGGTCGACCAGGCGGCGGCGACCACGCGGTGCTGGTATCGGATGTGCTTGTCCACGCCATAGTCGCGCGCCGCGTCGTTCAGATACTGGAGGATCGACGGCCCGTCGGCGATCGCCTTCGCCTGCGTCCACGGTCGGAACGAATAACCCAGCGTGTACATGTCGCTGTCCGAACGGATGCCGGGGTAGCGGAACAGATCCCATGTTCCGCCCAGCCGTTCGCGCCCCTCCAGCACGACGAAGCTGCGGTCGGGGGATCGCTGCTGAAGGAAATAGCCGGCGCCGATGCCGGAAATGCCGGCGCCCACCACCACGACGTCGAAATGTTCTGCCATCGATCGCTCTCCTGCGTACCCAATATTCCAAAATGAGTTGCAGGAAAAGACCGGCTACGTCGTCGGCGCCGCATCCAGCGCGTCGACCGCCTTTTCGAGGCGTTCGAGCATCGCGTTCATCGACGCCAGTTCGGCGGCGGAGAAATCGCCGAAAATGCGCGCCTCCATCTCCAGCGCCTTGGGCGCGACCTCGGCATAGAGCGCGTGACCCGCGGGGGTGAGCGCCAACAGGTGCGATCGCTGATCACCCGGATTGGGCGTGCGCGTCACCAGCCCGCGTTCGGCCAGCGCGGCGGTGGCGCGGCTGACCGTCACCTTGTCCATCCGCGTCGCCTGTCCCAGCGCCTGCTGGGTCAGCCCTTCGCTCTCCGCGATCACCGCCACCAGCCGCCATTCGGGAATGCGCAGCCCGAACAGCGCGCGATAGGTTTCCGCGATCGCATCCGACACCCGGTTCGATGCGATCGACAGGCGATAGGGCAGAAAGGCGTTGAGCCTGAGTTCGGGGGGCATCCTCTTCCCTTTCGATCCCGGCCGGCGTCGCGACCGCAACGATCCTTGCTGGAGCGCGACGCGCGGAACAAGGGGCAGGCGGTGGATTTGGGACTTTGACGCGCGCCGGAAGTCGCTTTAGTATCAATTGAAACCACTTCGGAGTCGCCACGATGACCGCGCAAGACAATCCCATGGGCCTGGACGGATTCGAGTTCGTCGAGTTCACCAGCCCCGATCCCGCCGCGCTGGCCGACCTGTTCGAAAAGATGGGTTTCACCCACGTCGCCACGCACAAGTCGAAGAACGTGCGCCGCTATGCCCAGGGCGACATCAACTTCCTGCTCAACATGGACGATGCCGGCCAGGTCGCGGGTTTCCGCAACGCACACGGGCCGTCAGCCAACGCGATGGCGTTCCGCGTGACCGACGCCGATGCCGCACTGAAGCTGGCGGTCGCGCGCGGCGCCGCCCCGGTCACCGGCGAGCACGGCCCCGGCGAGCTGGACATTCCGGCGATCGAGGGGATCGGCGGCGCCAACCTCTATCTGGTCGACCGCCACGGCGGCGAGACGATCTACGACACCGATTTCGTCCCCACCGGCAAGGGCGTGAACGACCGTTCGGTCGGGCTGCACACGCTGGACCATCTCACCCACAACCTCAATCGCGGGCGGATGGATTATTGGGCGGATTATTATGAGCGGATCTTCAACTTCCGCGAGATCCGCTATTTCGACATCGAGGGCCAGTCGACCGGGCTGTTCAGCAAGGCGATGACCGCCCCCGACGACAAGATCCGCATCCCGCTCAACGAAAGCCAGGACGAGCACTCGCAGATCGAGGAGTTCATCAAGGACTACAAGGGTGAGGGCATTCAGCACCTCGCGCTGTCGACCGACGACATCTTCGCCACGGTCGACCAGCTGCGCGCCAACGGCGTCCGGTTCCAGACGACGCCGCAGACCTATTTCGACCTGATCGACAAGCGGCTGCCCGGCCACGGCCACGACGTCGCCGAGATGCGCAAGCGCGACATCCTGATCGACGGCGCGCCGGAAACCGGGGGCGGGCTGCTGCTCCAGATCTTCACCGAGAACATGGTCGGACCGATCTTCTTCGAGATCATCCAGCGCAAGGGCAACGACGGCTTTGGCGAGGGCAATTTCAAGGCGCTGTTCGAGAGTATCGAGCTCGACCAGATCCGTCGCGGGGTGGTGCCGGGCGCAGTCGAGGCGTAACTTCTTCTGCCCTTGTGGGAGAAGGATACGAAGACTTGCCAGCTTGCTGGCTAGTCGGAGTTGGGTGAGGCGGACCGCGTCCCCCTCACCCTCCCATCGCTCCGCGATGGGCCCTCCCTCTCCCACGAGGGGAGAGGGATCAGGAGGCGACGATGACCGACTACATGACCGGCTTCGGCAACCATTTCGCCACGGAGGCGGTGGCGGGAGCGTTGCCGGTCGGGCGCAATTCGCCGCAGAAGCCGCCGTTCGGTCTCTACGCGGAGCAGCTTTCGGGCACCGCCTTCACCGCGCCGCGCCACGACAACCGGCGCTCGTGGCTGTACCGGCTGCGGCCGTCCGCCGCGCACCCGCCCTTCACCCGATACGACGGGGCGATCGGCTTCGCACCCGGCACGAGCGACGCGCCGCTTGCGCCCAACCGGCTGCGCTGGGGGCCGCTGGACATCGACCCCGCCGCCGACTGGCTCGACAGCCTGACGACGATGCTCGCCAGCCATCCGCCCGAGAGCCAGTCGGGCGCGGCGCTGCATATCTACCGCGCCGGCCGCGACATGGTCGACCGCGCTTTCGTCGATGCCGACGGCGAACTGATCCTGATCCCCGAACAGGGACGGCTGACGCTGTTCACCGAATTCGGGAAAATCGAGGTGTCGCCGGGCCAGATCGCGCTGATCCCGCGCGGCGTGCGCTTTCGCGTGACGCTGCCCGACGGACAGGCGCGCGGCTATGTCGCGGAGAACCACGGCCAGCCGTTCCGCCTGCCCGATCTTGGCCCGATCGGATCGAACGGCCTGGCCAACCCGCGCGACTTCGAGACGCCGGTGGCGTGGTTCGAGGATCGGGAGGGCGATTTCGAGCTGGTGCAGAAATTCCTGGGATCGCTGTGGACCACCAACCTTGGCCGGTCGCCGATGGACGTGGTGGCGTGGCACGGCAATCTCGCCCCGTGCCGCTATGATCTGGCGCGGTTCAACACGATCGGCACGGTCAGCTTCGACCATCCCGATCCGTCGATCTTCACGGTCCTCACGTCGCCCAGCGACGTGCCCGGCACCGCGAACGCCGATTTCGTGATCTTCCCGCCGCGCTGGATGGTGGCGGAGGACACGTTCCGCCCGCCGTGGTTTCACCGCAACGTGATGTCGGAGGCGATGGGGCTGATCACCGGCCAGTACGACGCCAAGGCCGACGGATTCCGCCCCGGCGCGCTGTCGCTGCATAACCAGATGAGCGGCCACGGCCCCGACGTGGCGAGTTGGAAGGGGGCGAGCGAGACCGAGCTCAAGCCGCACAAGATCGACGGCACCATGGCATTCATGCTCGAAAGCCGCTGGGTGTTCCGCCCGACCCGCTTCGCGCTCGACAGCGCGCAACTCGACGAGGATTACGACGAAGTCTGGTCGGGCTTCCCCAAGGCGGTGCTGCCCGGATAATTTTTCGCACGACTGTCGATTTCGCGCGTCCTCGTTCGTCTCCGGGGTAGGATCGCATGTCGCGGTCGGACGACGGAAAGGGTGAGACGATGAAATATGCGCTGCTGATCTATGGCGATGAGAAAGAATTCGACACGCCCGCCGCGATCGCGGAAATTCAGGCGCGCCACGGCGCCTTTGCCGAGGAACTGGGCGAGGCGTTGATCGGCGGCGAGGAATTGCAGGACGTCGCCACCGCGACCACCGTGCGGCATAATGGCACGGCCGCCACCGTACACGATGGCCCCTTTGCCGAGGCACGCGAGCAACTGGGCGGCTTTTATCTGATCGAGGCCGAGAATCTGGACGCCGCAATCGCTTGGGCCAGGAAGCTGCCGATGGGCCGCAGCGGCGCGGTCGAAATCCGCCCGCTGGCCGCAATGTGATACCGCTCGGGCGTGTCGCCCGGGATAGCGGCGGGCGCGTGATCGCCGCGCTCGCCGCGCGGTTTCGCGATCTCGACATCGCCGAAGACGCTTTTGCCGAAGCCTGCGCCCGCGCGGTGAAGGCGTGGGAAAGCGCGCCGCCGCGCGACCCGGCGGCATGGCTCTACCGCGTCGCCGAGCGGGTAGCGATCGATACCCTGCGCCAGCGCGGGGTGCGTGCCGCCGCCGTGCTGCCCGGCCCCGAACCTGAAGCGACCCTCGAGGAACGCCTGATAGGGGACGATATGCTGATCCCGGACGAGCGGCTGCGGCTGATCTTTGTGTGCTGCCACCCGGCGATCGCGCCCGAAGCGCGCGCTGCGCTGACGCTGCGGCTAGTGTGCGGGCTGTCGACCGGCGAGATTGCGCGCGCCTTTCTGATCACCGAGCCGACGCTGGCGCAGCGGCTGGTGCGCGCCAAGCGCAAGATCGCCACCGCCGGCATCTCCTTCGAAGTACCCGGCCCGGCGGCATGGAGCGAGCGGCTCGACGCGGTGCTGGCGACGCTCGAAATCGCCTATGCCCACGCCCATGCCGATGGCGGCGGCAGCGGTCGCCATGCCGGATATGCGATTGAGATGCGGCAGATGACGGGCGTGCTCGCCTCCTTGCTCCCCGACGAACCCGAGGTGCTGGCGCTGGCCGCGACGGTGCGCTTCGCCGAGGCGCGGCGCCCGGCGCGCAACGCCGGTGGCATGATGGTGCCGCTGTCCGAGCAAGACCCGGCCGGTTGGGACGCCGCGCTGATCGCCGAGGGGCATGAACTGTTGCAGCGCGCATTGGCGCTGGGCCGTCCGGGGTGGCGCACACTTCAGGCGATGATCCACGGTGAATGGTGCGCGCGGCGCTCACTGACCGAACCGCCGCCGTGGCGCGCAGTGCTGGCGCTCTACGATGCGTTACTGACGCTGCGCGACGACCCGATCGTGCGGCTCAACCGCGCCGTCGCGCTGGCCGAGGTCGCGGGGCCGGCCGAGGCGCTCGAACAGGTGGATGCGCTGGAGGCGGCGGGACTGGCCGCCTTCCTCCCCTATCACGCGGTGCGCGCCGATCTGCTGGCGCGGCTCGGCCTCAGCGATGCCGCGCGTGTAGCGTATGACGCCGCATTGACGCTTGGCCCCGAACGAGCCGAACGCACCTGGCTGGAGGCGCGGCGCGCTATCCTTTCATCTGGCGGGCGATCGCCTTCCTCGTAGCGGCGCCGTAGGGCGGCTTGAGCCCGGCCAGCCTGGCGACGTCGAGCCGCGATTGCTGAAAGATCGCGCGGGCGTGGCTGAACGTCCTGAAACCGTCATGGCCGTGATAGGCGCCCATCCCGGACGGGCCGATGCCGCCGAACGGCAGCTCCTCCATCGAAACGTGGAACACCACGTCGTCCAGCGTCACCCCGCCCGAAATGGTGCGGTCGAGCACGCGGCGGCGTTCGGCGGCATCGGTTCCGAAATAATAGAGGCCCAGCGGCCGGTCGCGGCGATTGACCTCGGCAATGGCGTCGTCGAGCGCATCGTAGCGCCGAAGCGGCAGGATCGGGCCGAAGATTTCCTCCTGCATCACCGTCATGTCGTCGGTCGCGCCGCGCACAATCGTCAGCGGCATCTTGCGGCTGTTGCTCGCGGCGAAATCCTCGTTGGCCGGGTTGACGGTGACCAGCTCCGCGCCCTTTGCCCGCGCATCGTCCAGCCAGTCGTTGAGGCGCTGGTGATGCCGGTCGTTGATGATCGCGGTATAGTCGGGGTTGGCGAGCAGGGTCGGGTACATCGCCGACGCCGACGCGACCAGCGCGTCGACCACCGCCCCCTCCTGTTCCGCCGGCACCAGCATGTAATCGGGGGCGAGGCAGATCTGCCCGGCGTTGAGCATCTTGCCCATCGCCACCCGCCCCGCCGCCGTTGTCACGTCCGCCGAGCGACCGAGGATCACCGGCGACTTGCCGCCGAGTTCGAGCGTGACCGGGGTGAGATTGTCGGCGGCGGCGTGGAGGATGTGGCGGCCGATGCCGGTCGCGCCGGTGAAGATCAGGTGATCGAATGGCAGCGCCGCGAACGCCTGACCGACATCGGCCCCGCCCGACACGAACACCAGTTCATCCGAAGCGAAATGTTGGGGCGCGACCTGTTCGAACAGCGCGGCGACGCGCGGGGTGAACTCGCTGGTCTTGACCATCGCGCGGTTGCCGGCGGCGAAGATTCCGGCCAGCGGCCCCATCACCAGATTGACCGGGAAATTCCACGGGCTGATCACCCCGACCACGCCCTTTGGCTGATATTCGACCCGCCCGCGCGCGCCGAGCAGGCCCAGAGGGAACATCACCGGGCGCTTTTCGGCGCGCGACCAGCGATCGACATGCTTCAGCGCGTGGCGAAGCGGTGCTATCGACGCGGCGATATCGGTGATCATCGACTGCTCGCGGCTGCGATGGCCGAAATCCTCGCTCAGGGCGTCGCAAAAGGCATCGGCGTTGTCGGCGATCATCGCGATCGCGCGCTTCAGGCGATCCTTGCGGATGGCGATGCCGACCGGCAGTTCGGCGGTGAAGGCGGCGCGCTGCGCGGCGAGCAGGGCAGGCAAGTCCATGGTCCACTCCCCCGGAAGGTCACACCAAGGTCACACCTGACGGCGTCACTTCGGCGGTATGGATGCGCGCTTGTGGCACTGCTCCACCGGTGGGCATCAAACCATGGGAGTGGGCCTGTAGGAAAGTTAAATCGTCACGCTGCCCGCCAGCCACGCGGCGAAGGCCCCCGCCGCGAGCAACGTGCCAAGCGGCAGGCGGTCGCTCGCGCGCATCCGCCGGATCAGCGCCACCGCCAGCCCGATCAGGCACGCGACCAGCAGCACGCCCGGCAACGCGCGCCAGCCGAGCCACAGCCCGATCGCGCCGAACAGCTTGGCATCGCCGCCGCCGAGCCCTTCGCGCCCGCGCAGCCGGCGATATCCCGCCGCGACCAGCCACAGCGCGGCGAAGCCGGCGACGCCACCGATCAGGCGATCGGCGAGCGGCGGTGCGCCGAACGCCGCGCCCGCCAGCGCCAGCGCGGCGGTCAATCCGTCGGGAAGCCAAAAGGCGCGGAAATCGATCGCCGCCAGCGCCAGCAACAGCCAGCCGAACCCGGCGCCGGCGACCCCGCCCCAACCCGGCGCGGCCAAACCGGCGGTGAGGCCGATCAGCGCGCCGATCGATTCGATCACCGGATGAAACGGCGCGATCTCGGCGCCGCAGGTGCGGCATCGGCCGCGCAGCGCGAGATAACCGACCAGCGGCACCAGTTCGAGCGGCCCCAGCGTCCGCGCGCAGCCATCGCACGCCGATCGCCCGGCGAGCGCGGAGCGCCCCGCCGGCCATCGGATCGCCACGGTGGCGATGAAGCTGCCGAACACCAGCCCGAGCACCCCCAGCAGCGCCGGCCAGGCGAAGCTTTCAGACATTCTTCTTGCGGATCAGATAGCGGTAGACGCCGAACAGGTTGATGCCGAGCAGCACGCCGTTCTGCGTGGTCAGCGCCCAGTCGGACGCGATGACGGCGCCCGCGATCCACGCACACGCCGATGCGACGAAGATCACGAACCCCCAGCCGGTGACGCGCCGCCCGCTATCGAGCGACACCATCAGCGCGGCCAGGATTCCGGTGCCGGTGGCGAACCATTTCAGGCCGAGGACGAGCGGGGAATCATCCACCGTCGACCACCGTCATCGCCGGCGGGCCGTCACGCCGCCTTCTTCAGGTGCCGCCGGCCGAGCAGTTCGGCGATCTGCACCGCGTTCAGCGCCGCGCCCTTGCGCAGATTGTCGCTGACGCACCACAGCGACAGGCCGTTCTCGACCGTGGGATCGTCGCGGACCCGGCTGATGTAGGTGGCATATTCGCCGACGCATTCGACCGGGGTGACGTAGCCGCCGTCCTCCCGCTTATCGACCAGCATGATGCCAGGCGCCTCGCGCAGGATCTTTTGCGCGTCCTCGGCCGACAGCTCGTTCTCGAACTCGATGTTGACCGCCTCGCTGTGGCCGACGAACACCGGCACGCGCACGCAGGTGGCGTGGAGCTTGATCGCGGGATCGAGGATCTTCTTGGTCTCGACCACCATCTTCCATTCTTCCTTGGTCGATCCGTCGTCGAGGAAGCTGTCGATGTGCGGGATCACGTTGAACGCGATCTGCTTGGTGAATTTCTTCGGCTCGGCCGAATCGCCGACGAAGATGTTGCGGCTCTGTTCGAACAGCTCGTCCATCCCCGCCTTCCCCGCGCCCGACACCGACTGATAGGTCGCGACGACCACGCGCTTGATCCTCGCCACGTCGTGCAGCGGCTTGAGCGCCACCACCAGCTGCGCGGTCGAGCAGTTCGGGTTGGCGATGATGTTCCTGGCGCGATAGCCGTCGATCGCCTCCGGATTCACTTCCGGCACGATCAGCGGCACGTCGGGGTCCATGCGATAGTGCGAGGCGTTGTCGATCACCGTGCAGCCGGCGGCGGCAAAACGCGGGGCGTGGGCGATCGACCCTTCGGAGCCGATCGCGAACAGCGCGATGTCCCAGCCGGTGGGATCGAAATGCTCGATGTTCTGGACGGTCAGCATCTTGCCGGTGTCGCCATATTCGACCTGATCGCCCTGGCTGCGCGACGACGCCAGCACCGCGACCTCATCCGCCGGAAATTCACGATCGGCGAGGATCGCCAGCATCTCGCGCCCGACATTCCCGGTCGCGCCAGCGACCACCACCCGGTAACCCATATCTTGACCCTTGCTTGGAAACGCGCCCGTTCCTTAGGCGCCCGCGCGCCATTTGGAAGCAGCTTTTGAACGTGGTGGGCCAAGTTTGACTTACAAGGTTGCGCCGCGGGTGCCGCTCCGGGTCACGCTCAGGGCACGTCCTCACCCGGATCGACGCCCCACAGGTGGATCGCCTCGACATAGCCGGCGCGTCCCTTCACGTCGAAGCGGCACCAGCCGCGCGCGCACCGGCTGATCCGGCCGACCACCCCCGGCGCCGCGCGCCATTCGACATGGGCGGCGATGTCGGGCGCGGCGCGCATCGCGACGATCTGATCGGTGACGAAGCCGGTGCGCACGTCGGTGAGCAGGGCCGCGAGCATCCAGCCCTGGGTGCCGCCCGGATCCTCGACCTTGCGCCATTCCTTGTAGACGTCGATCACCCGGATCGGCAGGCCCGACCGCTGGTAGAGCCAGCTCGCCGGATAATTGCGCCCGGGGCCGGTCCGCATCCGCGCCTTTCCGGCTGAGATCGAGGCGTAATAGGGCGGCTTGCGCGTCTGCGCCTCCGCCGGCGGCGCGGGCATCGCCAGCGCCGCGCCGACCGCCAGCCCCGTCAACAGCGTGATCGATCGCATCGGTGCCCCTTTGTTGGTCATCGCCCGATCTAGCCAGCAGCGGCCACGCGGTTCAACCGTTGACTGATCCCTCCCACGTGGCCAATCCGGGATTCGATGGTCAAACGCCCCGCCCGCCCCAAGGTGATCGTCACGCGCGAGCTTCCCGACGCGGTGATGGATCGGATCGACACGCTGTTCGACGCGACGCTCAATCGCGACGACGCCCCGGTCGATCTGGCCGCGGCGATGGCGGACGCCGACGTGCTGGTGCCGACCGTGACCGACGCGATCACCGCCGAGCTGATCGCCGGCGCCGGCGACCGGCTGAAGCTGATCGCCAATTTCGGCGCGGGGGTGAACCACATCGACCTGAAGGCGGCGCGGGCGCGCGGCATCATCGTCACCAACACCCCCGGCGTGCTGACCGAGGATACCGCCGACATGACGATGGCGCTGATCGTCGGGGTGCCGCGCCGGCTGGTGGAGGGCGAGAAGCTGGTGCGATCGGGCGGGTGGAAGGGCTGGTCGCCCGGCGGCGTGCTGGGCCACCGCGTCGGCGGCAAGGCGCTGGGCATCCTGGGCATGGGCCGGATCGGCCAGGCGGTGGCGCGCCGCGCGCGCGCGTTCGGGCTGGCGGTCCATTACCACAACCGCCACCGGCTGCCCAAGGTGGTGGAGGCCGAGTTCGGCGCGCAGTGGCACCCCCACCTCGACGAGATGCTGGCAAGCATCGACATCCTGACGATCCACACCCCGCTCAACGACGACAGCCGCGACCTGCTCGATGCGCGGCGCATCGCGCTGCTGCGGCCGCACGTCTACCTGATCAACACGTCGCGCGGCGGCATCGTCGACGAGGACGCGATGATCGACGCGATCGAGGGAGGGCGGCTGGCCGGCGCCGGGCTGGACGTGTGGCGTCACGAGCCGGCGATCGACCCGCGACTGCTGGCGCTGCCCAATGTGGTGATGACGCCGCACATGGGATCCGCGACCTATGAGGGCCGGCTGGCGACCGGCGACCGTGTGATCGCCAACATCCGCGCGTGGGCCGACGGCCACCGCCCACCCGATCAGGTGCTTGAAGGCTGGGTGTGAACCGCGCATCGTCACGGCCTGTTTCATAAAAGGGCCGGACATGCTGGATCGCTTTTTCACCGTCACCGCCGCGCGCATCGCCGCGCTCGCCGGGCAACCGTTCGCGTTCATCGCCGCGGCGAGCCTGATCATCCTGTGGGCCGTGACCGGCCCGATCTTCCACTATTCGGATACGTGGCAGCTGGTGGTGAACACCGCGACGACGATCGTCACCTTTCTGATGGTGTTCCTGATCCAGAATTCGCAGAACCGCGATGCCGGTGCGATGCAGGCCAAGCTCGACGAGTTGATCCGCGCCCAGCAGGAGGCGCGCGTCGAGTTCATCGGGGTCGAGCACCGCACGGACAAGGAGATCGAGGCGATCCGCGACGCGCTGGAACGCGAGTGCGATCCCGAGGACAAGGCGACCGCGAAGGAAACCTTCGAGATGCTGCGCCGGCGCTATTAGGAACCGCGAGCCGCGGCGCGTCCGATCGGGCCGCCGCGGCTGATCTGGAGGCAAGGGGATGTCCGCCGGTGGCGGAAATCCCTAGTCTTTACCGTGGGTTGGTGGAGCCGAGGGGGATCGAACCCCTGACCTCTGCAATGCCATTGCAGCGCTCTCCCAGCTGAGCTACGGCCCCACACCCCGGGAAGGCGCTGCCCTCTACGCGGGCCTTGCGCCTTGTGCAAGGGGGTCACGAAAGATGTTTCGCGCCCCTTGCAAATTAATCAGCTTTCCTCGTCGGAATCGCCGGTCGGCACACCCAGATCGTCGTCGCCGCCCAGATCGACATCGTCGTCCGCGCTCGGCTCCTCCTCCTCGTCGACCTCCAGGTCCAGATCCTCGGCGCCGAGATCGGAATCGGCCTCCTTCTCCGGCTTGGCGGTCTTCGCCGCCTCGAACGGCAGCGGCTGCTTGGACTTGAGGATCGGCTCCGGTTCCCAGGTCACGCCGCAACTGATGCAGGTGACCGGGTCATCCTTGCCGAGATCGTAGAACCGCGTGCCACACTTCGGACAGGCCCGCTTCGTGCCCCATTCGGGCTTCACCATGAACCGCTCTCGCTTACTGAAAAAAGGGGGTTTCGGGGAGTTGGTCCGCCGAAGTGGGGCGCGCCTTGCCATAGCGCAACCCGGCTGTCAAAGACCGCGCCCGATGCACACCCCCCACCCCGCCCCGCTCGCGATCGCCGCGCCCGTCCCGCTGCGCGGCACCGTGACCGTTCCGGGCGACAAATCGATCAGCCATCGTTCGCTGATGCTGGGGAGCATCGCCGTGGGCGAGACGCGCATCCAAGGGTTGCTGGAGGGCGAGGACGTACTGGCGACCGCCACCGCGATGCGGGCGATGGGCGCGACGATCGAGCGTGATGCCGACGGCCTGTGGCGCGTCAACGGCGTCGGCGTCGGCGGGCTGCTCCAGCCGGCCGGCGCGCTGGAGATGGGCAATTCGGGCACGTCGACCCGGCTGCTGATAGGGCTGGTCGCCAGCCATCCGATCACCGCCACCTTCACCGGCGACGCGTCGCTTTCGGCGCGGCCGATGGGTCGGGTGATCGATCCGCTGTCACGCATGGGCGCGGATTTCACCGCCAGCCCGGGTGGGCGCCTGCCACTGATGGTGCGCGGGATCTGCCCGGCGGTGCCGATCACCTATGAGCTGCCGGTCGCGTCCGCGCAGGTGAAGTCGGCGGTGCTGCTGGCCGGGCTCAACGCGCCGGGGATCACCCGCGTGATCGAGCGCGTGCCGACCCGCGACCACAGCGAGCGGATGCTGCGCGGATTCGGCGCCGAGCTGACCGTCGAGGACGGCGTCATCTCGATCGCAGGCGAGGCGGAACTGACCGCGCAGGACATCGTCGTACCGGGCGACCCGTCGTCCGCCGCATTCTGGATGGTCGCCGCCAGCATCGTGCCGGGCAGCGATATCGTCATCCGCAACGTCGGGCTGAATCCGACTCGCGCCGGGCTGGTGACCGCATTGCGGCTGATGGGCGCGGACATCACCGAACAGGACGCCCGCACCGTCGGCGGCGAACCGGTCGCCGACCTGCGCGTGCGCCACGCCGCGCTGACCGGGATCGAGGTGCCGCCGGAACTCGCCCCCAGCATGATCGACGAATATCCGGTGCTGTTCGTCGCGGCGACCTTTGCCGCGGGGCGCACCGTCGCGCGCGGGGCGGAGGAATTACGGGTCAAGGAATCGGACCGGATCGCGGTAATGGCGGCCGCGCTGACCGCCGCCGGCGCGGCGATCACGGAACATCCCGACGGGCTGACGATTGAAGGCCGTGGCGGCGATCCCCTGCCCGGCGGCGTGCGGATCGCATCCAGCCTGGATCACCGGATCGCGATGAGCATGGGGGTGGCGAGCATGAGAGCGACACGGCCGATCGAGATCGACGACGCGGCGCCGATCGCGACGAGCTATCCCGATTTCATCGCCACCGCCGCCGCGCTGGGCGCCGAACCGACGTGGCTCGACCGATGAGCGCGCGTCGCGGCACGGGGCCGGCGTCATGATCGTCGCGGTCGACGGCCCCGCCGCGTCGGGCAAGGGGACGATCGCCCGCGCGATCGCCCGCCATTATCGCCTGCCGCACCTCGACACCGGGCTGCTCTATCGCGCGGTCGCGGCAACTCTGCTCGACCGCGAGCTGGACGCGGAGAAGGAGGCCGACGCGGTCGCCTCCACCGATTTCGACGAAGCGTTGCTGGCGGACGACCGGCTCAAGGACGACCGCATCGGCAAGGTCGCGTCGATCGTGTCCGCGCACCCGCTGGTCCGCGCCGCGCTGCTCCAACGCCAGCGCCGGTTCGCGCAGCAGCCGGGCGGCGCGGTGCTCGACGGGCGCGACATCGGCACGGTGATCGCGCCGGGCGCGGACGCCAAGCTGTTCGTCAAGGCCACGCCGATGATCCGTGCCCAGCGCCGCCACGCCGAGCTGCGCGCGCGCGGATCGACCGTCAGTTTCGACAAGGTGCTGGCCGACATCCGCGCCCGCGACGAACGCGACAGCACCCGCAGCCAGGCGCCGCTCAGGATGGCCGACGACGCCGTCTTGCTCGACACCTCATTCCTCTCTATAGACGCCGCCGTCCAGCGGGCGATCGCGCTCGTGGAGGCAAGGACGGCGGCGAAGGCGGGAACGCCCTAGCCCGCGGGGCGCGGAGCGGATCGGGTCAACCGATCGCGCTGGCCGCGCCGTTTGCGCATTTGTCCAGACCCACGCTCGGGCACGCTCGCCCCGGTGGACGCCGCGACCGGCATTCGGCCGCCACGGCAAAGTGAGGCCAAGACCGCCGGAGACAACCGGCTGGCCGGAAAACGACGAAACAGGAACCACATCTTTATGGCAACTGCCGCCAATCCCACCCGCGACGATTTCGCCGCCCTTCTCGAACAGACGCTCGGCGCCGCCGACAGTTTCGAGGGCCGGGTCGTCATCGGCACCGTCACCGCGATCGAGAACGATCTGGCGGTCATCGACGTCGGCCTGAAGTCCGAAGGCCGCGTGCCGCTGCGCGAATTCGCCGCGCCGGGCCAGAAGGCCGAGCTGAAGGTCGGTGACGAAGTCGAAGTGTTCGTCGATCGCGTCGAGAACGCCAACGGCGAAGCGATGCTGAGCCGCGACCGCGCCCGCCGCGAAGCCGCATGGGACAAGCTGGAAGGCGAGTTCGCCCAGAACACCCGCGTCGACGGCGTGATCTTTGGCCGCGTCAAGGGCGGCTTCACCGTCGACCTGTCCGGCGCCGTGGCGTTCCTGCCCGGCAGCCAGGTCGACATCCGCCCGGTGCGCGACGTCACCCCGCTGATGGACATCCCGCAGCCGTTCCAGATCCTGAAGATGGACCGCAAGCGCGGCAACATCGTCGTGTCGCGCCGCGCCGTGCTGGAAGAGACCCGCGCGGAGCAGCGTTCGGGCCTGATCCAGTCGCTGGCCGAGGGCCAGGTGATCGACGGCATCGTCAAGAACATCACCGATTACGGCGCGTTCGTGGACCTGGGCGGCATCGACGGCCTGCTCCACGTCACCGACCTGAGCTACAAGCGGGTCAACCACCCGTCGGAAGTGCTCAACATCGGCGACACGGTGCGCGTGCAGATCATCCGCATCAACCGCGACACCCAGCGCATCAGCCTGGGCATGAAGCAGCTTGAGAGCGATCCGTGGGATGGTGCCGGCACCAAGTACCCGGTCGGCGCCAAGCTGTCGGGCCGCGTGACCAACATCACCGAATATGGCGCCTTCGTCGAGCTGGAGCCGGGCATCGAGGGTCTGGTCCACGTGTCCGAGATGAGCTGGACCAAGAAGAACGTCCATCCGGGCAAGATCGTGTCGACCAGCCAGGAAGTCGAAGTCGTCGTGCTCGAGGTCGATGAGGACAAGCGCCGCATCAGCCTGGGCCTGAAGCAGGCGCAGGCCAACCCGTGGGATGCCTTTGCCGAGGCGCACCCGGTTGGCTCGACCGTCGAGGGCGAGGTCAAGAACGCCACCGAATTCGGCCTGTTCATCGGCCTGGACAACGACGTCGACGGCATGGTCCACATGTCCGACATCGCCTGGGGCATCTCGGGCGAGGACGCGCTCAACCTGCATCGCAAGGGCGAGACCGTCCAGGCGGTGGTGCTGGCGATCGAGCCGGACAAGGAGCGCATCAGCCTGGGCATGAAGCAGCTCGAGCGTGGTGGCCCGTCGGCCGCCGCGGCGGCGGCTGGCGGCGCCGGCGGTGCCGGATCGCGCGTCAACAAGAACGAGATCGTCACCGTGACGGTGCTCGAAGTGCGCGACGCGGGCCTTGAGGTGCAGGTCGGCGACGATGGCGCCACCGGCTTCATCAAGCGCACCGACCTGGGTCGCGACCGCGACGAGCAGCGTCCGGAGCGTTACCAGGTCGGGCAGAAGTTCGACGCGATGGTCACCGGCTTCGATCGTTCGAAGAAGCCGACCTTCTCGATCAAGGCGATGCAGATCGCCGAGGAGAAGCAGGCCGTTGCGCAGTACGGTTCGTCGGATTCGGGCGCGTCGCTGGGCGACATCCTGGGCGAGGCGCTGAAGGCTCGCAATTCCGAAACCAAGTAATCGTGGATTCCGGTGCGGTGGATCACCACCGCACCGGACCACAACAGCGTATACGAAGTTGAAAAACGCCGGACGATTCGCATAGATGGGGGAATCGTAGGGCGAAACGGCAAGAGGCCGTCGGGGGTAGAATGATCCGATCCGAACTCGTCCAGTTGCTCGCGCGCGACCATCCCGACCTGTCGAATCAGGACATCGAGAAGATCGTCGATGTCTTCTTCGACCAGATCGTCAGCCGGCTGATCGCCAACGGCCGCGTCGAACTGCGCGGGTTTGGCGCCTTTTCGACCCGCGAGCGCGATGCGCGCACCGGCCGCAACCCGCGCACCGGCGAGACGGTCAGCGTCGACGCCAAGCGGGTGCCCTATTTCAAGCCCGGCAAGGAAATGCGCGCGCGCCTGAACATGGGATAATCGCGCGGTTTGTCGCCGCCGACCGTCACGGCGGGTTGACGCGAGCGCCGCCACGCGCTCCGGTCCATATCATGCGCGGACGTGGCGAAATTGGTAGACGCACGGGACTTAAAATCCCTTTCCGGTCACGGAGTGCGGGTTCGAGTCCCGCCGTCCGCACCATCGCCGGCGTGGCGATGCTTGCCCTTGCGCTGGGTGGCTGCGGCCAGCGGCGCACCGACGACCAGCCCGTCGAAGTCAGCGTGATCGGCGGCCCGGCGGCGCTGGGCGATCCGAATCGCGGTCCCCTCTCCCCCGCCGGCCAGATGTTGCTCCACGCCACCGCGCAGGGGCTGGTACGATTCGACGCCAGCGGCGGGATCGAGCCGGGGCTGGCCGAACGCTGGATCGTCATCGACGACGGCAAGAGCGTGATCTTTCGCCTGAGCGAGGCCGAATGGCCGAACGGCGACGCGGTCACCGCCGACGATGTCGTGCCGGTGCTGCGGCGGGTCATCGCACGCGCCAGCCGCAATTCGCTGGCGCCCTACCTCACCGCGATCGACGAGATCGTCGCGATGACGCCGCAGGTGATCGAGATCCGCCTGTCGCGCCCGCGCCCCGACATCCTCAAGCTGTTCGCCCAGCCGGAACTGGCGATTCCCGCCCCGCGCGGCGGCGGCGGCACCGGGCCGTTCCGCATCGAGCGCGAATCGCGCCCCGGCATCCTGCTGCGCCCCGGCATCGATCCGCTGCGCGCCACCGACGACGAGGCCGTCGATCCGTCGCCGCATGATTTCGTGCGGTTGCGCGGCGAACGCGCGGCGCTGGCGATCGCGCGGTTCGCGGCCAAGAAGCTCGACCTGGTCAGCGGCGGTAGCATCGGCGACTGGCCGATCCTGAAACATGCCGGGATCGCGCCGGCCAACATCCGGGTGGACGCGGCGGCGGGATTGTTCGGGCTGGCGGTGGCGAATCGCGACGGATTCCTGGCCGATCCGATCAATCGCGGGGCGGTGGCGATGGCGATCGACCGCGCCGCGCTGACCCGCAACATCACCCCGAACTGGCGCAGTGCCGAGAATGTGCTGCCGGAACAGCTCGATTCGGCCGCGCCACCGGCGGCCCCGGCGTGGACGGCGGTCGCGCCCGACGATCGCATCGCCACCGCGCAGGCGCGCGTCGCGCACTATCAGCAGAGCCATCCCGGCCCGGTGACGCTGCGGATCGCGGTGCCGGCGGCGCCGGGCGGGACGCTGATCTATGCCGAGATCGCGGCGGCGCTGCGCGCGGTCGGCCTCTCGCCGCAGCGCGTCGACGGCGACGCCCCGGCCGAGCTGCGGCTGGTCGATGCCGTCGCCCCCTATGACAGCGCGCGCTGGTATTTGCGCACCGCGTGCCAGCCGTGCGGCGAAGAGGCCGCGACGCTGATCGAGGCGGCGCGCGACGCCCCGACGCTGCCCGAGCGGGCGATGCGGCTGGCGGAGGCCGACGCGGCGCTGGCCGGGGACGTCGCGTTCATCCCGATCGCCCAGCCGCTGCGCTGGTCGCTGGTCGCGGCGCGGCTGCGCGCGTGGACGCCGAACGCGCGCGCGTTCCATCCATTGAACCACCTGCGCGCCGCCCCCAGATAACGCCCATGGCTAAAGCGATCCCCATCATGCAGAATGTTCCGCTGGGCACCGACCCGATCTCGATCCGCCGCCGGATAGAGGTGATGGAGAAGCTGCTCGAGCGCAGCTTCACCATTCCCGGCACGCGGCAGCAGTTCGGGCTGGACGTCATCCTGGACCTAGTGCCGTTCGGCGGCACCACGATCGCGGCGGTGATGGGCGCCTATATGGCGTGGGAAGCACGCAACCTGGGCATGTCCAAGACGCAGGTGGCGCGCATGGCCGGCAACATCGGCGTCGACTGGGCGCTGGGGATGATCCCGTGGGTGGGCGCGATCCCCGATTTCTTCTTTCGCTCCAACACCCGCAACCTGCGGATCATCCGCAAGCACCTCGACAAGCATCACCCGGCCAGCGCGGTGATCGACCTGTAATCAGGCGCCGCGCCAGATCTTGAGCCCCGCCGGCGGGCGCAGCCCGCGCTGGTGCGCGGGACAGGCGGTGAAGGCGAATTGCCGGTCGAGGCACAGCCACACCTCCTCCAGCCAGCCGGACTTGTTGGCGGTGACGCGCATCATGCTGGCGCTCAGCCCGCGATTGGCGCGCGCGAAGGCGGTGGCGAACTGGCCGACGGTGAGGTTGGACTGGCGCGACAGCGCGTTCATGTCCGGGTAGCGCAGCCGGGCATAGAGGCCGGTCGAGCGGGCGAAATATTGCGCGGGCGGCACGCCCATGCAGGTGCCATGCTTGGCATATTCGTGCTGGAGCAGCTGCACCGAAGGGGTCGCGCACAGGTTCTTGCGCAGCACGTCGGCGCTGAGCGGCGCCGCCGCCCGGCAATATTGCGGCCACTGCGCCCCGGTGCCGTCGGGCCACAGCCCGTGCAGGGTAAAGCCGAAGCGATTGCCGCTGGCGCACTGGAATCGCGCCGAAGCGTCGCGCGCGTTGCCGTGGCAATATTGCGGCGCCCAGGTGATCGCCAGCGTATAGCCGCCGATCGGCACCACCCGGCGCGGTTCGCGCGTGTCCGGCCCCTCGGCGCGCGGCCGGGGCAGATCGCCCGGCACGGCGCAACGATAGGCCTGCGCCGAGGCGGCAGCGGGCGCGAGCAGCGCGGCGACGGAGAGCGCGACGCGGATCATGCCCCCGGCTCCCCGGTCACCAGTTCCTCATCGAGCGGATCGACCTCACCGAACCACGGGCGCGTATCGGAGCGAAACAGCATCGCCACCGCCGCCGCCTGAAGCACGATCGCCAGCGCGGCGAGCACCCCCGACACGCCGCTGGGGAAGGTGCCGCGCACCAGCATCAGCGCAATGCCGAGCAGGCCGATCGCGAACAGCACCACCAGAATCCACTTGGCGATCGTGCTGCCGCGCCGCGCGATGAAGAACCACAGCAGCAGCGGAATGACGAATCCCATCGCGGTCATCGCATAGAGGAAAACGGCGCCGAGCGCGGCGACATCGGGGTTGGCCATCGCGGACGCCAGCGTGGTGCGCCACGACAGCGCGGTGTTGGCGATCCCGACCAGCCAATAGCCAAGGTAGAATTGCTCGAAGCGCACGATCGATGGCGGTCGTGTCATGTCCGTCTCCCTCCCCCGAAGATCCGTGGTGCCGAGGATAGCGTTCCCTACGCCCCCGGCAAGCGCGCGACGAAATCGAGCCCGATATCGGCCGCGGGAGCCGATTGGGTCAGCCGCCCGACGCTGATGAAGCTCACGCCCGATTCGGCGATGGCGCGGATCGTTTCCAGCCGCACGCCGCCCGACGCCTCGGTCGGCACGCGCCCGCCGACCAGCGTCACCGCGCCGCGCAGCGTCGGCGGGTCCATGTTGTCGAGCAGCAGCCGGGTGGCGCCGGCGGCCAGCGCCGGCTCGATCTGATCGACGCGATCGACCTCGACGATGATCTCCGCGATGCCGGCGGCGACGGCGCGGCGCACCGCCTCCCCCACCGATCCGGCGACGGCGACGTGGTTGTCCTTGATCATCGCCGCATCCCACAGCCCCATGCGGTGATTGGACGCGCCGCCCATGCGGGTCGCGTATTTTTCCAGCACGCGCAGGCCGGGAATGGTCTTGCGCGTGTCGAGCAGCGTCGCGCCGGTGCCGGCGATCTTGTCGACATAGGCGCGGGTCATCGTCGCGATGCCCGACAGATGCTGGACGGTGTTGAGCGCCGACCGCTCCGCCGTGAGCAGCGCGCGCGCCTTGCCCGACAGGCGCATCAGATCGGTGCCGGGCGCCACCCGGTCGCCGTCCCGCACCAGCGGCTCGACCGTCACGTCGGGGTCGAGCGCGCGGAAGAACGCCTCGGCGATCGGCAGGCCGGCGACGGTGATCGCGTCGCGGCTGTCCATCGCCCCGTCGAACACCGCATCGGCCGGGATCACCGCCGCAGAGGTGATGTCGCCCCCCCGCCCCAGATCCTCGGCCAGCGTCGCGGCGACAAACGCGGCGAGATCGAAATCCGGCAGTGTCCACTTCATGCCCGATCGTCTCCCATGCTGGTGCCGGCGCGCGCTTGTGGCATAACCAGCGCGACATAGCACAGCGGGAAATCGCCGATATGGCCAAGGACGACGACAAGGATCTGAGCGAGCTGGAACAGCTTCAGCTCGGGCTGGTGCGGATGCAGGCGGCGGCGGCCGAGAGCGGCGACCGCGTGGTGATCGTGCTGGAAGGGCGCGACACGGCGGGCAAGGACGGCGCGATCCGCGTCATCACCGAGCACCTGTCGGTGCGCAACACGCGGGTGGTGGCGCTGCCGAAGCCGTCCGATCGCGAGCGCGGGCAATGGTATTTCCAGCGTTACGCCGCGCACCTGCCCGCCCCCGGCGAACTGGTGATCTATAATCGCAGTTGGTACAATCGCGCCGGGGTGGAGGTGGTCAACGGCTTTTCCACCCCCGCCGAACAGGCGCAGTTCCTGCGCGACGCCCCCGATTTTGAGCGGATGCTGGTCGAAAGCGGGATCACGCTGATCAAGTTCTGGCTCGACATCAGCAAGCACGAACAGGCCGACCGGTTGAAGCAGCGGCGCACCAATCCGCTGAAGGCGCTCAAGATCTCCGCGCTCGACGCGGTGGCGCAGGATAAATGGGCCGAATATTCGGCGGCGCGCGACACGATGCTGGAACGCACCGACACCCCGGTGGCGCCGTGGACCTGTGTGCTGAGCGATCACAAGAAACCGGCACGCAAGGCGATCATCCGTCACATCCTGCGATCGGCGGCCCCGGCCAAGATCGCCGGCCAGATCGACGCGCCCGATCCCGACGTGCTGTTCCCGTTCCGGATGGAGGCGATCAACGAGGGACGGTTGGCGAAATAGGGCCCGTCATTGCGAGCGGCGCAGCCCCGCGGCAATCCAGGGTGTCATCCGCTGCGCTGGATTGCTTCGCAGCGCTTGCAATGACGCCTACCCCGCCCCGCGCATCCGCGTCGCCACGAACAGCGTCAGCGCCACGCCCCAGCCGCACGCCAGCCAGATCGCCGTCGTCCCCAGCCGGGCATAGCCGACCGCGCCGGCGATCGCGCCCAGTGTCAGGCTGAGCCACAGCAGCGCATAGGCGCCCCAGCCGGCCAGCCGCTTGCCGAGGATCAGCCCGGCCAGCCCGTGGCCGATCCGCACCAGGCTGCCGGTCATGTAGGTCAGGCCGACGCGGGTCTCGCCGTCGCGCTCGAACACCGCGTTGACCGCGCCCATGGCGAAGGCCATCACGAACGCGGTCGACCAGAGGTGGCGCAGATCGGCCAGCGTGGCGGCCAGCGCCAGCAGCGCGGTGACCAGGATCAGCAGCGCCAGCCTGCGCCGCGCCCCGGCGCGATGCCCGACGACGGTGCCGCCGGCCACGCCGGCGACGAAGGTGACGATCAGCGCCGCCGGGATCGCCGCCTGGCCGGCCGAATCGACCAGCCCGACCGCGAACCGCGTTGAATTGCCGCTCATGAACGACGCGAAATAGCCGCCCGACGCGATGAAGGCGATGGCATCGACATAGCCCGCCAGCGCCGACAGCCCCATCGCCAGCGCGCGCGCGTCCAGGTCATGCCGGATCATGATCGGGTGGCGTTCCCGGCGGGCGGCGGCGGCGGGTTCAGTCCCCGGTGACCCGCACCGGCCCCAGATCGCCCATGCCAACGGTGCCGCTGGCCATCGCCAGCATCCGGTCGAGGCTGGTCTTGGCCTTGAGCCGCAGCCCTTCCTCGATCTCGATGCGCGGTTCGAGGTCGCGCAGCGCGAGGTAGAGCTTTTCCATCGTGTTGAGCGCCATGTACGGGCAGATGTTGCAGTTGCAGTTGCCGTCGGCACCCGGCGCGCCGATGAAGGTCTTGTCCGGCACCGCCTTTTCCATCTGGTGGATGATGTGCGGTTCGGTGGCGACGATCAGCGTGTCGGCGGGGTTGACCACCGCGAAGTTGAGGATGCCGCTGGTCGAGCCGACGTAATCGGCGTGGTCGAGCACGTGCGGCGGGCATTCGGGATGCGCGGCGACCGGGGCATCGGGGTGCTGGGCCTTGAGCTTGAGCAGCTCGGTCTCGCTGAACGCCTCGTGCACGATGCACACGCCCGGCCACAGCAGCATGTCGCGGCCCATCTTGCGGTTGATGTAGCCGCCCAGATGCTTGTCGGGACCGAAGATGATCTTCTGGTCGAGCGGGATCTGGCTGAGGATCTTTTCCGCCGACGAGGAGGTGACGATGATGTCGCTGAGCGCCTTCACCTCGACCGAACAGTTGATGTAGGTCAGCGCGATGTGATCGGGGTGCTGCGCGCGGAACGCGGCGAACTGCTCGGGCGGGCAGCTGTCCTCGAGCGAACAGCCGGCGTCCATGTCGGGCAGCACGACGATCTTGTCCGGCGACAGCACCTTGGCCGTCTCCGCCATGAAGCGCACACCGCAAAAGGCGATGACGTCGGCGTCGGTCTCCGCCGCCTTGCGCGACAGGTCGAGGCTGTCGCCGACGAAGTCCGCGATGTCCTGCAATTCGGGCTTTTGGTAATAATGGGCGAGGATGACGGCGTTGCGTTCCTTGCGCAGCCGGTCGATCTCCGCGAGCAGATCGGTGCCCGCAAGATTGCCGCCAATGCCGTGCCGTGCGTCCATGTCATCGCCCTCAATCGTACAAGGCCCAGATGGACGCCCAGGCGCCGGGGATCAAGACTCCGTCGGGTCAGGAACCGTTGTCGAGCACCTCGGCAACCGAGCGGGTGGTGTCCCAGCGTTCGTGGTCGCGCCGTTCCGGGGGGAAGGTGACGACGACACGGACGTCGCCCAGCCCGGCGGCGGCGAGCGGCCGGGCGAGCAGATCGGCGACCGCGCGGCGGGCGTGTTCGCGCGCCTGCGCCATGCGTTCGGGCGACTGTGCCTCACGCGACGCCGCGGTGCCGGCATGGAGCGAGGTCAACCGGCTCAGCTCCTCCGCCGCGCCGCGCGTGACGAACAGGCCGTTGGTCTGCACCAATGTCCGGCGCCCCTCATCGGTGTTGGGCGCCGCCGGGACGACATCGGGCGCGTCGACGATCAACGTGCGGGTATCGGCGTTCCACTGGAGATCGCGCGCGCCCAGCCGCGACAGATCGACGAAATAGGACACGGAATAGGGCATCTTGACGATCTGGTCGCTGCGCAGCCAGCCCATCGCGCGGATGTCCGACGCGGTGCTCTGGACGGTGCCCGAGAGGTCGGCGACCTTGAGCGCGCTGGCGCCGGCGAGGCGCGCCGACACGATCTGGGTGATCGGCTGCCCGCCCTCCCCCGGCACGGTCGCAACGCGCTCTTCGCGATAACGGTCGTAGAACCACACGCCGGTGGCGACGACGATCGCCGCCACCACCGCCACCGCCATCATCCGCAGGTGCTCGGGGTTCAGGCGAGGCGCCATGCACCGTCCTCCGCGCCGTCGACCAGCCCGCGCGCGCGCAGGTCGAGCAGATGCGCCAGCACCGATCGCGCGGCGGCCGGGTGCATCCGCTTGTCGAGCCCGGCATACATCGCCGGCACCATCGCATCGAGGTGATCGGTGCCGCGCTCGATCAGGCGCAGAATCTGCCCTTCGCGCTGCTTGCGGTGCCCGAGCATCCCGCGCACCAGCCGCTGCGGATTGTCGACCGCCGGGCCGTGGCCGGGGTAATAGACGCGGTCGTCGCGCCCCATCAGCCTCTCCAGGCTGCGGATATAGTCGCCCATGTCGCCGTCGGGCGGCGAGACGATGCTGGTCGACCAGCCCATGACGTGATCGCCGCTGAACAGCGCCTTGCTCTCCTCCAGCGCGAAGCACAGGTGGTTGGAGGTGTGGCCGGGGGTGGCGACGGCGGTGAGCGTCCAGCCCTGCCCCGCCACCGCATCGCCATCGGCCAGCACGCGATCGGCGGCGTAGTCGCCGTCAAACGAGGCATCGGCACGCGGGCCGAGATCATCGAGCGCGAGCGGCGCGCACCCGACGATCGGCGCGCCGGTCGCCGCCTTCAGCCCCGCCGCGAGCGGGCTGTGATCGCGGTGGGTGTGGGTGCACAGGATCGCGCGCAACGGGCGACCGTCGATCACCGCGATCAACCGCGCGAGGTGGGCCTCGTCGACCGGCCCCGGATCGATCACCGCGACATCGGCCGTGCCGACGACATAGCTTTGCGTGCCGGTGTTGGTGAACGGCGAGGGATTGTTCGCGGTCAGGCGGACGACGCCCGGCTCCAGCGTTTCGGGTACGTCGTGCAGCGCTTCGATCATGTCCGCCCAGATGGCGGCTCGCAGCGCGGGGGGCAAGTGGCGGCGGGCGGTGCCGGCCCTCACGGAGCGGCACCGCTCGCCGGCAGGGTCACTTGCGGCGCGTCTCCAGATCGCGGATCGCGTCGTCGATGCCGGCGAGCGCGGCGGCGCGCCGGGCATCCTCCATATCGGCACGGGCGACATTCTCCCGCGCGCGGCGCAGGCCCTCCAGCGCCGATGCCTCGGCCCGCGCGCGCATCGCCCCGGCGTCGACACGGGCGATGGCGGCCCGCTCCGCGCCGGCGGCAGCGGCGGCACCGGCGGCAGAGGCACGCGCCTCGATACGGTTGGTGCAGATGATCACCTTGCGCTTGCCACCCTCATTGGAGTGGATGACGAGGTCGCTGCCCTTGCCGTCCTTGCCAGTGCAGTGGTTGGACACCACCGACGGCATGTTCTTCAGATCCTTGAGGTCGGGCCGATCGCGCAAGGCGCCGAGCGCCGCGAGGCTTTCGAGGCCCTTGAGTTCGGAGAGCGCGCCGAGGTCCTCGAAGTCGCTGGTCACCACCTCGCCATCCTTCTTGCGGACGACGACCACGCGATGCTTGCGCATGGCGACGTCAGGCTCGGCAGGAGCCGGCGCGGCATGCGGCGCGGGAGGAGCTTCGGGCGCGGGCGGCGCCGGGGGCGCCGGGGGCGCCGGGGGCGCGGCCTGCGGCACCGGCAGCTCAAGGCTGGCGATATCGACCCCGGTGGTGCTTTCGATTCCCGACCGCACGCGCTCGGCGGCCTGGGTACCGGAGGCGGTGACGCCAAGGGCGGTCAGCGTCAGCGCGGCGAGCGCCCCACCGCCGGCGAGCAACCGGGTCCGCGAGGTCTTTTCGTGACGAGTGAGCATACGCAGCCTCCCTTTCAATTCGTTGACGGTGTGAAGATGGCAGGCGGCGGACACCGCCCCGCCGTGCGCCGACTTGACGATGGCGCGGCCATAGGCGTGGCGCAGGTCGGCGGCGCGGCCCGACAGCACCAGCGCGTCGCAGGCCATTTCCTGATCGGCGCGAAAGGCGCGGAATGCGCGCCAGGCGACCGGATTGAACCAGTGGAGCGCCAGCACCACAAGCGCCGCCCAGTTGGCGATCAGATCGCCGCGCGCGTGGTGGCCAAGCTCGTGCGCCAGCGCGAGATCGCGCTCCAGCGGATCATAGCGTTCAGCGAAATCGCGGGGAAAGGCGACATATTTGCGCCAGACGCCGAACGCGAGCGGGCCGCTGGCGGCGCCGGTCTCGATCACCTCGACATTGCCCGCCGCGACGACGCGCACCGACCCGGCCAATGCCCGCACCCGCGCGCAGAACCGGCTGTGGGTGACGTAATGATAGCCGATGAAGGCGACCGCGCCGACCGCCCAGGCGACAAGGACCGCCAGCCACAGGTCCGGCCCGGCGGACGACACCGCCGCCCCGACCGGGTCCGACGCCGGCATTCCCAGCGGTTCGGCGATGTAGGCGACCACCACGTCGCTGGCCTGCGCCAGCGGGGCGGCGGCGCTCTGTCGCCAGCTTTCGGGCAGCGGCGGCAGCAACATGCGCAGCGCGGGCAGCGCCCACAGCGCATAGGCGAGGTCCGGCCCGAATGCGCGCCGGACCGGCCCGCGGATCGCCAGCACCAGCAGCATCAGCAGCGTGGAGGCGATCAGCGTCTCGATGGCCCAGGCGATCATTGCTTGAGGTCCTTCAGCAGCGCCTCGATCTCGGCGATGTCCTCGGCGGTGAGCTGGTCGCGCTGCGCCATATGGGCGACCAGCGGGGTCAGCTTGCCGCCGAACAGCCGGTCCATCAGCCGGCGCGACTCGCCCTCGACATAATCGCCGCGCGCGACCAGCGGCCGGTAGAGGTAGCGGCGGCCGACCTCCTCATGCCCGACGACGTTCTTGGCCAGCAGCCGGCCGAGCAGCGTCTTGACGGTGTTGGCGCTCCAGCCGCGTTCCGGGGCGGCGCGTTCGGCCACTTCCTGCGCGGTGAGCGGCGCTTCGTCCCACAGCACCTCCATCACCGCATGTTCGGCATCGCTGATGCGCTCGGCCATTACGCTCGCTCCCTTATCCGTCGCTTCCTTTTCGGTGCGATTACGAATGTAGTCAATAGGGTGAACGCTGGCTGAACGCGGCGCCGAAGAGTCGATCATCTGAAGGGGCGCGGCGGGACCGGAAGGTGTCGGCAGGGTTTACACCCGGCAGCGGGGCGATTTCCCGTTAACCACCGCGATGCCCGCAAAAGGTGGCCACTCGACAATTGGCACGCGAGGTGCAACACGATGCCCGACCGAGCGGCTCCCACCGCTTCAGTTAGTCGGGCGGGCCGCTCAGTCTCCGGAGCGTCCCGCCCGCACCCGGTCCCTCCCCACCATCACCGGCGACAGGTCACCGAGCGCGGATCGCGTTTGGGCGGGAACAGCAGCGCCGCATCCTCCTCCAGTCGAATCGCGGTGCGTGCGAAGGCGGCGGGATAGATGTCGTCGAACAGCCGGGCGAAGGTGGCGCGCCAGCCATAATGTTCGGCCACCATCGCGCGCGCCGCCGCGCCCATCGCCGCCGCGCCGTCCCGCCAGACCCGAACGACATGTGCGGCCATCGCGTCGGTATCGTCGACCGGGCCGAGCAGGCCGGTGCCCGCCGGCACCCGATCCGCCATCGCCCCGCCGGCGACGCCGACCACGGGCAGGCCCGCCGCCTGCGCCTCGATCACCGAGATGCCGAAGGTCTCGTCCGCCATCGCCGAGACGTAGATATCCGATGAGGCGAGCGCGCGCGCCAGCTCGGCACGGTCGGTTTCGAACCCGGTGAAGGCGATCGGCAGACCGCGAGCCTCCTCCGCCAACCGGGCGCGCAGCTTGCCGTCGCCGATCAGCACCATCGCGGCGCCGAGATCGGCGGGCAGCGCCTTGAACATCGCGATCAGCCGGTCGGCGCGCTTTTCATTGTCGATCCGCCCGGCATAGGCGAGCAGCGGCCCGGCGCCGGGCAGGCCGAGTTCGGTGCGATAGCCGGGATCGCGCCGGTCAGGATGGAACAGATCGGTATCGACGCCCAGCGGCAGCACGCTGGTGCGGGTGACCTTTTTCCGCGCGAGCTGGGCGCGGGCATCCTCGCTCAGCGTGTAGACGTGGTCGAATTCGCGATAGGTGATCTCCGCATAGCCCCAGCTGAGCAGGCGGAGGAAGCGACCGGCGACCTCGCCGAACTTCTCCCGCCCCACCCGATAGACATGGGCGTTGGGGAAATCGGTGCGATAGCCGGCGACCAGCGTGGTTTCGGGAAAGGCGCGGCGGTGGCGGATCGCGGTCCACGGCAGCACCCAGGGACACAGCGATTCGACGACGTCTGGGCGATATTCCGCCAGCAGCTCGCGTACCTTTCCGGTCCGCAGGATAAAGCGGTAGTTGGGGCTGCCACGCACCGGATCGGCGCCGACCTCCGCAAAGATGTGGCGGCCATCGACGGTGATCCGGTCTTCGGGGCCGGGCACGATCTGGAGCAGGTGGTGCGGCGTCTCACGCAGCACGTAATCGCGCTTTTCGCGCAGATAGGTGCTGATGCCGCCACCGCCCGTGGGCGAATAGCTTTGCGTCAGGTCGCAGATCAGGAGAGGCGCGCCGGACGCGGCAGCGCGGCCGGCGGCAGTGCGCTCACGGGCGTCGAGAAGCACGCGCTACTCCTACTCCGCCTGCACGACCCCCTTTTCGGCCAGCAGCGTCTTCAGCTCGCCGCTTTCGTACATCTCCATCATGATGTCCGAACCGCCGACGAACTCACCCTTCACATAGAGCTGGGGGATGGTCGGCCAGTCGCTGAACGCCTTGATGCCCTGGCGGATATCCTGGTCCTGGAGCACGTCGACCGAATCGAATTCGGCACCCAGGTGCTGGAGGATCGCCACGGCGCGGCTGGAAAAGCCGCACTGCGGGAACAACGGCGTGCCCTTCATGAACAGCAGCACGTCGCTGCCGTTCACAAGATCGCCGATGCGGGCGTTGACGTCGGTCATCTCTCTACTCCTCGGCCGGCACGGCGGTGGTGAGTTGAAGCGCGTGGAGCACGCCGCCCATTCGCCCGCCCAACGCCGCATAGACGGCCTGATGCTGGCGGACGCGCGGCATCCCGCTGAAACTCGCGCTGGTCACGTGCGCGGCATAATGATCGCCGTCGCCGGCAAGATCGTCGATCCGCACGACCGCATCGGGAATCGCATCCCGGATCAGCGCGGCGATCTGGTCGGCCTCCATCGGCATGGTTACTTGGATTCCATCAGCTGGCGGCGCGCATCGACGCTGGCTTCCTCGAGCGCGCGGCGCACCTCCGCATCATCGATGTCGATGTTGGCGGCGGTCAGATCGCCGACCAGCTTGCGGATCACGTCCTCGTCGCCGGCTTCCTCGAAATCGGCCTGGACCACCGCCTTGGCATAGGCGTCGGTCTCTTCCGGGGTCAGGCCCATCTTGGCCGCCGCCCATTGCCCGACCAGCCGGTTGCGGCGCGCCGTCACGCGGAACGCCATCTCCTCGTCGCGCGCGAACTTGGTCTCAAAAGCGCGTTCGCGGTCGTCGAAACTGGTCATGCACGGCCCCTCGTTGTTGGTCGGCGCTGAGATAGGTGGGGGACGCGGCGCGCGCAACCGCCGTTGCGCTACCCGCCCCCGTCCCGCGCGCATATCCTCCCCGGCGCAGGCCGGGGCCCGGTCGGGCAGGTCGAGGTGACGGAGGTATCGCGCGGTTACGGGCGCCCCGCGACTGTGCCCCGGCCTGCGCCGGGGTACAGGTTGGGGCGACATCGCAGTGGCGATCGCCCTTAGTCGGCGACGCGCACCACCAGCTTGCCGATCGCGCCGCGCGCGGCCATCTTGGCGATCGCCTTGCCTCCGTCGGCAAAGGCGAAGGTCTCGGTCACGCGCGGGGCGATCGCGCCATCGGCCCACAGCCGGAACAGATGATCGACATGGACCTGATTGGCCCGCGGATCGCGCGCGGCGAAGGCGCCCCAGAACACGCCGCACACGTCGCAGCTCTTGAGCAGGGTCAGGTTGAGCGGCAGGCGCGGGATGCCGGCGGGGAAGCCGACCACCAGATAGCGCCCCTCCCACCCGATCGAGCGCAGCGCCGGCTCGGCATAGTCGCCGCCGACCGGATCGTAGATCACGTCGGCGCCGTTCGGCCCGACCGCCGCCTTGAACGCCTCCGCCAGCGCCTTCGACTGGTCCTTGTCGAACGGCGCGCGCGGATAGACGATCGCCTCATCCGCGCCGGCCTGTTTCGCGGCCGCCGCCTTTTCTTCGGAGGAGACGGCGGCGATCACCCGCGCGCCGAACGCCTTGCCCAGCTCGATCGCGGCGAGCCCGACCCCGCCGGCGGCCCCGAGCACGAGCAAGGTCTGCCCGGTCTTCAGATGCCCGCGATCGAGCAGCGCGTGGATGGTGGTGGCATAGGTCAGCAGCAGCGACGCGCCTTCCTCGAAGCTGCGCCCCTCAGGCAGGCGATAGAGCCGGGCGGCGTCCACCGCGACCTTTTCGGCCAGGCCGTTGTGACCGACCATCGCGAGCACGCGGTCGCCGGGGGCGAAGTCGGTCACGCCCTCGCCCACCGCCTCTACCACGCCGGCGATCTCTCCGCCCGGCGCGAACGGGCGCGGCGGCTTGAACTGATATTTGTCCTCGATGATCAGGACGTCGGGGTAGTTGATCGAACAGGCCTTGACCGCGACCACCACCTGGC